>NZ_JBWKFN010000023.1:0-161541 GCF_056434245.1 Streptomyces sp. NPDC044064
TCCCCTACGTCCTGAACCGCCCAACCCACCCCCCCCCCCCCCCCCCCCCCTCCCCCCCCCCCCCCCCCCCCCCCCCCCCCCCCCCCCGCCGTTCGACCGAGCCGGAAAAACGTACAGTGTCAATAGTTCTATTTGTTCGCCCACACCAGTGATGCCGATCTTGGGCCCGGGCGTGTCCCCGTTCCGGAACAGGAGCATGGCGACAGCTCGGCACGACCGCCGAGGTATCCCAACTCCCTTTTCTGGAGAGGCTCGTGAAGTTTCGCTCCTGGTCCCTGGCCGCCGCTCTCGCCCTGACCGCCCTCCTCCTGCCCACCCAGACCGCCGCGGCCCAGGCCGCCGCGCCCTCCTGCCCCGACGGCTCGGTGTGCTTCTGGAGCGGGGAGGGCTTCGGCGGGGACTACTGGGAGTGGACGGCCCGCAGCGGCTACCGCGACATGCCGCCCAACCTCCATGACAACGTGGGCTCCTTCGTCGCCTCCACCCGGGCCTGCTTCATCAACTGGGACCCGACCGAGAAGCGGGACGTCTTCAACGGCGACTGGCGCTCCCAGTACTACGGAGACTTCGGCGGCCGCATCGACGGGGTGGGCCCGGGCGCCTGCTGATCCCGGGCCCACCGGCCCGCCCCCCTCGCTCAGGCGCTTCGGCGACAACTACCGCAAGGTAGGGTCGATTTCGAAACTCTGGTCAATTCGACGCCCGACACCCTGACCAGGTCGTCGGAGCGCGCGCCACCGGCGGGACCGGTGGCGCTTCACGGGGGAAGAGCAAGTTGTTCGAAGCTGTCTTCGGCGACGACATGGGGTTCCTTGCCGGACTCACCGTCGTCGCCGCTGTCATGGGCATGGCCATGTGGGCCGTGGCCCGTCGCCGCGAAGTGGAGCACGCGGTGTGGTGGCTGCCACTGGCGTTCTGTCTGACCGGTGTCCTCGGCGTCACCCTCGCCTTGCGCGGCGGCGCGGCGGGACACGCCGAGTGCGTGATCAACCACGAGATCACCGAGCCGCTGTACACCACGCAGGGCCTGTGGAACCTGGCGATGTTCGTCCCGCTCGGCCTGTTCGGTGTCCTGGCACTGCGGCGTCCGCTTCCCGTGCTCGTCGGTGTCCTCGCGCTGCCCTGTCTCATCGAACTCACCCAGACACTCGCTCCGTTCGCGAGCGGTATCTGCGACAGCGCCGACGTGGAGATGAACGCCGGTGGCGGCGTCCTGGGCGTGGCTGCGGGGCTGCTGCTGGTGCGAGGCCGGGTCGCCTGGCGTGCATGGGCCACGCCCACGCTGATCGTGGCCGTGGTGTGCGCCGTGGCGGGAGCGGTCGTCTTCCGGACCGCGGTCACCGTGAACCACGTGGACGGTTCCAGCGTGCGTGACGCGCACGGCGACGAGCGGGAGACCGCCGAGCACGTCATCCGTGCGGCCTTCGGCGACCGGTACCACGTCGGCGACGTGCGCGTCAGCCCCGGCCTCGACGGCTTCAACGGCTGGATGTCCATACAGATCGCCGGCGCGTACCCCGCGGAGCTGATGTGGCCCGGCGGACGCCGGCTGAACGTGAGCTTCGAGGAATCCGAGCCGCCGACGCCGGCGAGCTTCCCGGTCCCCGGCGCGGGCACGCCCCACGACGCCCAGGACGCGTACCGCATCGCCCGCTCCTACATGCAGGCCCACTACCCCTGGGCCGGTGCGGCCTCCTTCCACGCGACGCAACCCGTCGGCCGGAAGGCCGAGTTCGGCTGGCGCACGTCATGGCGGTTCAAGGAGCGCGGGGTGGCGATGCCGCGCATCCTCGACGTGCAGATCAACCGCTCGGGCCGCGTCTCCCAGCTGCTGGCCGACTTCGGCCCCAGGCACCTGGACCTTCCGGCCCGGCTGCTCTCGGCGAAGCAGGCCGAGCAGATCGCCGCCAAGGAGTGGAAGAGGAACGGCGCCGATCTCGACCATCTGAAGATCCACGCCGACGAGCTGAGGACCGAACGCGCCAAGGGCTGGCAGGGGCCCTGGCGCGCGGTGTGGTCCGTGAGCGTCGTGGACACGCACTGCAAGCCCGGCAAGAACGGCGAGAGCTGCGACCCGATGAACACGGTCCTCGACGCGGCCACCGGAGAGATCTACGACGAGTGAAGGCGCCCTGTGGCTGAAGTGGACGACGACCGGCGGCACATCTTCCTCGACCCGGACGGCACCGGCACACACCAGGGCTGGGCGTTCCTCATCGTGGCGGCGGAGACCGGGGTGGTCTACATCTACGGCTCCGCCGACCGGGACGGCCTGTCCCCCACCCCGCTGGCCCTCGACGAGACCCGCCTCGCCGAGGTCGACGAGGCGTGGGTCCCGGTCGTGACGCCGGATGGCCCCGGGTTGCTGGTCCGGGAGAACTCCGGCTGGGCCGCAGGCGCCCTAGCCCAGGTGCGTGGGCGCGAACATCCGCAGTACGGCGGGGAGTACGACGACCGAGGGGCCGGGGGACGCGAGTGCCTTCGTCAGGTCCTCCTCCAGGGCCTCCGGGGTCGTGCGGACCCCGGGGACGCCGAAGGACTCGGCGAGGGCGACGTAGTCGGGGCGGGTCAGTTCCGTGGCCGTCGCCTCACCGAAGGCGTCGGTCATGTACTCGCGGAGGATGCCGTAGCCGCCGTCGTCGACGATCAGCCAGGTCACGGGGAGGTCGTACTGCCTCGCCGTGGCCAGCTCGGCGATCGAGTACAGGGCTCCGCCGTCGCCCGAGACCGCCAGGACCGGCCGGCCGGGGTCCGCGGCGGCCGCGCCGAGCGCCGCCGGGAAGCCGTAGCCGAGGCCACCGGCGCCCTGTGCGGAGTGCATGGTGTTCGGGCCCTGCGCGTCGAAGGCCGACCATGCCCAGTAGGCCAGGATCGTCATGTCCCAGAAGGACGGGGAGTCGGCGGGGAGGGCGCGCCGGACCGATGCCAACACGTCCTGTTCCAGGGTCAGTTCCTGGGCGGCGATGCGGGAGGTGACCCGGGAGAGCACCTCGCGTACGCGCTCCGGCGCCGACGCGTCTGTGCGCTCCTCCACCGTCTCCAGCAGGGCCTGGAGAGCCAGCCGGGCGTCCGCGTGGATGCCGAGGGCCGGATGGTTGGACTCCAGCTTGCCGAGGTCCGCCTCGATCTGGACGACCCGGCCCCGGGGCTTGAACGTGTGGTAGTTCGAGGAGAGTTCGCCGAGGCCCGAGCCGACCACCAGCAGGACGTCCGCGTCCTCCAGGAAGTCCGTCGTGTGGCGGTCCTCCAGCCAGGACTGGAGGGAGAGGGGGTGGTTCCAGGGGAAGGCACCCTTGCCGCCGAAGGTGGTGACCACGGGGGCGTCCAGCTTCTCCGCCAGCGCCTTCAGCTTCCCCGAGGCGTCCGAGCGTACGACTCCGCCGCCCGCGATGATCGCCGGGCGGGCGGCGCGGGACAGCAGGTCCGCGGCCACCGCCGTCAGTTCGGGGCGCGGGACCAGGTCCTCCGGAGTCGCGTCCATCGCCGTCACCACCGGCAGGGCGGTCTCGGCGAGCAGCACGTCCTGCGGGATCTCCACCCACACCGGACCGTGCGGGGCGGTCAGCGCCGACTGCCAGGCCGCCGCGATGGCCGAGGGGATCTGGGACTGGGTGCGGACCGTGTGGACCGACTTCACCACACCCCGGAACGAGGCCGCCTGGTCCGGGAGTTCGTGCAGGTAGCCGTGGCGGCCGCCGCCCAGGCCCGGCGTCGGGATCTGGCTGCTGATCGCCAGGATGGGGGCGGAGGCGGCGGAGGCCTCCTGCAGCGCGGCCAGTGAGGTCAGCGCGCCCGGGCCGGTCGAGAGCAGCAGCGGGGCCGCCTCGCCGGTGACGCGGCCGTACGCGTCCGCCGCGAAGCCCGCGTTGTTCTCCACCCGCAGGCCCACATACCGCAGGGACGAGCGGCGCAGGGCGTCGAACATGCCCAGCGCGTGCTGGCCGGGCAGCCCGAAGACCGTCGTCGCGCCGAGCCCGGCCAGCGTCTCCACGACCAGGTCTCCGCCGTTGCGCCCGGGGGGCGGGTTCAGAGCGGTCGAGATCTGTGCCGCCGTCGGGCGGAGTACCAGGTCGTGGTCGTGAGTCACTGCGCTTACGCGTCCTTCCGCGCCGCCGCGATCTGGCGGCTCATGATGGTGGTCAGTTCGTACGCCGTGTGGGAGGCCGCCACCGACGTGATCTCCGCGTGGTCGTACGCGGGGGCCACCTCGACGACGTCCGCCGAGACCAGGTTGCACGACGCCAGCCCGCGCAGGATCTCCAGCAGCTCGCGGGAGGTCATGCCGCCCGCCTCCGGGGTGCCGGTGCCGGGCGCGTGGGCCGGGTCCAGGCAGTCGATGTCGATGGAGATGTACAGCGGGCGGTCGCCGATGCGCTGGCGCAGCTGGTCGGCGACCTCGTCGGCGCCGCGGCGGTAGATGTCCGCGGAGGTGACGATGCCGAAGCCCATCTTCTCGTCGTCGGTCAGGTCCTGCTTGCCGTACAGCGGGCCGCGGGTGCCGACGTGGGAGAGCGCCTCGGTGTCGAGGATGCCCTCCTCCACCGCGCGGCGGAACGGGGTGCCGTGGGTGTACTCGGCGCCGAAGTAGGTGTCCCAGGTGTCCAGGTGCGCGTCGAAGTGGAGCAGGGCCACCGGGCCGTGCTTCTTCGCGACCGAGCGGAGCAGGGGCAGGGCGATGGTGTGGTCGCCGCCCAGGGTCATCAGGCGGGCGCCGGTGCCGAGCAGCTCGTCGGCCGCGGCCTCGATGGTGTCGACCGCCTCGTTGATGTTGAACGGGTTCACGGCGATGTCGCCGCCGTCCGCGACCTGGGCGAGGGCGAAGGGGGAGGCGTCCTGCGCCGGGTTGTACGGGCGCAGCAGCCGGGACGCCTCGCGGATGGCGTTGCCGCCGAAGCGGGCGCCCGGCCGGTACGAGACGCCGGAGTCGAACGGCACGCCCACGACGGCGACGTCGGCGGTGCCGACCTCGTCGAGGCGGGGCAACCGGGCGAAGGTCGCGGGGCCGGCGTACCGCGGGATGCGGGAGGAGTCGACGGGGCCGCGGGGCGTCTCGTTGCTGCTCATGATGAAATGCCTTCTTTCTTGCGCTTCATCGCGCATGTACTGCTTTTCATACGACTCTACTGGTGAGCCGGGACCGGTTCGGACGCGAGTTCGGGAGATCGTCCGGCCAGGCGCTCGCGCCAGGTGGTGAGGACGGCCTCGTCGGTGGGCCTGGTCGCCAGGGAGACGGCGACGTAGGCGGCGAGGGAGGCGAGCAGGCCGTAGTAGACGGGCTCGTTGGCGAGGATGCCGTAGCCCGCCATCAGGCCGATCACGGCGAGGCCGCCGACGGTCACGGAGGCCAGCGCCCCCTGCACGGTGCCGCGCTTCCACAGCAGGCCGCCGAGGATCGGGACGAGCAGGCCGCCGACCAGGAGGTTGTAGGCGACCGTCAGGGCCTCGACGACGTTGTTGAGCGCGATCGCGGTGCCGATCACCGCGACACCCATGATCAGGATGAAGGCGCGGTTGCCCTTGACCTCGTCGTGCGCTTCGCCGTCAGGGCGCACCGCGCCGCGCAGCCGGGACCAGATGTCGTTGTTGGCGACCGTGGCGCAGGCGATCAGGGCACCGGAGGACGTGGACATCACGGCGGCGAGGGCGGCGGCCAGCACCAGGCCGCGGACGCCCACGGGCAGCTCGTCCTTGACGATGGTCGCGAAGGCGTCGTCGGGGCTGCCGAGCTTGGGGTAGAGGACCTTGGCGGCCGTACCGATGACGGCGCCGGCGAGGGCGTAGGCCAGACAGTAGGTCCCGGCCACCGTGCCGCCCCACTTCGCGGTCCTGTCGCTGCGGGCGGTGAACACGCGCTGCCAGATGTCCTGGCCGATCAGCATGCCGAAGGTGTAGATCAGCACGTACGTGAAGATCGTCTCGCCGCCTATGCCCAGCGGGTCGAAGTACGACGTGGGCAGCTTGGCCTTCATCTCGGAGAAGCCGCCGGCCTTGACCACCGCGATGGGCAGGAGCAGGAGCAGCACACCGACGGTCTTGACGACGAACTGCACCATGTCGGTCAGCGTGATGGACCACATGCCGCCGAGCGCCGAGTACGCGACGACGATCGAGCCGCCGAGAACGATCGCGACCGTGCGGTTCATGTCGAAGAGCACGTCGAAGATGGTGGCGTAGGCGATGGTCGAGGTGACGGCGAGCATCAGGGTGTACGCCCACATGACCACACCGGAGATGACACCGGCGCGGCCGCCGTAGCGCAGGTCCAGCATCTCGGAGACGGTGTAGACCTTCAGGCGGGCGATGCGGGCGGAGAAGAAGACCGACAGGGCCAGCAGGCCGAGGCCGATGGTGAAGACCATCCAGGCGCCGGAGAGCCCGTACTGGTAGCCGAGGCCGACGCCGCCGATGGTGGAGGCGCCGCCGAGGACGATCGCGGCCATGGTGCCGGAGTACATGGCGGGCCCGAGGCGGCGCCCGGCCACCAGGAACTCGCTCTTGGACTTGGCGCGGCGCATGCCCCACCAGCCCATGGCCAGCATGCCGGCCAAGTAGAGGACGATCACTGTGTAGTCAACGGCCATGTGGGGCCCTCCTTCGCGCACTGTCGGTGGCGTGTCGTGCTGATACATGGGGGGTGAAGGTGCAGGCAGCGGATCGCGGGGACATCCGCCCGTACCCGCGGCTGCCGTGCTGACTTGACACTAGGTGGCCGGAAAGCGACTGCGAAGTGTACGTTTCATCCATACGAACGGGGCAGGGTGGAGGGAATGCACACCATGCCGGAGTCGATCACCCCAGCCGTCCCACCGACCCCACCGGTACCGCTCTCGGCCCTGCTGGCCCGTGAGGATCTCGCGCTTCGCCAGATCGCGGGGCCCTCGGACCGGGACACCGTGATCCACTGGGCGCACACCTCGGAGATGGCCGACCCGTACCCCTACCTGCTCGGCGGCGAGCTGCTGCTCACGGCCGGGGTGCACGTCCCGGAGGCGGCGGGACCGGACGGGGGTCCCCCGTCCTCGGGCGGAGCCCAGAGCCTGGCGGACTACTTCGACGGCTACGTCTCGCGGATCGTGGCCGCGGGCGGGGCGGCCCTCGGCTTCGGTCTGGCGCCCGTGCACGACACGGTCCCGCGCGCCCTGGTCGCCGCCTGTGACGCTTACGGCCTGCCGCTCCTGGAGGTCCCGCCGCAGACGACCTTCTCGGGTGTGGCCCGCGCGGTCTGGCAGCTGATGGCACAGGCGCGCCTGGCCGAGCTGCGCCGGGTCACCGAGGCCCAGCAGAGCCTCGCGGCCGCCGCCTCCCGCCCCGATCCGGTGCCCTCGGTACTGCGCCAGCTGGCCGGCCGCCTGCACGGCCACGCGATCCTCTACGGCCCCGACGGCACCGAGATCGCGGCGGCGGGCCGGGAGCCGGCGCAGGGGGCCCGCGAGGCGCTGGCGGCACTGGCCGGGGTGGTCCGCCCGCCGAGTGCCCTCGAGCCGGTACCGCCCCCTGGGGCGACCGCGGGTAGCACCGGCACCGGTGGCCCCACCGCCGAAGGCACGGCCGACTCGGCGGCGGGCGGCGCCGGCAGGCCGGCCGGCCGCCGTACGAGCGGCGGAGCGGAGGCCGACGCACCCGTGGGCTCCCGCCCGTCGGCGGGCCTGCACCCCGTCGACCGCGCCACCGCCCCGCCCTCGGCCACCGACCCGGCAACGGCCCGGCCGGCCACGGCCACCCGCCCGGTCCCCACCTCCGCCACCGACACCCACGGCGACACCCATCTCGCCGCCTACGCGCTCGGCGCCGGGGAGGGGTTCGTACTCGGTGTGGCCGGTTCGCGCCGGGAACCCGGGGACCACACCATCGCCTCCGTCGCCTCCGTGCTGCTCTCCCTGCTCACCGGCGAGCACCACAGCGGTGCCGGTGCCGCCCGGTCCTCCGCGCTCGTACGGCTGTTGCTCGGTTCGGCGCCGGAGGAGGTGGCGCCGCTCGTGGGAGAAGGGCGGTGGGTCGTCGTGCACGCCCGGCCGGAGGCCCAGGCGCCGGATGCCGTGGCCGCCTCCGCGCTGGGCGCCGCGCTGGGGTCGCCGCTGGTCGACCTCGCCCGGGACGTCGTACGGGTGCTGGTGCCCGCCGAGCGCGAGCCGGTCCCGCAGCCTGGCTGGACCCTCGGGGTCAGCGCGGCCGTCGGCCCGCGGGAGTGGCCGGCCGCCGACACCCAGGCGGCCCGCGCCCTGGCCCGCGCCCGCGCCACCCGCAGCCCGCTGGTCCGGCACGGCGCCCGGCCGGGCCTGGAGGACCTGGTGCCCCGGGCGGACGCCGAGGCCCACGCCCGGGCGCTGCTCGCCCCGCTCGCCGCGCAGCCCGCGCTCGCCGAGACCCTCCGCTCGTGGCTGTCCCTGCACGGCAGTTGGGACCGCACGGCGGTGGCGCTGGACGTGCACCGCAACACCGTCCGGCAGCGGATCGCCCGGTGCGCGGCCCTGCTGGAGGCAGACCTGGACGACCCGGACGTACGGATGGAGCTGTGGTTCGCGCTGCGCCAGGGGTGAGTGAGCCACGTCCCAGGGTGCGGCATGCCGAGGACGCGCCCTGTGCGCTGCCCCCACAATGGGAGGCATGCCGATATCCGGGACACCCAGCCGCGCCCAGCTCGTCGACCACCTGGTGAGGACCCGTATCGCGGGGGACGTCGCCACACCCCGCGAGAACAACCTCTCCCACTACCGCAAGCTGGCCAACGGCGACCGCCACTACTGGTTCGGTCTGGAGCTGGGCGACCGGTGGTCGGACGAGCAGGACGTGCTCGCGGTCATGGCCGAACGGGTGGGTGTCAACGACGATCCCGAGTACCGGTACGGGCAGGACACCATCGACCCCGAGCTGACCCTGGACGCGCTGGAGCGCCTCGCGCTCCGGCTGCGCAAGGCGGCCGACGGGCAGCAGCGGGTGCTGTTCGCGACCGGCCACCCGGGCGGTCTGCTGGACGTGCACCGGGCCACGGCCGCCGCGCTGCGTGCCGCAGGCTGCGAGATCGTGGTCATCCCGGACGGGCTGCAGACGGACGAGGGATACGTCATGCAGTTCGCGGACGTGGCCGTCCTGGAGCACGGCGCGACGCTGTGGCACACACACTCCGGTGAGCCGATGCGGGCCGTCCTGACCGGACTTGAGCGCGCGGGGCGGCCGCTGCCGGACCTGGTGGTCGCCGACCACGGCTGGGCCGGGTACGCCGGACAGCACGGCGTCGACTCCGTGGGGTACGCCGACTGCAACGACCCCGCGCTGTTCCTCGCCGAGTCCGAGGGCACCGTCCAGGTGGCGGTGCCGCTCGACGACCATGTGGTGAGCCCGCGCCACTACGACCCGATGACGGCGTATCTGCTGGCAGAGGCCGGCCTGGCATAAGGCGCCGACGGCCTCCCCCGCACACGCGGTGCGGCCCTGCCGGCAGGGCCGCACCTCACTCTCAGCTCGTCGGATCAGTGGCCTCCTCCGCCACCGCCGCCGTAGCCACCGCCACCGCCGTGGTCACCGCCGCCGTAGCCACCGCCACCGCCGTGGTCACCGCCGCCGCCGTAGCCACCGCCACCGCCGTGGTCACCGCCGTAGCCGCCGTTGTCATAGCCGCCGTGGTCTCCGCCGTAGCCGCCGTTGTCATAGCCGCCGTGGTCTCCGCCATAGCCGCCGTCGCCGCCGTCGTCGTCGCCCCACCAGCCGTGGTCGTCACAGTTGCTGCTGTAGGAACCGTGGTCGTCGTGGGACGAGCCCGCGAAGGCTGTGCCGGCCGTGCCGATCGCGGCTCCGCCGGCCAGCAGCACCCCGGCTGCGGACATCGCGACAAGACGCCTCGTGCGCTGTGATCGCATGGGTTATACCTTCCATCTCCATCGTCTCCCGCGGCTCCCGGAGAGGGGCGCGAGGTGATGGCCGACGCCGCGACCAGGGGGGAAGATGCGGCGCGGTCTTCAGATGTCGCCGCAGTGTGTTGAGCGGCACGGTGGATGCCAACGATGTCGACACCTGCGGCCACCGGTGCGTGGTCGCACCATCGGGCTCCGCGGCTGAGGCCCGTCGGGTGCGGGGCCTCGTCGACCTGGCAAGCCGCGCGCTGCGGCTTTCACTCGAAAAGCCTAGTACCCCATGCGCCACTCGTCACTTCGGGCGACCATGTGTTTCCCGGCCCCCGGGAGGGACCCCGGACGCACCCGTCCCCCGGCCGGGCACGCGGTCCGCGTCCGGATCCTCAACTCCGCTGCGCGCCACATGCGTTCAGCCTTCAACAGCTGTGTGCGGGTCACCGCGGGACGCGGACCACGCCCTCCTGGATGACGGAGATGGCGAGCTGTCCGTCCTGGGTGTAGATGCGGGCCTGGCCGAGGCCGCGGCCGCCGTGCGCGGACGGCGATTCCTGGTCGTACAGCAGCCATTCGTCGGCCCGGAAGGGCCGGTGGAACCACATCGCGTGGTCCAGGGACGCCCCGACGACGTCCCCGACGGCCCAGCCGCCGCGCCCGTGCGCGAGCAGCACCGCGTCCAGGAGGGTCATGTCGGAGACGTAGGTGGCGAGGACGACATGGAGCAGGGGGTCGTCGTCGAGCTTGCCGTTGGCCCGGAACCACACCTGGCTGTGCGGCTCGCGCGGCTCGCCGAACCTCCCGTACGGCGGCTCGTCCACGTAGCGCAGGTCGATCGCCTCGCGGGCCTCGATGAACTTCTCCACGACCGCCGGGTCCAGGTGGTCGTAGCCGCGCAGCCGCTCCTGGGAGGTGGGCAGGGTCTCCGGGTCCGGGGCGGGCGGCATGGGGGCCTGGTGGTCGAGGCCCTCCTCGTGCGTCTGGAAGGACGCCGAGAGGTGGAAGATCGGCTTGCCGTGCTGGACGGCCACCACGCGCCGGGTCGTGAACGACCGGCCGTCGCGGATGCGGTCGACGCTGTAGACGATCGGCGCGCCGGGGTCTCCCGGGCGCAGGAAGTACGCGTGCAGGGAGTGGGCGAGCCGGTCGGCGGGGACCGTCCGCCCGGCGGCGACCAGCGCCTGCGCCGCGACCTGCCCGCCGAAGACGCGCGGGACGACGGCGGAGCGGGACTGGCCGCGGAAGATGTCCTCCTCGAGCTGCTCGATGTCGAGCAGCTCGAGGAGGTTCTGGAGTGCCTGGCTCATGACGTTAGTTGTACCGGCCAGTGATTGCCGTGGCCTTACAGACCCATGTCCTTGGCGATGATCGTCTTCATGATCTCGCTGGTGCCGCCGTAGATGCGGTTGACGCGGTTGTCCGCGTACAGGCGGGCGATCGGGTACTCGTTCATGAAGCCGTAGCCGCCGTGCAGCTGGAGGCAGCGGTCGATGACGCGGTGGGCGACCTCGGTGCAGAACAGCTTCGCGGAGGCGGCCTCGGCCGGGGTCAGCTCGCCGGCGTCCAGGGCCTCCGTGGCGCGGTCGGCGACGGCCTCGGCGGCGTCCACCTCGGCCTGGCAGGCGGCCAGCTCGAACTTGGTGTTCTGGAAGGCGGCGACGGGCTGGCCGAAGACGACGCGGTCCTGGACGTACTGCTTGGCGAACCGGACGGCGGCCTTGGCCTGCGCGTAGGCGCCGAAGGCGATGCCCCAGCGCTCGGAGGCGAGGTTGTGGCCGAGGTAGTAGAAGCCCTTGTTCTCCTCGCCGAGGAGGTCCTCGACGGGGACCTTGACGTCGACGAACGCCAGCTCGGCGGTGTCGGAGGTCTTCAGGCCCAGCTTGTCGAGCTTGCGGCCGACCGAGTAGCCCTCGGCCTTGGTGTCCACGACGAAGAGGGAGATGCCGTGACGGCGGTCCTCGGCGATGGGCGCGGCGGTGCGGGCGCAGACGATCATGCGGTCGGCGTGCACGCCACCGGTGATGAAGGTCTTGGCACCGTTGAGGACGTAGTGGGTGCCGTCCTCGGAGAGCTTGGCGGTGGTCTTCATGCCCGCGAGGTCGGAGCCGGTGCCCGGCTCGGTCATCGCGATGGCCCACATCTCCTCGCCGGAGACGAACTTGGGCAGGTAGCGCTTCTTCTGCTCGTCGCTGGCGAGCAGCTTGATGTAGGGCAGGCCGAGCAGCACGTGCACGCCGGAGCCGCCGAAGGAGATACCCGCGCGGGCGGTCTCCTCGTAGATGACGGCCTCGAACTTGTACGAGTCGATGCCCGCGCCGCCGAACTCCTCGTCGACCCGGATACCGAAGACGCCCAGCTCGGCGAGCTTGTAGTAGAAGTCGCGCGGGGCCTGGCCGGCGGCGAACCAGTCGTCGTAGACGGGCACGACCTCGGCCTCGATGAAGGCGCGGATGGTCTCCCGGAACGCCTCGTGATCCTCGTTGAACACCGTACGGCGCACGCCGCCACCTCCACGTACCTCGGCATGTCTAAGCGCTTGCTCAGACTCGAGCGTACCGGTGAGTAGGCGGCAGGGTCCAGGGTTCGCCGGGGGTAACGCTCGTCACGCTCGCCGGTGGACCGGAGGAGGGCCGAGGAGTTCGACGGCGGCCGTCGAGTTGCCCGGGACGCAGACACAGGTACCGGTCCGGCCGGGCGGACAGCCGGTGGCGGCCACTGCGGCGAAGGCGCGGGGCGCGGGCACGTGCCGGTCCGGCCGGGCGGGCAGGGAGCGGCAGCCGCGCCCAGCGCGTCACGCGCCGTCGGCATCGGGGGCGGCGTCGTCCGGATGATCCCGTTCACGCCCCCGCCGGCACCATCCCGGCCGGCACGGCCGGCATCGCCGGCACCCCCGCGAGCGCGGACCGCATGCGCACGCAGGACACGGAATGCTCCCGTCGCGGGCCGTCGCACGAGATGCCCCACGCCACGCCGGGTCTGCCGTATCACCGCACGGGAATGTCCTCCCGTCGGCTCAGTCGGAGCCCGCCGCCGCGAACGCGCCCCGCGCCATCCGGTGCAGCAGCTCCGCGGTGGCACCGCGGCCGGGCAGGGTGCCGGCGCGGCCGAGGTGGGGGGTCGAGTTCAGCAGGCCGAAGACGGAGTGGACCGCCGAGCGGGCCATGGGCTCGGTCAGGGCGGGGTAGACCTCGCGGACCACCTCGACCCACAGCTCCACGTACTGCCGCTGCAGCTGCCGAACCAGCTTGCGGTCGCTCTCGCGCAGGCGGTCCAGCTCACGGTCGTGCAGGGTGATCAGCGGACGGTCGTCCAGGGCGAAGTCGATGTGGCCCTCGATCAGCGAGTCCAGGACGGCGGCGGGGCCGGTGTCCCCGTCGGACTCCGCCAGGCGCCGCTTCGCCCCGGTCAGCAGCTGGCCGCTGATGCCCACCAGCAGCTCCGCGAGCATCGCGTCCTTGCCCGGGAAGTGCCGGTACAGACCGGGGCCGCTGATGCCGACCGCGGCGCCTATCTCGTCGACACCGACGCCGTGGAAGCCGCGCTCGGCGAAGAGCCGGGCAGCCTCCTTGAGGATCTGCTCGCGACGGGTGGGGGCGTCGGTTCTGGTGACCATGCAAGCAATTCTAGACAGCGAGGTTAGCGGTCGTTAACCTGGAGGAAATGGTTAACGCTCATTAACCAGTAGGACCACTGGGTGAGGGGACCGCAGGATGCAGGAGGCACCGGAGCTGACGAGCGCGGCAGATCCCGCGTCGGAGGCCTGGCGGGCCAATGAACAAGGCCATCTCGCACTCGTCGACGAGCTGCGCGCCAAGCTGGGCGCCGCGGCTCTCGGCGGCGGCGAGAAGGCCCGCGCCCGGCACACCGCGCGCGGCAAGCTGCTGCCGAGGGACCGGGTGGACACACTGCTCGACCCCGGCTCGCCCTTCCTGGAGCTGGCCCCCCTGGCGGCCGACGGGATGTACGACGGGCAGGCACCGGCGGCCGGCGTGATCGCCGGGATCGGGCGGGTCAGCGGACGCGAGTGCGTGATCGTCGCCAACGACGCCACCGTCAAGGGCGGCACGTACTACCCGATGACGGTGAAGAAGCATCTGCGGGCGCAGGAGGTCGCCCTGGAGAACCGGCTGCCCTGTCTCTACCTGGTCGACTCCGGGGGCGCCTTCCTGCCCATGCAGGACGAGGTCTTCCCCGACCGGGAGCACTTCGGGCGGATCTTCTACAACCAGGCGCGGATGTCCGGCGCCGGGATCCCGCAGATCGCGGCGGTCCTCGGCTCGTGCACGGCCGGCGGCGCGTACGTCCCGGCCATGAGCGACGAGGCCGTGATCGTCCGCAACCAGGGCACGATCTTCCTGGGCGGCCCACCGCTGGTGAAGGCGGCCACCGGCGAGGTCGTCACCGCGGAGGAACTGGGCGGCGGCGAGGTCCACTCCCGGATCTCCGGCGTCACCGACCACCTCGCCGAGGACGACGCGCACGCCCTGCGCATCGTGCGCAACATCGTCGCCACCCTGCCCGCCCGGCAGTCCCTCCCCTGGGAGGTCACCCCGGTCGCGGAGCCCAAGGTGGACCCGTACGGGCTCTACGGCGCGGTCCCGGTGGACTCCCGCACCCCCTACGACGTGCGCGAGATCATCGCGCGCGTGGTCGACGGCTCCCGCTTCGCGGAGTTCAAGGCCGAGTTCGGGCAGACCCTGATCACCGGCTTCGCCCGGATCCACGGCCACCCGGTCGGCATCGTTGCCAACAACGGCATCCTGTTCTCGGAGTCCGCCCAGAAGGGCGCGCACTTCATCGAGCTGTGCGACCAGCGCGGCATCCCGCTGGTGTTCCTGCAGAACATCTCCGGCTTCATGGTCGGCAGGGACTACGAGGCGGGTGGCATCGCCAAGCACGGCGCCAAGATGGTGACGGCCGTGGCGTGCACCAGGGTCCCCAAGCTGACCGTCGTGGTCGGCGGCTCGTACGGCGCGGGCAACTACTCGATGTGCGGCCGGGCCTACTCCCCGCGCTTCCTGTGGATGTGGCCCAACGCCAAGATCTCCGTGATGGGCGGCGAGCAGGCCGCCTCCGTCCTCGCCACCGTCAAGCGCGACCAGCTGGAGGCGCGCGGCGAGGACTGGCCGGCCGAGGACGAAGAGAGCTTCAAGGCGCCGATCCGGCAGCAGTACGAGCGCCAGGGCAACGCCTACTACGCCACCGCCCGCCTCTGGGACGACGGCGTGATCGACCCGCTGGAGACCCGTCAGGTGCTGGGACTCGCCCTGACGGCCTGCGCCAACGCGCCACTGGGTGACCCCCAGTTCGGCGTCTTCCGGATGTGAGGAGGGGAACCGTGTTCGACACAGTGCTGGTGGCCAACCGGGGCGAGATCGCCGTACGCGTCATCCGTACGCTCCGCTCGCTGGGCGTGCGCTCGGTGGCGGTCTTCTCCGACGCCGACGCGGACGCGCGGCATGTACGGGAGGCCGACACGGCGGTACGGATCGGTCCGGCGCCCGCGGCCGAGAGCTATCTGTCGGTGGAGCGGCTGCTGGAGGCCGCCGCCCGCACCGGCGCCCAGGCCGTCCACCCCGGGTACGGCTTCCTCGCCGAGAACGCGGGCTTCGCGCGCGCGTGCGAGGAGGCCGGGCTGGTCTTCATCGGCCCGTCCGCGGACGCGATCGCCCTGATGGGCGACAAGATCCGGGCCAAGGAGACGGTGAAGGCGGCCGGGGTGCCGGTCGTGCCGGGTTCCAGCGGCAGCGGGCTCTCCGACGCCCAGCTGGCCGACGCGGCCCGGGAGATCGGGACCCCCGTGCTGCTCAAGCCCTCGGCGGGCGGCGGCGGCAAGGGCATGCGCCTGGTGCGGGACGTGACCATGCTGGAGGAGGAGATCGCGGCCGCCCGCCGCGAGGCCCGCGCTTCCTTCGGCGACGACACGCTCCTGGTGGAGCGGTGGGTCGACCGTCCCCGGCACATCGAGATCCAGGTGCTGGCGGACGGCCACGGGAACGTGGTCCACCTCGGTGAGCGCGAGTGCTCGCTGCAGCGCAGGCACCAGAAGATCATCGAGGAGGCGCCGAGCGTGCTCCTCGATGAGGAGACCCGGGCCGCGATGGGCGAGGCCGCCGTCCAGGCGGCGCGCTCGTGCGGGTACCGGGGCGCGGGCACGGTGGAGTTCATCGTGCCGGGCGGCGACCCGTCCTCGTACTACTTCATGGAGATGAACACCCGTCTCCAGGTTGAGCACCCGGTCACGGAGCTGATCACGGGACTCGACCTGGTCGAGTGGCAGCTGCGGGTGGCGGCCGGGGAGCGGCTGGGCTTCGCGCAGGCGGACATCCGGCTCACCGGGCACGCGGTCGAGGCCCGGATCTGCGCCGAGGACCCCGCGCGCGGGTTCCTCCCGTCCGGCGGCACGGTGCTGCTGCTGAACGAGCCGCAGGGCGACGGCCTGCGCACGGACTCCGGGCTCAGCGAGGGCACCGAGGTGGGCAGCCTGTACGACCCGATGCTCTCCAAGGTCATCGCGTACGGCCCCGACCGGGAGACGGCGCTGCGCAAGCTCAGGGCCGCCCTCGCCGAGACCGTGACGCTGGGCGTGCAGACCAACGCGGGCTTCCTGCGGCGGCTGCTGGCCCATCCGGCCGTGGTGTCGGGCGAGCTGGACACCGGTCTGGTCGAGCGGGTGGTGGACGAGCTGGTCGCCACGGACGTGCCGGAGGAGGTGTACGAGGCGGCGGCGGCCGTACGGCTGGCGGAGCTGCGGCCCGACTCCGCAGGCTGGACCGACCCCTTCTCGGTGCCGAGCGGCTGGCGCCTCGGCGGGACGCCGAAGCGGCCCGCGTTCGACCTGCGCGCGACCGACCCGGTCAGGTACGCCCCGCGCGGCGCCCACACCGTCACCGCCGACCGGGTGTCCGTCACCCTCGACGGCGTCCGGCACTCCTTCCGCCGGGCCGGTGACTGGATCGGCCGGGACGGCGACGCCTGGCAGGTGCGCGACCACGACCCGGTGGCCGCCTCCCTCACCGGAGCCGCGCACGCGGGCGCCGACTCGCTGACCGCTCCGATGCCCGGCACGGTGACCGTGGTGAAGGTGGCCGTCGGTGACGAGGTGGCCGCGGGCCAGAGCCTGCTGGTGGTCGAGGCGATGAAGATGGAGCACGTCATCTCTGCCCCGCACGCCGGCACGGTCGCCGAGCTGGACGTGACCCCGGGAGCGACGGTCGCCATGGACCAGGTGCTCGCCGTGATCGCACCGCACGACAAGGAAGGCGCGGTGGCGGAATGAGCGCCGACGGACTGCCCATGGTCGTACCGGCCCAGGACCTGCCCCAGCGGGTGCGGATCCACGAGGTCGGCGCGCGGGACGGGCTGCAGAACGAGAAGATGACCGTGCCGACGGAGATCAAGGCGGAGTTCATCCGCCGGCTCGCCGACGCGGGTCTGACCACCATCGAGGCGACGAGCTTCGTGCACCCCAAGTGGGTGCCCCAGCTCGCCGACGCCGAGCAGCTGTACCCGCTGCTCGGCGGCCTCGGTGCCGAACTCCCCGTGCTGGTGCCCAACCAGCGCGGCCTGGACCGGGCGCTGGCGCTCGGCGCGCGCCGGATCGCGGTGTTCGCCAGCGCCACGGAGTCCTTCGCGAAGGCCAACCTCAACCGGACCGTGGACGAGTCGCTGGCCGTCTTCGACCCGGTGGTGCGGCAGGCGAAGGACGCCGGCGGGCATGTGCGCGGCTATGTGTCCATGTGCTTCGGCGACCCCTGGGAGGGTGCGGTCCCGCTCCACCAGGTGGCCCGCGTCTGCAAGGCGCTGATGGACATGGGCTGCGACGAGCTGAGCCTCGGGGACACCATCGGGGTCGCGACCCCGGGCCACGTCCTCGAACTCCTCTCCCTGCTCAACGAGGAGGGCGTGCCGGCCAACGTCATCGGCGTGCACTTCCACGACACCTACGGCCAGGCACTGGCCAACACCTACGCGGCACTGGAACACGGGGTCACGACGATCGACGCCTCCGCCGGAGGTCTCGGCGGCTGCCCCTACGCCAAGTCCGCGACCGGCAATCTCGCCACCGAAGACCTCGTGTGGATGCTGCAGGGCCTCGGCATCGACACCGGAGTCGACCTCGGCCGCCTCGTCGCCACCAGCGTCTGGATGGCCGCCCACCTGGGCCGACCCAGCCCGTCCCGCACCGTCCGAGCCCTGTCCCACAAGGAGCAGTGATCACTGTGGACCACCGCCTCTCCCCCGAGCTCGAGGAACTCCGCCGTACGGTGGAGGAGTTCGCACACGATGTCGTGGCGCCGAAGATCGGCGACTTCTACGAGCGGCACGAGTTCCCGTACGAGATCGTCCGCGAGATGGGCCGCATGGGCCTGTTCGGGCTGCCGTTCCCCGAGGAGTACGGCGGCATGGGCGGCGACTACCTGGCCCTCGGCATCGCCCTCGAGGAACTGGCCCGGGTCGACTCGTCCGTGGCCATCACCCTGGAGGCCGGTGTCTCGCTGGGCGCCATGCCGCTGCACCTGTTCGGCACCGAGGAGCAGAAGCGCGAGTGGCTCCCCCGTCTGTGCACGGGCGAGATCCTGGGCGCGTTCGGCCTGACGGAGCCGGACGGCGGCTCGGACGCCGGGGCCACCCGCACCACGGCCCGCCTGGACCCCGACACCAACGAGTGGGTGATCAACGGCACGAAGTGCTTCATCACCAACTCGGGCACGGACATCACGGGGTTGGTGACGGTCACGGCGGTCACCGGCCGGGGGCCGGACGGCAGGCCGCAGATCTCGGCGATCATCGTCCCGTCGGGCACCCCCGGCTTCACGGTCGCCGCCCCCTACTCGAAGGTCGGCTGGAACGCCTCCGACACCCGTGAACTGTCCTTCCAGGACGTCCGGGTGCCCGCCGCCAACCTGCTCGGCGAGGAGGGCCGGGGCTACGCCCAGTTCCTGCGCATCCTCGACGAGGGCCGGATCGCCATCGCGGCCCTGGCGACGGGTCTGGCCCAGGGTTGTGTCGACGAGTCGGTCAAGTACGCCAAGGAGCGGCACGCGTTCGGGCGGCCCATCGGCGCCAACCAGGCCATCCAGTTCAAGATCGCGGACATGGAGATGAAGGCCCACACGGCCCGCCTCGCCTGGCGCGACGCGGCCAGCCGCCTGGTGGCGGGCGAGCCCTTCAAGAAGGAGGCGGCCCTGGCCAAGCTGTACTCCTCCACGGTCGCCGTGGACAACGCCCGCGAGGCCACCCAGGTCCACGGCGGCTACGGCTTCATGAACGAGTATCCGGTGGCCCGTATGTGGCGCGACTCCAAGATCCTGGAGATCGGCGAGGGCACCAGCGAGGTCCAGCGGATGCTGATCGCACGGGAGTTGGGGCTGGTGGGCTGAGGTAGCCCCCGCGGCCCACAGGCCGCGTACAGGTTCGGGTGCGGGGCGTTCCGCCCGCTGGACATCGATTGAGGTTAGGCTAACCTACCTTCGAACTTGTCCGGCGGGCTGCCCCGCCCCGTTCGAAAGCAGTCACACCCATGCCCCATGCCCGTGCCACCCACTTCACTCGCCGCGGACTGCTCGCCGCGGGCGGCGCCCTCGGACTCGGCGCGGCACTCGCCGCCTGCGGGGACGACAAGGGGAAAGACGCGGACTCCGGGAAGGCGGCCAAGAGCGGCAAGTCCGGTCCCTGGAGCTTCAAGGACGACCGCGGCACGACCGTGAAGCTGGGCAAGGTCCCCGCGAACATCGTCGCGTTCACCGGTGTCGGCGCCGCGCTGTACGACTACGGCATCCAGGTCAAGGGCGTCTTCGGCCCGACGAAGACCGCCGCGGGCAAGGCCGATGTCCAGGCCGGCGACATGGACATCAGCAGGCTGACGGTCCTCGGCAACACCTGGGGCCAGTTCAACATCGAGAAGTACGCGGCCCTCGCGCCTGACGTGCTCCTCACGACGATGTTCGACGCCGCCGGCACCCTCTGGTACGTCCCGGACGAGTCCAAGAAGAAGATCGCCCAGCTGGCGCCCAGCGTCGGCATCTCCGTCTACGACCGTCAGCTCACCCAGCCGCTGCAGCGCATGTGGGAGCTGGCAGAGTCGCTCGGCGCAGACATGAAGGCAGCCGCCGTCACCGGCGCGAAGAAGCGGTTCGAGGACGCCGCCGCCCGGCTGCGCGCCGCGGCCAGGGCCAAGCCCGGCATCAAGGTGCTGGCCGGCTCCGCGAGCGACCAGCTCTTCTACGTCTCCGGCACCAACCTCTCCATCGACCTGGAGTACTTCAAGGCCCTCGGCGTGAACTTCGTCGAGCCCCCGGAGAGCGCCAAGAAGCAGGGTGGCGGCTGGTACGAGTCGCTGAGCTGGGAGAACGTCGACAAGTACAAGGCCGACATCATCATGATGGACGACCGTTCCTCGGCGATCCAGCCGGCCGACATCACCAAGGCCACCTGGAAGAAGCTGCCCGCGGTGAAGGCGGGTCAGGTCATCGCACGCTCGCCCGAGCCGATCCTGTCGTACGACAAGTGCGTACCGCTGCTGACGAGCCTGGCGGAGGCCTTGGAGAAGGCCAAGAAGGTCAGCTAGACGCTTCACCGAGAGGGGGCGGGTTACATCGTGGGCAACTGCGAGCCGCATGTGGCCGGACGCGCAGTTCCCCGCGCCCCTCAGGTCGGCTGCACTCCCCACCCCCGCATACCTGACGTCGACTCAGGAGTCCCCCATGACCACGGCCGTAGCCGCCCCGTTCCGTTTCTTCTCCCTTCAGGTCGCACGGACGAGGCGGCTCGGACCGTCTCTGCTCCGGGTCACCTTCACCGGTGCCGATCTGCACGCCTTCCACTCCGACGGGCGTGACCAGTCCCTGTCGCTCTTCCTGCCGCACCCGGGGCAGGAAGAGCCGGTCGTTCCGCTGGAATTCGGGGACGGATGGTGGCAGGGGTGGCGCGAACTGCCCGACGACGTTCGGGCGGTGATGCGCTCGTACACGCTCCGGTCCCTGCGCCGGAATCCCGACGAGATCGACATCGACTTCGTCCTGCACACCCCCGCCGGGCCCGCCTCCGGCTGGGCCTCCCGGGCCGCCGCCGGCGACCGGGTCCTGCTGCTCGGGCCGGCGCTCGCGGACAACCGGGCGATCCGGTTCCGGCCGCCGGCAGGCACCGGTCTCGTCGTCCTCTGCGGCGACGAGACCGCCGTGCCCGCCGCCACCGCCGTCCTCGAGTCCCTCCCGGCAGGTACCCGCGCCCGCGCCTGGCTCGAGGTGCCGCACGCCGGTGACATCCAGGACGTGGCGACCGAGGCGGACGCGGAGATCACGTGGCTGGTACGGCACGAGGTCCCGCACCGCCCCGAGGGCGCGGGCGGTGCCCCCGCCCCCATGGTCGTCGATGCCGTACGAGCGGCCCGACTGCCCGCCGCCGAGCGGCCGTACGCATGGATCGCCGGTGAGTCCGGGCGGGTGAAGGAGCTGCGCCGGCACTTCGTCGGCGAGCGCGGGTTCGACCGGCGGCACGTCACCTTCGTCGGCTACTGGCGCCAGGGCATGACGGAGGAACAGCTCCGCGCCGCCGAGTAACTCCCTTTGAAGTGACCCCGGTCACGGCACAGTCACGCCTCGCCCCGTGGAGCTTAGGTTAGGCTAACCTAAGCTCATCTCCCCGCACGGACAGTCCCCTCGGAGGACCCCCACATGCGCTCGCACCTGCTCAATGGCCTCACCGCGGAGCACTACCGCCGCTCCGTGACCGAAGGAGTCGAGCGGGTGGCGGCCAAACTCGCCACCACCGACCGTCCGTTCACCGGCGTCACCGTGGACGCCCTCGCCCCCCGCATCGACGCGATCGACCTCGACCGGCCACTGGGCGACTCCGCCGCGGTCCTGGACGAGCTGGAGGACCTCTACCTCCGGGACGCGATCTACTTCCACCACCCCCGCTACCTCGCCCACCTCAACTGCCCCGTCGTCATCCCGGCGCTGCTCGGCGAGGCCGTGCTCTCCGCCGTCAACTCCTCCCTCGACACCTGGGACCAGTCCGCCGGCGGCACCCTGATCGAGCGGAAGCTGATCGACTGGACGGCCGAGCGCATCGGCCTCGGCCCGGCCGCCGACGGCGTGTTCACCTCCGGCGGCACCCAGTCCAACCTCCAGGCGCTGCTGCTGGCTCGGGAGGAGGCGAAGCCGGGGCGGGCCGGACGGGAGGAGGGGGCCGGGGCCTCCCTCGGCGAACTGCGCATCTTCGCCTCCGAGGTGAGTCACTTCAGCGTGCAGAAGTCGGCCAAACTGCTCGGGCTGAGCCCGGAATCCGTGGTCAGCGTCCCGGTCGATCACGACAAGCGCATGCAGACCCTCGTCCTCGCCCGCGAGCTGGAGCGCTGCAGGAAGGACGGCCTCGTACCCATGGCCGTCGTCGCCACCGCCGGCACCACCGACTTCGGCTCCATCGACCCGCTGCCGGAGATCGCGGAGCTGTGCGCCCAGTTCGGGGCCTGGATGCACGTGGACGCGGCCTACGGCTGCGGTCTGCTCGCCTCGCTCAGGCACCGGGACCGCATCGACGGCATCGAGCGCGCCGACTCGGTCACCGTCGACTACCACAAGTCCTTCTTCCAGCCGGTGAGTTCCTCCGCCGTGCTGGTCCGGGACGCGGCCACCCTGCGCCACGCCACCTACCACGCGGAGTACCTGAACCCCCGCCGCATGGTGCAGGAGCGCATCCCCAACCAGGTCGACAAGTCCCTGCAGACCACCCGCCGCTTCGACGCCCTCAAGCTGTGGATGACGCTGCGGGTGATGGGCGCCGACGGCATCGGCGAGCTGTTCGACCAGGTGTGCGAGCTGGCCCAGGAGGGCTGGAAGCTGCTCGCCGCCGACCCCCGTTACGACGTCGTCGTGGAGCCCTCGCTCTCCACCCTCGTCTTCCGCTACATCCCGGCGGCCGTCACCGACCCGGCCGAGATCGACCGCGCCAACCTGTACGCCCGCAGGGCCCTGTTCGCCTCCGGCGACGCCGTGGTCGCGGGCACCAAGGTCGGCGGCCGCCACTACCTGAAGTTCACCCTGCTCAACCCCGAGACGACGACGGCCGACATCGCCGCCGTCCTCGACCTGATCGCCGGCCACGCCGAGCAGTACCTGGGAGAGTCCCTTGACCGCGCGTCCTGAAGCACCCGCCAAGACCTACGACTTCGTGGGGATCGGGCTCGGCCCCTTCAACCTCGGCCTCGCCTGCCTCACCGAGCCGATCACCGAACTGGACGGGGTCTTCCTGGACTCCAAGCCCGGCTTCGAGTGGCACGCGGGCATGTTCCTCGACGGTGCCCATCTGCAGACCCCGTTCATGTCGGACCTGGTCACCCTGGCCGACCCGACCTCGCCGTACTCCTTCCTCAACTACCTGAAGGAGAAGGGCAGGCTGTACCCGTTCTACATCCGCGAGAACTTCTATCCCCTGCGCGTCGAGTACGACGACTACTGCCGCTGGGCGGCGAACAGACTCGGCAACGTCCGCTTCGGCACCACGGTCACCGAGGTCACCTACGAGGACGAGCGGTACGTCGTCCGCACCCGGGGCGGCGAAACGTTTCACGCCCGGCATCTGGTGCTCGGCACGGGAACGGTCCCCTTCGTCCCGCAGCCCTGCCGCGATCTGGGCGGCGATCTCATCCACACCTCCGAGTACATGCACCGCAAGGCCGGGCTCCAGGCCAAGAAGTCCATCACCGTCGTCGGCAGCGGCCAGAGCGCGGCGGAGATCTACTACGAGCTGCTCTCCGAGATCGACGTCCACGGCTACGCCCTCAACTGGGTCACCCGCTCCCCGCGCTTCTTCCCCCTCGAATACACCAAGCTGACGCTGGAGATGACCTCTCCGGACTACATCGACTACTTCCGCGCGCTGCCGGAGGAGACCCGCTACCGGCTGGAGAAGCAGCAGAAGGGCCTGTTCAAGGGCATCAACTCGGACCTGATCGACTCGGTCTTCGACCTGCTCTACCAGAAGAACGTCGAAAGCGGCGACCGCCCGGTCCCCACCCGTCTGCTCACCAACTCCTCCCTGCGGAGCGCCGCTCACGAGGACGGCTCCTACACGCTCGGCTTCCACCAGGACGAGCAGGACAAGGACTTCGAGATCCGCACCGAGGGCCTGGTGCTGGCCACCGGCTACCACTACGAGCCCCCGGCCTTCCTCGCCCCGCTGCGCGACCGCCTCCGCTTCGACGGCCACGGCCGCTTCGACGTCGCCCGCAACTACGCGATCGACGTGACGGGCCGTGGCGTCTTCCTCCAGAACGCCGGCGTCCACACCCACAGCATCACCAGCCCCGACCTGGGCATGGGCGCGTACCGGAACTCGTACATCATCCGTGAGCTGCTCGGCACGGAGTACTACCCGGTCGAGAAGACCATCGCCTTCCAGGAGTTCGCCGCATGACCTTCACGTTCCGCCCCCTCGACCCCCTGAAGGACGCGGGGCTGCTGCACTCCTGGGTGACGCACCCCAAGGCGGCGTTCTGGATGATGCAGGACGCGAAACTGGAGGACGTCGAGCGGGCCTACATGGAGATCGCCGCCGACGAGCACCACCACGCCCTGCTCGGTCTGCGGGACGGCGAGCCCGCCTTCCTGACGGAGGTGTACGACCCCGCCCACCGCGAGCTGGTCGGCCTGTACGAGCCGCGGCCCGGCGATGTCGGCATGCACTTCCTCACGCCCGCGACCGACACGCCCGTGCACGGGTTCACCCGGTCCGTCATCACCGCGGTCATGGCCCACCTCTTCGAGGACCCGGAGGTGGAGCGGGTCGTCGTCGAGCCCGACGTGCGCAACAAGGCCGTGCACGCCCTGAACGAGGCGGTCGGGTTCGTGCCCGAGCGGGTGATACAGAAGCCGGAGAAGAAGGCGTTGCTGAGTTTCTGCACGCGGGAGCAGTTCGCGAAGGCGGTGGCCGGATGAGCCTCACCGACGCCGTGACCCACCTGTCCCCGGAGCGCTGGGACACCGCCAACCGGCTGCTGGTGCGCAAGGCGCTCGCCGAGTTCGCGCATGAGCGGCTGATCACGCCGGAGCGGGAGGGCGACCGGTACGTCGTCCGCAGCGACGACGGGCTCACCGCCTACCGGTTCGCGGCCACCCTGCGCGGCCTCGACCACTGGGCGGTCGACGCCGACTCGATCACCCGTCATCGCGCCGGGACCGAACTCCCCCTGGCCGCAATGGACTTCTTCGTCGAGCTGCGACAGGCGCTGGGCCTGAGCGACGAGGTCCTGCCCGTCTACCTGGAGGAGATCTCCTCCACGCTCTCCGGCACCTGCTACAAGCTGACCAAGCCGAAGGTCACCTCCGCCGAGCTGGCGCGCAGCGGCTTCCAGGCGATCGAGACCGGGATGACCGAGGGCCACCCGTGCTTCGTCGCGAACAACGGGCGGCTCGGCTTCGGCGTCCACGAGTACCTGTCGTACGCCCCGGAGACCGCGAGCCCCGTCCGGCTGGTGTGGCTGGCCGCGCACCGCTCGCGGGCCGCGTTCACGGCGGGGGCCGGGATCGAGTACGAGGACTTCTTCCGGCAGGAGCTGGGGGCGGCCACCGTCGAGCGGTTCCACGGGACGCTCACGGAGCAGGGCCTCGACCCCGCCGAGTACCTGCTCATACCCGTCCACCCCTGGCAGTGGTGGAACAAGCTCAGCGTCACCTTCGCCGCCGAGGTGGCCCGCCGGCATCTGGTGTGCCTGGGCGAGGGCGACGACGAGTACCTGGCCCAGCAGTCCATCCGGACCTTCTTCAACACCTCCGACCCGCACAAGCACTATGTGAAGACGGCCCTGTCCGTCCTCAACATGGGCTTCATGCGCGGGCTTTCGGCGGCCTACATGGAGGCGACCCCGGCGATCAACGACTGGCTCGCCCAACTCGTCGAGAACGACGGCGTGCTGAAGTCGACCGGCCTCTCGATCATCCGGGAGCGGGCGGCCGTCGGCTACCGGCATCTGGAGTACGAGCAGGCCACCGACCGCTACTCGCCGTACCGCAAGATGCTGGCCGCACTGTGGCGGGAGAGCCCGGTGCCGTCGCTGCGGGAGGGCGAGTCCCTCGCGACCATGGCGTCCCTGCTGCACGTGGACCACGCGGGCGCCTCGTTCGCGGGCGCGCTGATCGAGCGGTCGGGCCTGGCGCCCGCCGAGTGGCTGCGGCAGTACCTGCGGGCCTACTTCACCCCGCTGCTGCACAGCTTCTACGCCTACGACCTGGCCTTCATGCCGCACGGCGAGAACGTGATCCTCGTGCTGAAGGACGGTGCCGTCGAGCGGGCGGTCTACAAGGACATCGCCGAGGAGATCGTCGTCATGGACCCCGACGCGATTTTGCCGCCGGAGGTGCGTCGGATCCGTGTCGAGGTGCCCGAGGACCAGAAGCTGCTGTCGATCTTCACCGACGTCTTCGACTGCTTCTTCCGGTTCCTCGCGGCGAACCTCGCCGCTGAGGGGATCCTGGAGGAGGACCACTTCTGGCGCACGGTCGCGGAGGTCACCCGCGAGTACCAGGAGTCGGCGCCGGAACTCGCCGACAGGTTCGCGCAGTACGACATGTTCGCGCCGGAGTTCGCCCTGTCCTGCCTGAACCGGCTCCAGCTGCGCAACAACCGGCAGATGGTCGACCTCGCCGACCCGTCGGGCGCACTCCAGCTGGTGGGGAACCTGAGGAACCCGATCGCCGGGTTCTGACGGCTCGTGGACGAATGGGCGTCCCGGAGTACGGTCCCCCGGGACGCCCGTCGGCCTTTGTTCGGCTCGCCGATGATTGAAGCGTCCGCATTTGAATGACGAACGGAATCGGGCCTCTTGAAGTAGAGGCCTATTTGACATCAGGTCACACGGTGACAAGCTGGAATTGAAGAGGCCCGGATCGGCCTGGATCTGTGTCCCCGAGAACCAGAAGCTGAGCCGTCATGACCAGATTGCATTCCACCGTGCGGCGCAGTGCGAATACACGGCGCCCCGCGGACACAGAGGACATCCGACTCGCTCTCGTACTGAACGGGGGCGTCAGTCTCGCGGTGTGGATGGGTGGCGTCACCCATGAGCTGGACCTGCTGCGCAGGGCGTCACGGGGCGATCTCGACGGCGTCTGTGCGGCGGACCGGGACGTTTTCCAGAAGTGGCGTGAACTCACCGAGCAAAGGAACGCGAAGGTGACCGTCGACATAGTGGCCGGCACCTCGGCAGGCGGCCTTAACGGCATGCTGCTCGCCACCGCGATCGGCCGCGGGGCGCGGCTGCCGGATCTGCGGGCGATGTGGGAGAGATCCGCCTCTCTGAACGAACTGCTGAAGGACCGTCCCGGGAACAGCGTGCTCAATGGCAACTTCTTCAAAGAGACGCTCCAGGAAGCGGTGACCGGTATCACCAACGGCAGGAAGTCCGAGTCGGAACCGATCACCCTGTTCATGACGGCGACGGCCCTCGACGGGCGGCCCCGGTGCTTCAAGGACGGCTACGAGGACAGTTTCGACGTCCGCGACCACCGTCGCCTCTACCGGTTCCGGCATGACACGAAGGCCAGGGAGTACGCGGCGGACGGTGGCGGCAGCTGGAAGATCCGCGAGCTGCCCGCCGACGACTTCACCGACGGGTGCACCGATGCGCTGGTGGAGGCCGCGCGGGCGACCGCCAGCTTCCCGGTGGCCTTCCCGGCGGTCAGCGAGCGGACGATGATGAAGTACCGGCGCCAGCCGGAACCGTTCCTGCTCGACCCCGCGAGCCATGTCATGGACGGCGGTGTCCTCAACAACGCGCCGTTCGGACCGGTACTCGAAGAGATCACCAAGCGCCCGGTGAACAGCCCGCTGAAACGCGTCGTCGTCTATGTCGTGCCGTCCGTCGGCCACGTCGGCCACGTCGGCCGCGAAGGCACCGCGAACCGGCAGGGCGACGCGGTGCCGTGGATCGAGACCGCGCTGAACGCTATTCAGTATCCGCGGGAGGCCGACTTCCGCTCCGGGACCAGCGACCTGTCCACGCGGCTGGCCGGCAGCCTCCGCAGCAGCAGACCGGAGCTGTTCCTCCGGATGACCGAGCAGCCGGGGCTGACCGACGTCCTGCTCTCCGCGGCCAAGGGCCTTCTGGGCGAGTACCGGCGCAGCCGCACGATCGGTGTCCTGTGGCACATCCGCAAACTGCTCACCGATGCCGAGACGGTGACCTCTCTGATCGCCCCGGCGGAGTCCGACCCGGCCGAGATCGACGAGATCGCCGGCACGAACCCGCCCTGGCTCCCCCGGTGGGACCCGAAAACGGAACTCGGCGACAAGCGGAGTGAATGGAACTGGGGCATCACACCGGCGACCCGGGTCCTGGACACGCTCTGCAGCCACCTGTACGACCTGGCCCAGGCGTCGGACGACGCACAGCATCGGCACGTTCTGATCGCCGGTGCGGCAACCGTCAGTGAGCGCCTGCACGATGCGCTGGCCGTCCAGGAAGCCGTCACCAAGCAGTTGTGGGCCCGGCACCCGCGCGGTAGGGAACTGTCCGACCGGTCGGCGAACCAGCTGGCGAAGGACGTCTTCGAGGACCTCGATGCGGCCCAGGCGCTGGGCAGGCTCGTCCGTGAGGCCGGCGAGTGCTACCTGGAAGCCCGTATCAAGGCGGGCCTGGACCGACTGCCCTTCGATCCCGTGTCGGCCTGCCTGGCCGTGGAGGTCGTCACCGAGGCGTACGCACCCCCTGCGAAGATCATCCAGCCGGTGACCCCGCCCTTCACCTTCCTGCGGCTGGGACCGGACAGGATGAGTCCGCTCTTCGACGAGGACCTGTACGCGGATCTGGGCGACCGGAAGCTGTACGGGATCCGGTTCAATCACTTCGGTGCGTTCCTGAAGGCGGAGTGGCGCAAGTCCGACTTCGTGTGGGGCCGCCTCGACGCGGCCCACCACCTGCTGGCCCTGCTCGTGGGGAACGAGCGGGAACGCCGGGAGCTGGAGACCGAGCTGCACCGGCTCATCGTCGACGCGGAGGCGCCCGAGCGCGGAGCACCGACGGACCGGAGCGCGAAGCTCCCCGGCCTGGTCGGGAGAACTGCCGCCGCGAACACCTCGCCGAACGGCCAGGTCACCTCCTGGACGTGGATGAGAGAGCGCCTCGACGAGTTGCGAGGGACCGACCAGGACCTGCTGGATCAGGTCCTCGGCGACGAGGAGAGCAAGGAGACACTGAAAGCCGCCATCGACTCGGTGCACGCGCTCCTGATCAACCCTTCTTCCGACTCCGGCACGAAGGTGAGCGTCTTCTGGCACCAGTGCCTCGACTACACGCGCCCGGTCTTCGCCCGCCGGAAGCGCGATCTTCGGGAGGGCCAGAACAAGCGCTGGCTCCGGTGGCCGACCTGGTACGTGCGGCGCAGAGTGAAGTTCGCCTATACCCACAACCCGAGGACTCTGCCCGAGGAGTTGAAAAAAGCGGCGCGACGGACCGGAATCGGCGCGGCCGCGCTGCTGGCCCTTTCAGGCGCCGCGCTCGGCGGGTTCCTCGGCTACCGGTCCGGCCGACGCCGCCAGGTGCGCGGCTGGACCGGTAGCGTCCGGTTCCGTCCAGGGCGGGACTAGCTCGCCGGCCAGGGCACCTGGGGTGACCTGTAGTACGTGATGCCGAGGGCGGTCCAGCGCGGGCCCTGGGCCGCGAGGCGCACCTTGTAGCGGTCCCAGTCATGGGTGGCCGCCGGGGACCAGCCCAGCTCGGCCGCTCCCGCCAGGCGCGGGAAGGCCATGTACTCGATGTCGGCGGACTTGGTGAGCGTCTCGGACCACAGCGGTGCCTCGACGCCCTTGATCGCCGAGGCGGGTGCTCCGGGGAGGTAGGCGCCCGGGTTCCAGTCGTAGGAGCGCTGCACCTCCACGTAGCCCGCCCACTTCGTGCCCGGCCTGGTGTTCCGGGTGTACTTCATGTCGAGGTAGACCCGGTCGGCCGGGGACAGGATCAGCCCGGTGCCGTTCTGGGCCGCCTTGGCCACCTGGGCCTTGTCGGCCGCGCTGGTGCCGTCCACGCCCCAGTACTGGGCGAGGGCGCCCGGGGCGGGGGTGGCGCCGGTCAGCTGGTGCCAGCCGATGACCGTCTTGCCGTACTTGGCGACGATCGGCTGCACACGGTTCATGAACTTCACGTAGTCGGGGTGGCTGGTGGAGTGCGCCTCGTCGCCGCCGATGTGCAGGTAGCGGCCGGGGGTGAGCGCGGCCAGCTCGCGGATGACGTCGTCCGCGAAGGTGTACGTCACCTCCTTGGACACGCACAGCGAGCTGAAGCCGACGTCGGTGCCGGTGTACAGCGGGGGTGCGGTGCCGTTGCAGTTGAGCTGCGCGTAGGAGGCGAGGGCCGCGTTGGTGTGGCCGGGCATGTCGATCTCGGGGACGACCTCCAGGTAGCGGGAGCCGGCGTAGCGGACGATCTCCTGGTAGTCGGCCTTGGTGAAGTAGCCGCCGTGGCCGCCGCCCACCTGGGTCGAGCCGCCGTAGGTGGCCAGGCGCGGCCAGGAGTCGACGGCGATGCGCCAGCCCTGGTCGTCGCTGAGATGCAGATGCAGCGTGTTGATCTTGTAGAGGGCCATCTGGTCGATGTAGCGCTTGACCTGGGCGACCGTGAAGAAGTGCCGGGAGACGTCCAGCATGGCGCCGCGGTAGCCGTAGCGCGGGCGGTCCTCGATGGTGCCGCCGGCGATCCGCCAGGGGCCGGACTGGACGGTCTTCCTCTCGATCGAGGCCGGGAGCAGCTGACGCAGGGTCTGGACGCCGTGGAAGAGGCCGGCGGGGGTGCCGGCGGTGAGGGAGACGCCGTGGGGTCCGCTGCTGAGGCGGTAGCCCTCGGCGCCGAACGGCCCGTCGGCCAGGTGGAGTCGGATGCCGCCGGCGCCCTGCCCGGTGAGCGGCAGCGGATAGCCGGTGGAGGGGCGCAGGATGCCGGCGAGGTAGGCGCCGATCCGGCGGACCTCGGCCGAGTCGTCGACGCGGAGCCGGGTGGCGCGGGTGATGCGGTACGGGGATCCGGCGGGCCTGACCGAGGCGGGCGCGGGGACCACCCGGTCCAGCGGGGTCGTCGCGGCGGCGCTCGGGAGGGGTGCCGCGCCGACGGTGAACACGCCTGCCGCCGCCAGAAGCAGCAGGGACCCGAGGAACCGGGGGAATCGGGGAGTCGTGCTGTGGTTCTGTCTCACATGCGCTCCCTTCACGAGTGGTAAAGACCACTCTCCCGCAGATCCGGTGAAACAATCCCCGCATGGCGGAAATCATCCAGAAGGACGGCACCTGGGCCTTCGACGGCGACGCGCTCAGGCTGACTCCGGGCCGGGACAGGAACATCGGCCTGTTGCGCGGGTCGCTGGGTGAACTCGTCGTACCGCTGGGGGCGTTGGCGGGGGTCTCGTTCGAGCAGGGAAAGAAGTCCGGACGGCTCAGGCTGCGGCTGCGCGACGGCGCCGACCCGCTGCTGCACGCCACCGGCGGCCGGCTCACCGAGCCGCACGACCCCTATCAGCTGACCGTGGAGTCCGACCGCTACGGCGTCGCCGAGTACTTCGCGGACGAGGTCCGCAACGCCCTGCTGCTGGACGGGGTTTCGCCGGGCCCGGTCGCCGAGTACCTGCTGCCGGGGCCGTCCGTGCCGCTGTCCGCCTCGGCCGGGGACGCCACGGCGGGCTTCGACGGCGAGCAGGTGCGGCTGGAGTGGAACTGGAAGACGGAGGACGCGAAGGCCGCCACCGGGCCCCGCACGATCCCGGTCGGCGAGATCACGGCCGTGGAGTGGCAGCCGGCGGCGGGGCTGGAGAACGGCCATCTGCGCTTCACCGTGCGCGGCGCGCCCGCCACCGCACCGCCGAAGTACGACCCCAACGCCGTCGAGCTGTGGGGCTTCAAGAGGGACCCGCTGATGGCCCTGGTCGCGGCCGCCGTGCAGGCCCGGCTGCCGCACCCGTCGGCGCCGCCCGCCGGGACGGACGCACACCCCGAGCCGCCGCGGCTCACGAAGGCGTCCCCCGCCGAGGACGACCACGACGCGCTGCTGCGGCGGCTGCGCGAGCTGGGCGAGCTGCACCGCTCGGGGGTGCTGACGGACGAGGAGTTCACCCTGGCCAAGCAGGCGGTCCTGCGACGCATGTAGCGGACCGCCTGCTCCCCAGGACGTCACGCCCTGCCCTCCGGGCGCGGGCGTGGCCCTACTTGGCCCGGCGCGCCACCGTGAAGTGGTCGATCCGGTCACCGGTCTCGGCGATGCCCGAGACCTTCAGGGTGGTGTAGCGGCCCCTCGGCGCGGGGGTGACGTCCACGCGCAGGAAGGAGTAGTTCAGGTAGCGGACGCGCGACCAGGTGACGGTCTCGGGCTGCCGGGCGCCGTCCTTGAGGCAGATGAACGAGGACACGGAGTCGACCTCGTTCTCGTTGCCCTCGTAGGAGTCCGGGGCGGTGAAGGCGTACAGGCTGCGGCCCGCCGCACCGGCGGTGACGTAGACCACGCCCTCGGTCTCGGGGTAGGCGGTGCCGCCGATGGGCAGCTTCTTGGTGACCTCGCCGCCCTTGATGACGTCGGTGCGCTCGTACTGGTGGTTGTGACCGTTGATGACCAGGTCCACCTGGTACTTGTCGAACAGCGGCACCCACTCCTGGCGCACGCCCCCCTCCGAGGCGTGCGCCTTGGACGTGCAGTACGCGCAGTGGTGGAAGAACACGATGACGAAGTCGATGTCGTCGCAGGCCCGGAACTTCTTCAGCTGGGCTTCGAACCACTTGGTCTGGGTTCCACCGGAAATGCCCAGGTTCGCCGGGATCTCGAAGGAGATGTCGTTGGGGTCCAGCGAGATGATCGCCGTGTTGCCGTAGACGAAGGAGTAGACGCCGGGGAGGTTCTCCGGGTCCGGGCCGTTGTCCGGGAGGGTCCAGCGGGCTTCCTCGCCGCCGTAGCCGTTGGGCGAGTACCAGGCCTCCATGTCGTGGTTCCCGTAGGAGACCATCCACGGGATCTGCTTGGCGACCGACTCGGTCTGGTACAGGAACTGGTCCCAGGTGCGCGAGTCGAACCCGGTGTCGGTGGTCTTGCCCGCGCCGGACGGGTCGCCGTAGGCGATGTCGCCGGCGTGCAGGTGGAAGGCCGGGTTCTGGCCGAGGATCAGGCTGTCGTTGGCCAGGGCGTGGTAGCTGACGCCCTGGTCGCCGAAGGCGGTGAAGGTGAACGGCTCGCTGCGGGCCGGGGCGGTGGTGAAGGTGCCCAGGGTGCCCAGCAGGTGCCGCTCGGCCGGGTCGAAGCCGTCGTGGCCGACGCCGTAGTAGTAGGTGCGGCCGGGGCGCAGGTGGGTGAGCTGGGCGTGCAGGTAGTACTGCGTGTGGTCGCCGCTCGCGCCGACACCGGCCGGGGTGTAGAGGCTGCGGACCTCGGCCTCGATCTTGCGGGAGAGGTCCCAGGGGTTGGCGCCGATACGGATGAAGGGGTTCTTGACGGCGACCGGGACCTGCCAGGAGACAGTCATCTCGGTGCGCGGGTCGCTGCCGAAGGCGAGGTGGCGGCCGAAGGGGGCGACGAGGGCGCCGTCGACCTCCTCGGTGGCGGCGGCGGTGCGCTGCGTCGGCACCGCGGCCTGGGCGGTGCCGCCCTGGACGAACGCGCCGCCCGTGACGGCGCCCAGAGTGACGGCACCGCCTCTGATCATGGTGCGCCGCGAGAATCTGCCGCGCAGGTACTCATGCTGCTCGGCCATGCTCATACGCTCGGCCAGCTTCTCGGGTACTCCCATACGTGGAATGTCCATGACGTCTGAAACTCGTGGGTCCGGGCGACGCGGCACAAGACGCAGGATGGACAGCTTGCGAACAGAGCCCCATAAGAGATTCAACAGGCGCTTGCCCGGAATCGGGCACGATTCTTGCGAAACTCGCGCCGGTGGCCCAGGATCTACCGGGTGCACGAGGAACTTGTCGATCACCTGACGCGGTCCACGCCCCTGAACCGGGGCGAGGCGCTTCGGGTGATACAGGACGTGCTCGCCTACTTCGACGAGACGACGCAGGACTACGTCCGTCGCCGCCACCGAGAACTGCAGGTCCAGGGCCTGCAGAACACGGAGATCTTCGAACGGATCGAGGCGGACCTGAAATACCGGGCGGTCGCACCGCCGGAGCTGACGCTCCGGCAGCTGCGCCGCATGGTCTACGGCTGAGAACCAGCCAGGAACCACGGACTGAGGAATACCTATATATGTGCGGAATCGTCGGATACATCGGCAAGCGTGACGTGGCGCCCCTGCTCCTGGAGGGCCTGCAGCGCCTGGAGTACCGCGGGTACGACTCCGCGGGCATCGTCGTCACCTCCCCGAAGACGGCCGGCCTGAAGATGGTCAAGGCCAAGGGCCGGGTGCGCGACCTGGAGGCCAAGGTCCCCGCGCGCTTCAAGGGCACCACCGGCATCGCCCACACCCGCTGGGCCACCCACGGCGCCCCCTCCGACGTGAACGCCCACCCGCACATGTCGGCCGACCAGAAGGTCGCCGTCGTGCACAACGGCATCATCGACAACGCCTCCGACCTGCGCCGCAAGCTGGAGGCGGACGGTGTCGAGTTCCTCTCCGAGACCGACACCGAGGTGCTCGTCCACCTGATCGCCCGCTCGCAGGCCGAGAAGCTGGAGGACAAGGTCCGCGAGACCCTCCGGGTCGTCGAGGGCACCTACGGCATCGCGGTCATGCACGCCGACTTCTCCGACCGCATCGTGGTGGCCCGCAACGGCTCCCCGGTCGTCCTCGGCATCGGCGAGAAGGAGATGTTCGTCGCATCGGACATCGCCGCCCTGGTCGCCCACACCCGGCAGATAGTGACGCTGGACGACGGCGAGATGGCCACCCTCAAGGCCGACGACTTCCGCACCTACACCACCGAGGGCACCCGTACGACGGCCGAGCCGACCACCGTGGAGTGGGAGGCGGCCTCCTACGACATGGGCGGCCACGACACGTACATGCACAAGGAGATCCACGAGCAGGCCGAGGCCGTGGACCGCGTGCTGCGCGGCCGCATCGACGACCGCTTCTCCACCGTGCACCTCGGCGGCCTGAACCTGGACGCCCGCGAGGCGCGCAAGATCCGTCGCGTGAAGATCCTCGGCTGCGGCACCTCGTACCACGCGGGCATGATCGGCGCCCAGATGATCGAGGAGCTGGCCCGCATCCCCGCCGACGCCGAGCCGGCCTCCGAGTTCCGCTACCGCAACGCGGTCGTGGACCCCGACACCCTCTACGTCGCGGTCTCCCAGTCCGGTGAGACGTACGACGTCCTCGCCGCCGTGCAGGAGCTGAAGCGCAAGGGCGCCCGGGTTCTTGGCGTGGTCAACGTGGTCGGCTCCGCGATCGCCCGCGAGGCCGACGGCGGCATCTACGTGCACGCCGGCCCCGAGGTCTGCGTGGTCTCCACGAAGTGCTTCACCAACACCACGGTCGCCTTCGCCCTGCTCGCCCTGCACCTCGGCCGCACCCGTGACCTCTCGGTCCGCGACGGCAAGCGGATCATCGAGGGCCTGCGCAGGCTGCCGGGCCAGATCGCCGAGATCCTCGAGCAGGAGGACGAGATCAGGAAGCTGGCGGAGCAGTACGCCGACGCCCGCTCGATGCTCTTCATCGGCCGCGTCCGGGGCTACCCGGTCGCCCGCGAGGCCTCCCTGAAGCTCAAGGAGGTCTCCTACATCCACGCCGAGGCCTACCCCGCCTCCGAGCTGAAGCACGGCCCGCTGGCCCTCATCGAGCCCGCCCTGCCCACGGTGGCGATCGTCCCGGACGACGATCTGCTGGAGAAGAACCGCGCGGCCCTGGAGGAGATCAAGGCCCGCAGCGGCAAGATCCTCGCGGTCGCCCACCGGAACCAGGAGAAGGCCGACGAGACGATCGTCGTCCCGAAGAACGAGGACGAGCTGGACCCGATCCTCATGGGCATCCCGCTCCAGCTGTTGTCGTACCACACGGCAAAGGTCCTGGGCCGCGACATCGACAAGCCGCGCAACCTCGCCAAGTCGGTGACGGTCGAGTAGTCGGCCGCGACAGAACAGAACGGACCCCCGCGTGTGCCACCTGCACGCGGGGGTCCGTTCGTGCTGCTCGGATCAGCCGGCGGCCGTCACCCCCCGGCCCGCAGCACGCCCGGGAAGCGCCGTCGGCCAGTGGGCCAGCGCCGCCGTCGCCGCGTACCAGGCGACCGCGCCGGAGACCGCGGCCACCCAGCCACCGACCTTCACGAGGGAGGAACTGTCGGCGAAGGCCGCGACGGCGAGCACCAGCATCGCCAGGAACAGCAGCCCGTGCATGACCTGACCCAGGGTGTCCCCGCCCGCGAGGGTGAGGGTGAGCGCCACGAGGGCGAACAGCAGCAGGAAGAGGCCGGCCGCGTTGGCCGGCATCTGACCCGCGACGGCCCAGGTGAACCAGAGCGCGCCGAGGGCGACGAAACCGGTGCCTGATCCACTGTCACCGGTACGGAAGGCCAGGAGTCCGACGAGGAAGAGGGCGACGCCGCCCACGTAATGAGCCAATGACACGGCGTCGGATGCCCCTACGCCGTCGATCACGCCGGTGGTGCCGAGTCCGAACGCCAACAGGGTGACACCCAGGGCGAGTCGGCCGACCACGGTGGTGTTTCCGCTTCCCGCGGAGACGTCGTTGTCCACTGCGGGCTCCCTTCATGCATGTGCAGTTGCGCGGTGACCGGTATATGCCCTTCACAAGAGCACAAACACCTCTACGCGCGAGTAGTTTCGCTTTGCACCAAGGGAGTTGACAGAGTGTCGGAAGCTCAGGGAATGACGATGACGGGCCGCTGCGCGCGCTTGGCGAGCCGGCCGGCCACGGAGCCGAAGAGGCGGCCCACGATGCCGTGCGTCGAGCCGACCACGATCGCGTCGGCCTCGTACTCCCGTCCCACCTCTTCGAGCTCGTGGCAGATGTCACCGCCGCGCTCGACCAGGATCCAGGGCACTTCGGCCAGATAGTCCGCGCAGGCCAGCTCCAGACCGAGTACCTCGGTGCGGTGGTCCGGCACGTCGACGAAGACGGGCGGCTCGCAGCCGGCCCACACCGTGGTGGGCAGCCGGTTGGCCACATGGACGATGATCAGGCCCGCCCGGGAGCGGTGGGCCATGCCGATGGCGTAGGCGAGGGCGCGCTCGCTGGACGTCGAGCCGTCGAAGCCGACGACCACACCGTGCTTGAAGGCGGGGTCGCAGGATGGGCTTGACTCTTCCGCCGCGAGGGGATCGGCCGCCGTGGGATCGGCGACGGGCCGCTTGCGGTCCGCGGGTTCGAAGAATTCGTGACCGGCCATGGCTGTCTCGGCGTTGTGATCCTTTGTGGGTGGGGGGTGACATCGGGTGGCGGTGCTGTGTCCGGGATTCGTCTTCCCAACCCCATACCCCCAAGGGTACGGCGGCACGCCTCCTCTGCCCAGATCCCGCACACGCTCCGTAAGCAGCCCCCCGGTGTCCGTAGGGGTTCCCCGGAGCATGCACGAGCAGCGCCCGCAACGCAATGGTTGCTGCCCCGTACAGGCGGTTTGCACGGGATTACCGGAGCGACGGCCGGTGACCGACCGATCGAACGGGCGTTGAACCCGGAGAGTCACCGCCACAGGGAGTACGAGATGTCCGGACCCCGCTCCACCTCCGACCCGCACCCCGCCCCGGACACCACGAGCGACGTGATCCGCTGGGCGGCCTTCAGCTGCGTTCTCGTACCCGTGATCCTCCTCTGGTACGGCACCTCGCTCGCCGGCGCCGCCGGCACCGCCTTCGGCCTCGCCGCCGTCACGGCCGTCTGCCGCGTCCTGCTGCGGCAGTCCGAGCGTTGCGCCGCGCAAAGAGGCGGACGTCACACCAAGCAGAAGACACCGGTCGACTGACCGGTTTTTGCGCCTCTGAACGCCTCTTTTCAGCCAACTTCTGGGTACCGCCCGGAGGGGGTCCCACCTACCCCCCAACCCCCGTTCCACCTGCACGGAAAGGGTCTGGGCGGACCCGCGCACCCTACGCGGTTTGGCCACTGCGACAAGGCGCACTTCCCTGCACGGCCCACGAGTGCAACCCTTCGTGATCGAATGCTTCACGCCAAGTTGTCATGTCGACAATGTCCGGCGTGTCTAACCGGCCACCGTGAGACCGCGGTAGCCAGTAGATTCGATCTTGACTGTCTTATGGCGGGGGACTCGTGCAGGACCGAGGGGAAACGTGCAGGAGCGACACAACCGAGGAGCCGCGACCACCGAGGGGGGCTTAGCAGGATGAGCCACGACTCCACTGCCGCACCGGAAGCCGCGGCCCGGAAACTCTCCGGGCGACGCCGCAAGGAGATCGTCGCGGTGCTGCTGTTCAGCGGCGGCCCCATCTTCGAGAGTTCCATTCCGTTGTCGGTGTTCGGGATCGACCGCCAGGACGCCGGCGTGCCGCGCTACCGACTGCTGGTGAGCGCCGGTGAGGAAGGCCCACTGCGGACCACAGGGGGCCTGGAACTCACCGCGCCGCATGGGCTGGAGGCGATCTCACGCGCAGGGACGGTCGTCGTACCGGCCTGGCGCTCGATCACCTCACCGCCGCCGGAGGAAGCGCTCGACGCGCTGCGCCGTGCGCATGAGGAGGGCGCCCGTATCGTCGGGCTGTGCACCGGGGCGTTCGTCCTGGCCGCGGCCGGACTGCTGGACGGCCGCCCGGCGACCACACACTGGATGTACGCACCGACGCTGGCCAAGCGCTATCCGTCGGTGCACGTGGATCCGCGCGAACTGTTCGTCGACGACGGAGACGTACTGACCTCCGCCGGGACGGCCGCGGGGATCGACCTGTGTCTGCACATCGTGCGGACGGACCACGGCAACGAGGCGGCCGGTGCGCTGGCCCGCCGGCTGGTGGTCCCGCCGCGCCGCAGCGGCGGTCAGGAGCGCTACCTCGACAGGTCTTTACCCGAGGAGATCGGCGCCGACCCGCTCGCCGAGGTCGTCGCCTGGGCGCTGGAACACCTCCACGAGCAGTTCGACGTGGAGACACTGGCGGCACGCGCCTACATGAGCCGCCGTACGTTCGACCGCCGGTTCCGCTCGCTCACCGGCAGCGCACCGCTGCAGTGGCTGATCACCCAGCGGGTGCTGCAGGCGCAGCGGCTGCTGGAGACGTCGGACTACTCGGTGGACGAGGTGGCGGGACGCTGCGGCTTCCGCTCACCGGTCGCGCTGCGCGGGCACTTCCGCCGCCAGCTCGGCTCGTCCCCTGCCGCCTACCGGGCCGCCTACCGCGCCCGGCGGCCGCAGGGCGAGCGGTCCGGTGACCCGGAGCCGCAGCTGACCCACTCCGGCCCGGCGGGCGCACCCGTCGGCCTGCCCGGCCACGGCCCGATGGGCGCACCGCCCGCCGTGCTGCACCCGGAGCGGGAGAGCGCGGTGCCGATGCAGAGCCGCCGCCAGGCCGCGGGCGCGGTGAGCCTGCTGCCGGGGCCGCGCACCGGCCACTGAACGAGGCGCACATGGAGAGGGGGGCGGGTACACACCCGCCCCCCTCTTTCTCTGTCCCGCCGTGTCCGGTCCCAGGGGCGGCGGCCGCGGGCGAGTCCCGCTTCGACGCGGGGCATCCCAAAAGCGGACGTCAGCTTTAGGGTGGTCGCATGAACGATCGCATGGTGTGGATCGACTGCGAGATGACCGGCCTCTCGCTGTCCGACGACGCTCTCATCGAGGTGGCCGCCCTCGTCACCGACTCCGAGCTGAACGTACTCGGCGAGGGGGTGGACATCGTCATCCGTCCGCCGGACTCGGCGCTGGAGACGATGCCGGAGGTGGTGCGTCAGATGCACACCGCGTCCGGCCTCCTCGACGAGCTGGCCGGGGGCACGACTCTTGCCGACGCCGAGGAGCAGGTGCTGGCGTACGTACGGCAGTGGGTGAAGGAGCCCGGCAAGGCCCCGCTGTGCGGCAACTCCGTCGGCACCGACCGCGGCTTCCTGCTGCGGGACATGCCGACCCTGGAGGACTACCTCCACTACCGGATCGTGGACGTCTCCAGCATCAAGGAGCTCGCCCGCCGCTGGTACCCGCGGGCGTACTTCAACAGCCCGGAGAAGAACGGCAACCACCGCGCCCTCGCCGACATCCGCGAGTCGATCGCCGAGCTGCGCTACTACCGCGAGGCCGTCTTCGTCCCGCAGCCCGGACCGGACTCCGACACCGCCAGGACGATCGCCGCCAAGCACGTCCTGCCGGCGCAGTAGGACCACGTAGGAGACCCCCGCGAAAACCTGTGCGCGAGCACCCCTTCGGACCCTGTAGACTTCTTCTCGGCCGGTCGGGGAAACCACCAAGTCAACGACCGGTCATGGTGGGTGTAGCTCAGCTGGTAGAGCACCTGGTTGTGGTCCAGGATGCCGCGGGTTCGAGTCCCGTCACTCACCCTGAGTAATCAGCCGGTGACTCCGTCGCGAGACGGGTCACCGGCTGATTCGTTTTGGGCGTCCACCGCCCCCCGGTCGGGGGCGGCCTCGCGCTGTGACGCGTGTCACGACGATGCCCGCACCACCAGATCCGCCGGCAGCACCGCATGCCGCCGCTCCAGACCCCGGGACACGGCCGGCCGGCGGTCGGCGATCTCCGAGAGCAGCATGTCGATCATCGCGCGGCCCATCTCCTCGATGGGCTGGCGCACGCTGGTCAGCGGCGGGTCCATGTGCCGGGCGATGGCCGAGTCGTCGTAACCGACCAGTGCCACGTCGTCCGGGATCCGGCGGCCCGCCTCGCGCAGCACCTGGCGGGCGCCCGCCGCCATCACGTCGGAGCCGGCGAAGACCGCGTCCAGGTCGGGGTACCGCTCCAGCAGCGTGGCCATCGCCCGCCTGCCGCCCTCCTCGGTGAAGTCACCCGGCTCGACGAGGAGTTCGTCCACCTCCAGGCCCGCGTCCCGCAGGGCGTCGCGGTAGCCGTCGACGCGGCGCTGGGCGCCGTAGACATCGAGGCGGCCGGTGATGTGGGCGATCGTGCGGCGCCCCCGGGAGAGCAGGTGCTCCACGGCCGAGCGGCCGCCGCCGTAGTTGTCCGAGTCCACCGAGGTGAGCGTCTCCCCGGCCGAGCGCGGACCGCTGATCACCGCCGGGATCTCCAGCTGGGCGAGCAGGTCGGGCAGCGGGTCGTCGGCGTGCACCGAGACCAGCAGCACGCCGTCCACCCGGTGGGCCGCCAGATACTGCGCGAGGCGCTGCCGCTCCCGGTCGCTGCCCGCGAAGATCAGCAGCAGCTGCATCTCCGTCTCGGACAGTTCGCTGCCGACACCGCGCAGCATGTCCGAGAAGTACGGCTCCGCGAAGAAACGGGTCTCCGGCTCGGGGACGACCAGCGCGATGGCGTCGGTGCGGTTGGCCGCGAGGGCGCGGGCCGCCGTGTTGGGGACGTAGCCGAGTTCTGCGACCGCCGCCTCGACCGCGGCCCGGGTCGCCTCACTGACCCGCGGCGAGCCGTTGATCACCCGCGAGACCGTGCCCCGGCCGACCCCGGCCCGGGCGGCCACCTCCTCGAGCGTGGGCCGCCCTCCGCTCCGGCCCCGCGCTCCGTGGCTTGCCATGCGCTCCGCCTCCCTCGCACCAACATCCGGCTGGCTGGAATCTAACAGTCCTGGCCAGAGCGGCGAGCGGTGAGCGGACCTACGGGGAAAGCCAGTTAACGCTCGGATAACTGAACACATCACTCCGCGTCCGGTCCCTTGACACCCCGCCCCGAACCTACGACTCTTCAACACATCACTGATGGGAGCGCTCCCACAGTACCTGACACATACACGTCCCGCACGTTCCCCGCCCGAGCCGCAGCGAGTAAGAACGGGCCCAACCATGCAGTTGGCCGGGGGGTCGGCACGTCAGGCAACAGGAGGACGCAATGCGCACGAGCATCCGCCGGTCCCGCAGGCTGGGGGCCTTCGCGGCCGTCGCCGCGCTGACCACAGGGCTGTTGGCCGGCTGCGCCAACGACTCGGACGACGGCTCGTCCAACGCGGACGGCGGCAACGGCAGTGGCAAGGGCAAGATCACGCTGACCATCGGGACCTTCGGCGTCTTCGGCTACAAGCAGGCCGGCCTCTACGACGAGTACATGAAGCTCCATCCGGACATCAACATCAAGGAGAACGTCACCACCCGTACCGACGTGTACTGGCCAAAGGTGCTCACCCGCCTCCAGGCCGGTTCCGGCACCGACGACATCCAGGCCATCGAGGTCGGCAACATCACCGAGGCCGTCCAGACGCAGGGGAGCAAGTTCGTCGACCTCGGCAAGGACGTCGACAAGTCGCAGTGGCTGGACTGGAAGAACACGCAGGCCACCACCAAGGACGGCAAGCTGATCGGGCTCGGGACCGACATCGGTCCGATGGCCATCTGCTACCGCAAGGACCTGTTCCAGAAGGCCGGTCTGCCGACCGACCGGACGAAGCTCGCCGAGATGTGGAAGGGCGACTGGTCCAAGTACGTCGACGTCGGCAAGCAGTACATGAAGAAGGCGCCCAAGGGCACCAAGTTCGTCGACTCGGCGTCCTCCGTCTACAACGCGGCCGTGGGCGGCGCGAGCGAGCGGTACTACGACAAGGACGGCAACGTCGTCTGGGACAAGTCCGAGGGCGTGAAAAAGGCCTGGGACGTCGCCATGACCGCGGCGACCAGCAACATGTCGGCGAAGCTGAAGCAGTTCGACCCGACGTGGGACCAGGGCTACGCCAACGGCACCTTCGCGTCCGTCGCCTGCCCGGCCTGGATGATCGGCTACATCGAGCAGAAGTCCGGTGACTCCGGCAAGGGCAAGTGGGACGTGGCGGCGGCGCCGGCGGCGTCCAACTGGGGCGGCTCCTTCCTCGGTGTGCCGACGGCGACCAAGCACCAGAAGGAGGCCGTCGAGCTGGCCAAGTGGCTGACCGCGCCCGCGCAGCAGGAGAAGGTCTTCGCCAAGCAGGCGAGCTTCCCGTCCACCCCGTCGGCGTACGCGAACCTGAAGCCGGCCGCCGACACCACCGCGTACTTCTCCGGGGCCCCGCTCACCCAGATCTTCTCCGACTCGGCGAAGACCATCCCGGCGCAGCCCCTCGGCCCCAAGGACAAGCCGATCGACAACGCGATCAGTGACGTCGGCATCCTCCAGGTCGAGCAGAAGGGCAAGTCCCCCTCGCAGGGCTGGGACGCCGCGTCCAAGGAGATCAAGGACGTGCTCGGCCAGTGACCAGCTCCAAGCAGGCTCTCGCGCACACCGCGTCGAGCGCCGAGGCCGCGTCCGGCAGCTCGCCGGGCGCGGCCCGGGGCGCTCACGGTCGCGGTACGCCGGCGGGCACCGACTCCTGGCGCAGCCGGCTGTACCGCTGGGACATGAAGGCGTCGCCGTACGCGTTCGTCGCCCCGTTCTTCGTCCTGTTCGGGGCCTTCACACTGGTCCCGCTGCTCTACACGGCCTGGTACTCGCTGCACAACGTGCAGCTTTCGGCGCTGGACCACCAGACCTGGGCGGGCCTGGACAACTACCAGAACCTGCTCTCCTCGGACTTCTTCTGGAACGCCCTGGAGAACACGTTCACCATCGGTCTGATCTCCACGGTCCCGCAGCTGCTGGCCGCGCTCGGCCTCGCCCATCTGCTGAACTACAAGCTGCGCGGCTCGACCGTGTGGCGGGTGGTGATGCTGACCCCGTACGCCACCTCGGTGGCCGCCGCGACCCTGGTGTTCACGCTGCTGTACTCGTGGGACGGCGGCATGGTCAACTGGGTCCTGCACTTCTTCGGGGTGGATCCGGTCAACTGGCGTGAGTCGGACTGGGGTTCGCAGTTCGCGGTGTCCTCGATCGTGATCTGGCGGTGGACCGGGTACAACGCGCTGATCTACCTGGCCGCGATGCAGGCGATCCCGACGGATCTGTACGAGTCGGCGGCGATCGACGGCGCCAACCGCTGGCAGCAGTTCCGGCACGTGACGATCCCGCAGCTCAGGCCCACGATTCTGTTCACGATCGTCGTCTCGACCATCGGCGCCACCCAGCTCTTCGGTGAGCCGCTGCTGTTCGGCGGGGTCAGCGGGTCCAAGGGCGGGTCCGAGCACCAGTACCAGACGCTCGGTCTGTACATGTACGACCAGGGCTGGATCATCGGCAACCTCGGCAAGGCGTCCGCGATCGCCTGGTCGATGTTCCTGATCCTGCTGATCGTCGCCGCGGTCAACCTGCTGCTCACCCGACGGCTGAGGAAGTCCCAATGACCACCAGTGAACTGACTCTGCCCGCGACGAAGGCGAAGCGGCGCCGGGTGACGGGCGCGGGCAAGCAGCTGCACGCGGGCCCGATGACGTACGTCGTGCTGGCCGTCTTCGCACTGGTCTCGCTGGCCCCGCTGGTGTGGACGGCGATCGCGGCCTCGCGCACCGACCGGCGTCTCGCCCAGACCCCGCCGCCGCTGTGGTTCGGCGGCAACCTGTTCAAGAACATGCAGGCCGCATGGGACCAGGCCGGGCTCGGTACCGCGATGTTCAACTCGGTGATCGTGGCGGGCGCGATCACGGTGAGCACCGTGCTGTTCGCGACGCTGGCCGGCTTCGCCTTCGCCAAGCTGCGGTTCCGCTTCTCCGGTCTGCTGTTGCTGCTGACCGTCGGCACGATGATGATCCCGCCGCAACTGGCCGTCGTACCGCTGTATCTGTGGATGGCGGACTTCGGCTGGTCCAACCAGCTGCAGACGGTGATCCTGCCGAGCCTGGTGACCGCGTTCGGCACGTTCTTCATGCGGCAGTACCTGCTGCAGGCGCTGCCGTCGGAGCTGATCGAGGCGGCCCGGGTGGACGGGGCGAGCAGCATCCGGATCGTGTGGCACGTGGTGTTCCCGGCGGCCCGGCCCGCGATGGCGGTGCTCGGCCTGCTGACCTTCGTGTTCGCGTGGAACGACTTCCTGTGGCCGATCATCGCCCTGAACCAGCAGAACCCGACCGTGCAGGTGGCCCTGAACTCGCTCGGCACCGGCTACGTCCCGGACCAGGCGGTGATCATGGCGGGTGCGCTGCTCGGCACACTGCCGCTGCTGATCGCCTTCCTGCTGTTCGGCAAGCAGATCGTGGGCGGGATCATGCAGGGCGCGATCAAGGGCTGACCGCTCCTTGCGGGGCCGGGCCACCGCCGCCCCGGCCCCTTCCGCCCTCGCCTCTCCCCTCCTCCCCCTCCTCTCTTCCTCTCTCCGCCCTCTCCCCCCACTCGTCTCGTCGGTCTTCCACGACCCCAATGGGAGCGCTTCCATGCCTGAACCCGTTACGTCCGTGACCTTCCCTCCCGCCTTTCTCTGGGGCGCCGCGACCTCCGCCTACCAGATCGAGGGGGCGGTGCGCGAGGGCGGCCGCACCCCCTCGATCTGGGACACCTTCAGCCATACGCCGGGCCGGACGGCCGGCGGCGAGACCGGTGACATCGCCGTCGACCACTACCACCGCTACCGCGAGGACGTGGCGCTCATGGCGGAGCTGGGCCTGAACGCCTACCGCTTCTCCGTCTCCTGGTCCCGGGTGCAGCCGACCGGGCGCGGCCCGGCGGTCCAGGTGGGCCTGGACTTCTACCGCCGGCTGGTGGACGAGCTGCTGGAAGCCGGGATCAAGCCGGCGCTCACGCTCTACCACTGGGACCTGCCGCAGGAGCTGGAGGACGCGGGCGGCTGGCCGGAGCGGGACACCGCGCTCCGGTTCGCCGAGTACGCACAGCTGGTCGGCGAGGCGCTGGGCGACCGGGTGGAGCACTGGATCACCCTCAACGAGCCCTGGTGCAGCGCCTTCCTGGGCTACGGCTCCGGCGTCCATGCCCCGGGCCGCACCGACCCGGCCGCCGCCCTGCGCGCGGCCCACCACCTCAACCTGGCCCACGGCCTGGGCGCGGCGGCCCTGCGCTCGGCGATGCCGGCCCGCAACCAGATCGCCGTCAGCCTCAACTCCTCGGTGGTTCGGCCCCTTTCGCAGGACCCGGCCGATCTGGCGGCGGCCCGCCGCATCGACGACCTGGCCAACGGGATCTTCCACGGCCCGATGCTGCACGGGGCCTACCCGGAGTCCCTGTTGTCCTCGACGGCTTCGGTCACCGACTGGTCGTACGTCCTCGACGGCGACGTCGGTGCGATCAATGTGCCGCTGGACGCGCTGGGCCTGAACTACTACACGCCGACCCTGGTCTCGGCGGCCCCCGACAAGGTCCGGGGCCCGCGGGCGGACGGCCACGGCGCCAGCGACCACTCCCCCTGGCCGGCCGCGGACGACGTGCTGTTCCACCAGAGCCCGGGCGAGCGCACCGAGATGGGCTGGACGATCGACCCGACGGGCCTGCACGAGCTGATCATGCGGTACACGCGGGAGGCACCGGGCCTGCCGCTGTACGTGACGGAGAACGGCGCGGCCTACGACGACAAGCCCGACGCGGACGGCCGGGTGCACGACCCCGAGCGCATCGCCTACCTGCGCGGCCACCTCTCGGCGGTCCGCCGCGCCCTCACCGACGGCGCGGACGTGCGCGGCTACTACCTGTGGTCCCTGCTGGACAACTTCGAGTGGGCGTACGGCTACGAGAAGCGGTTCGGGGCGGTGTACGTGGACTACGCGACGCTGGAGCGGACGCCGAAGTCGAGTGCGCGCTGGTACGGCGAGGCCGCCCGGACGGGGGCGCTGCCGACGGCGCAGGCCCACTAGCGGGCCGGGGGGGGGGGGGGGCCCCCCCCCCCCCCGGCCCCCCCCCCCCCCCCCCACCCAAAACCCCCCCCCCCCCCCCCCCCCTCCCCCCCCCCCCCCCCCCCCCCCCCCCCCCCCCCCGGGGGCCCCCCCCCCCCCCCCCCCCCCCCCCCCCCCCCCCGCCGGTCAGGAGCCGAACAGCTCGGTCATCCCGGTGAGCTTGCCGTCGCCGCCCACGGCCACGTCGAAGAAGTTCTCGCCGTAGCAGTCGCTGGTGTCGGCCTTGGCGGTGGCGGTGTCCTGCTCGGTGCCGTTGACGCAGACACGGATGTGCTGGAGGCCGCCGCCGGCGGCGGTCATCTTCGCCGGGCCGCTCTTCTTCACGTGCAGGACCGTGATGGGGGTGTCGCCGGACTCGACGGTGTACTCGTGCTCCTTGCCGGTCGCCTGGTAGAAGGCACCCTCGCTGGAGCTGCAGTGCTGCACGGCGTCCTTGGTGGTGAGGGTGTTCATGGCGCCGGAGACGCTCTCGACCAGGACGTACTTGTGGCCCTTGGCGAGGGTCGGGCAGCCGCCCTTGGCGGAGGGGCTCGCGGAGGCCGACGGGCCGGCGGTGCCGTCGGCCTCGGCGGTCGTGTCGGTGGGCTGACAGGCGGTCAGCGTGAGCGCGGCGCAGCCCAGGACGGTGGCTACCAGGGCATGGCGGATGGACGGCATTGTTCCCCCGAAGTGGTGCGGCCCGGGCAGGAACGGCCCGGGTGATGGCATGTCGAACGGGCCGTGCGTCCGTGTGCGGACGGCGGCCGGCCCGGGCCGAAGATCGACCCGGGCCGGAACTATATAGGCATGATCATGCCGAGTTGGTGCAGAACTCTCCCCGCCTGGTGTGTCACTTGAAGGCGTTGAGCGCCTTCGAGAACGCGAACTTGTCCTGGGTGACCGAGCTGCACGTGGCGTCGGCGGTGGGCTTGGTGCCCCCGTCGCACTGCTTGTCGCGGGTCGCGGACCACATGGAGAGCCCGCCGAGACCCTTGGACTTGGCGAAGTTCGCCAGCTGGGTGGCGTCGTCGACCTTGAAGACCTCGGAGGAGACGTCGTTGACGCCGATCATCGGGGTGACCGCGACCGTGTTCCAGGCGGCGGAGTCGGACAGCCCGAGCACGCTCCTGACCTGCGCCTGGGTGGCGGTGGCCGCCTGTTCGGCCAGGTCACCCATGTCACCGCTGAACGAGGGGCCGTAGTCCATCGCCATGATGTTGACGGTGCCGATCTTCACACCGTTGGACTTGGCGTCGGACAGGAGGTTCACGCCGTCCTGGGTGAGGCCCTGCGGCAGCACCGGGAGGGTGTAGGAGACGTCCAGGCCCGGGTGCTGGGCCTGGAGCTTGGCTATGGCCTGGGCGCGGCGGGTGTTGGCGGCCGTGTTGGGCAGCGCGCCGCCCTCGACGTCGAAGTCGACCTTGGTCAGCTTGAACGCGTCGACGACCTTGCCGTAGGCCGCGGCCAGCGCGTCGGCGGAGGAGCAGGTGGTGGCCAGCTCGGAACCGGAGGCGCCGCCGAAGGAGACCCGGACGTCACCGCCCTTGGCGCGCAGGGAGCCGATCTGCGCGGCCACGCCGTCACTGGTGACGTCCGTGACACCGCCCCACTTGGGGGTGCAGCCGCCGCCGTCGGTGACGAAGGCGAGGTTGAAGTTCTTCACGCCGGTCGCGTCGGCCGCGGCGAGCAGGTCGAAGGCCGGGTAGAGGGAGGTGTCGACGTAGGGCGCGAAGCCGGCGGAGGCGGTGGTGCCGCTGCCGGTGCTGCCGGTCGGCGTGGGCGTCGCGCTCTGTGTGGGGGTGGCGCTCTGGGTCGGGGTCGTGCTCTTGGTGGGGGTGGGGGTAGGAGTCGCCGACTGCGTCTGGGTCGGGCGGCCGCTCGGCTCGGGGGTCGCGCCGCCCTCCGCGGAACAGCTCGCGTTGTCGATACGACAACCGGTGGGATCTCCGGCGCCGTTGACGACGAAGCCGACGGTGACCGACTTGCCTTGCGCGAGGCCCTCGGTGTCCCACTTGGCCGGCTTCACGGTGACGTGCCGACCGCTCACGCTCGACTCGCCGTTCCACAGCGAGCTGAGCTTCGCGCCCGCGGGGAGGTCGAACTCCAGCGTCCAGGTCTTCTCCGCCTGGCCGCTGTTGTTGGTGACCACGTACTGCGCGGTGTAGCCCGTCGACCAGTCGCTGGTCTTCGTGTACGCGGCGTTCACACCGGCCGCGTTCGCCGTGCCGGTCAGCAGGACCGCGCCGCCACCGACCACGGCCGCTGCCACCAGGCCGCCGATCGCCTTGTTCCTGCCACTGATCCTGCGCCGGTGCGTGCTCATGCGCGTGCCTGCTTTCGGTGTTCACGGGAGTGGGGTGCGGCAGCACGCTAGCGAGCGAGAATCGGACAAACGGCTTGATAGGGGCGGTCGTTGGGGATCTTATGGTGCGCTTAAGGAAGGGATCGGGGACGGTTAAAGGTCGAGACCAATTTGCCCGATCGGCGTCTCCGCACCGCCCCGCGGTGTCCCCTGCCCCCCGGCTTGCGCCCGTCCAGCTGGAACCAGATCCGCACCTCGGTGCCGCCCAGCACCGAGGAGCCGATGCGGACGTCGCCGCCGGTGGCCTCCGCGAGCCGGCGCACGATGTCGAGACCGAGGCCCGTCGAGCCCGCGCTGCCGGAACCGCGGCCGCGGGCCATCGCCGCCTCGGGGTCGGGTATACCGGGGCCCGCGTCGGAGATCAGCACGATCACCGCGTCCTCGCCGTTGTGCAGGTCGACCGCGAAGGCGGTGCCCTCGGCGGTGTGCCGGAAGACGTTGCCGAGCAGCGCGTCCAGCGCGGCCGCCAGGTCGGCGCGGGCCACGGGTATGCGCACCGGCCGCTCCACTCCGGCCACCCGCCACTTGCGGCCCTCGTCCTCGGCGAGCGCGGACCAGAACTCCATGCGCTCGCGGACCACTTCGGCCGCGTCGCACCCGGCGCCGGGCCCGGCCGCCGCGGTCTGCGGCTTGGCCTCCCGGGCCGTACGGATGATGGTGTCGACCTCCCGCTCCAGCTGGGCGACGGCGGTGCGGGTCTGCTCGGCGGCCGGACCGCCGCCGAGGGAGGCCGCGTTCAGCCGGAGCACGGTCAGCGGGGTGCGCAGCCGGTGCGAGAGGTCGGCCGCCAGCTCTCGTTCGTTCGCCAGGAGCTGGACGACCTGGTCCGCCATGGAGTTGAACGCGACGGCCGCGAGCCTCAGTTCGTTCGGGCCCTCCTCGGGCACCCGGGCGCCCAGCTTGCCCTCGCCCAGCTCGTGCGCCCCCTCGACCAGTCGCTGCGCGGGCTGCACCATGCGCACCCCGAGCCGGTCGGCGACCGCGACCGAGCCGACGATCAGCGCGAGGCCGACGCCGGCGAGCACCGCCCAGGCCGTGCCGACGCCGTTGCTCACCTCGGACTCGGGGACGTACACCTCGACGACCGCGATGCCGGAGCTGAGCGCGACCGGCTGCAGCAGCGTGGAGCCGCCGCTGACCGAGGTGGTGGAGGCGCGTCCCATCTTCCGTACGGCCTCGATGTCCCGGTGGGCGGCACGCTGCCGGCCGAGGTCGAGCGCGGCTCCGCCGTCGGCGGCGGGCAGGTGCACCGCCATACCGGAGTCCGCTCCGGCGGCGGCCACCACCCGCTCCAGCTTGTCCCGGTCGGTGGTGATGGACAGGGCGGGGGCGACGGCGGCGGCCTCGCGCTCGGCGTTGGAGAACGCGCGGTCGCGGGCCATCTCCTTGACGACGAGGCCGAGCGGCACGGCGAAGGCGACCACGACCATCGTGGTGACCGCCAGGCACACCTTGACCAGGGCCCATCTCATCGCGGCGGCTCCCCTTCCCCGTCGGCGAGCACGGGCGGCTCCAGCTTCACGCCGACCCCCCGCAGGGTGTGCAGATAGCGCGGCCGGGCGGCCGTCTCCCCCAGCTTCCGGCGCAGCCAGGACAGATGGACGTCGATGGTCTGGTCGTCGCCGTAGGACTGCTGCCAGACCTCGGCGAGGAGTTCCTTGCGCGCCACGACGACACCGGGACGGCCGGCGAGGAAGGCGAGCAGGTCGAACTCGCGGCGGGTCAGGTCGAGCCGGACACCGTCCAGTTCGGCCTGGCGGCGCATCGGGTCGACGGTCAGCCCGCCGACCCGGATGACCGGCGAGGGCGGGGCCTCGCCGCCGCCGGAGCGGGCCCGGCGCAGCACGGCCGCGATGCGCGCGGACAGGTGCTCGACCGAGAACGGCTTGGTCAGGTAGTCGTCCGCCCCGGCGTTGAGCAGTCGGACGATCTCCGCCTCGTCGTCCCGCGCGGTGGCGATGATGACGGGCACGTCGGTGATGCCGCGCAGCATCTTCAGGGCCTCGGAGCCGTCCAGGTCGGGCAGTCCGAGGTCCAGGATGACCACGTCGAAACGGAGATGGGCGACCTCGCGCAGCGCCTCCAGTGCCGTACCGACGCTGCGCACGGTGTGCGAGGCGTCGGTCAGATGCCGGATGAGCGCCGAACGTACGAACTGGTCGTCCTCGACCACGAGAACACTTGCCATGCGCCGCACCGTACGCCATACGGCCGACGCCGGCCGGGGCCTGTGGATAACTCGGGACGAGTGCGCACGGCCGTACCTCTGAGGCAGTATGGCCCGCGATGCGCAGAGGACTCGTACACGTACTGGCGTGGCTGCTCGCCACCGGAGCGGCGGTCACGCTGTCGTGGTGGGGTGTGCACACGGTGATGGCGGGGACGGCGTACGACCCGCCGCGCGCCCTGCCGATCACGGCGGCGGACACGACCACGCAGCGGTCGAAGCCGCTGGATCCGCCGAGCACCCGGCCGTCCCCGTCGAAGAGCAGATCATCCGGATCACCGGCCCCCACCCCCTCCCGGACACCGTCCGGCACCACCACCCGGCCCCCGGCCCCGTCCGCCACCACCTCCGGCCAGGTCAAGTCCTACGACACCGACGGCGGCCGGGCGGTCTTCGACCTGGGCAGTTCGAGCGCGACCCTCGTCTCGGCGACCCCGGGCACCGGCTGGTCGATGCAGGTGTGGAAGACGCAGACGTGGATCCGGGTGGAGTTCAGCAGCGGCGCGGACCGCGTGTCGGTGTTCTGCACCTGGCACGACGGACCGCCGCATGTGGAGATCGGCACGTACTGACCCGCGGCGGGTGGCTCAGCGGAACACCGAGGGCGGCGGGGCCGGGGAGGCCACTGCCGCCGCGTCCGTCACGGGGGTGGCGCCGCCGGTGAAGTCGAGGAGCTGCTTGCCGTGTTCGACGCGGGCGGGGTGCGGGTCGGAGGCGGCGCGGCGGGTGAGTTCGGGGAGCGGCAGCGGGAGGTCGGAGGCGGCCAGGATGGCGTTGCCGAAGCGCTTGCCGCGCAGCACGGCCGGGTCCGCGATCAGGGTGAGTTCGGGGAATCGGGCTGCGGCGGTGGCGATCTGGCCGCGCAGATGGGCGAGCGGCGGGCCGTCGGCGAGATTGGCGGCGTAGACACCGGAGGGCTTGAGGGCCCGGCGGACCTCGTCCAGGAACTCGGTGGAGGTGAGGTGGGCGGGGGTCCGGGCGCCGCTGAAGACGTCGGCGATGACCAGGTCGGCCCAGCCGTCCGGCACCTTGGCCAGCCCCGCGCGGGCGTCCGCCGCCCGCACCCTGATACGGGCGTTCGGATCCAGCGGCAGCTCGCGTCGGACCAGTTGGACGAGCGCCGCGTCCCGCTCGACGACCTGCTGGGTGGAGCGGGGGCGGGTGGCGGCGACGTACCGGGCGAGGGTGAGGGCGCCGCCGCCGAGGTGCACCGCCTGCACCGGCCTGCCGGGCGGGGCGACGAGGTCGATGACATGGCCGAGGCGGCGCTGGTACTCGAAGGAGAGGTACGCCGGGTCGTCCAGGTCGACGTGCGACTGGGGCGCACCGTCGATCAACAGCGTCCAGGCGCGGGCGCGGTCCGGGTCGGGTATGAGCTGCGCGAGCCCGCCGTCGACCGTTTCCACCACGGCCTCGACGGCGGCCGACCCGCGCCGGTTGTTCCTGGACCTGCCCATCCGTCCATTTTCGCAGCTGCGGCGACCGCCCGCTTCACCGGCAGCTGTCGGCCGCCCTGATCAGCCGGGCCGCCTCCCCGAGGGCCCGGCGCAGCACCACCGGATCGGTCGCGAGGTCGGCCTCGCCGGGCGGCAGCAGCCAGTCCGAGCCCTCGACCGGCGGCTGCGGGGCGAGCCGCAGCCCCTGCCCGTTCGTCTCGGTGCACGTGCTCCCCGGTACGTCCCAGCAGGCGGCGGTGCCCGCCGGCACCAGGAAGCCGAGGGTGTCGCATCCGTCGTCGTGCAGGACGGGCCCCACCGCCTCCCCGGCCCCCCGCCGCAGGATGTCGACCGCCTCCAGCCCCTGCCGGGTCGGCACCGTCACGAGGTCGCATGCCGCGTCGCCCGCCGTCACCGGCGGTGCCGCAACCGGGGTGTCCGGCATACAAGGTTCGTTGCTCTGGCTGGTCTCCATGCCGGCCTCCACCACGCTGCCCTCTTGCAGTCCACGGAGAACAACGCGTGAGCGCGTCAACGGCTACGGCACAAGTGCGCCGCAAAGGATGGCAGTTCATGGCAGATCGTGGATGAGATATCCGGTTTGTAGCCAAACACAGCGTGGCGGGTCCGACACAGCAGGTACGTTCTTGCTCGCCGGGACCAGGGTGCCACTCGGACAACTCAGCCCGAATTCACCCCGGACCCGGCATGGTTCGACGGTTCGCACGAGAGGACCCGGCCATGGCGTCGTCAACCGAGACCTCGTCACAGCCCGAACGGCCACCCCGGCCGAACCTTGCCTTCCGGCAGCTGCGCGGCCGGCGCTCACCGGCCGAGTTCGCGGCACTGGTGCGGCGGGTCGCACGCGGGATCGGCGAGCGGGTGAGCTGTGACGCGCGTTACGTCGGCAGGGTGGAGGCGGGTGAGATCCGCTGCCCGAACTACGCCTACGAACGGGTGTTCCTGCACATGTTCCCCGGTCGCACGCTCACCGACCTCGGCTTCGCGCCGCGCTCCTCCGTCCGCGGACGCGCGGCCCGTACGCCCGGGGACGCACCCCCAGCGTTCGGTACCGCTGAGACGCGAGGGGTCCGCGAGCCGTATGACACGACGGACCGGTACAACCCGCAGGACCCGTACGACCCGCACGAGCCGTACGAGAACGACCACCTGGACCACGAGGAGAGCGACGTGCTGCGTCGCGCATTCATGACCGGCGGAGGCGCCACGGTCGCCGCCGCCACCATGGGCCCGCTGGGGCTCACCACCGACGCCGCGGCGGCGGCCCGGCCGCTGCGCCGCGCCGGAAGCCCCGAGGCGGCCGCCCTCGAGGAGGCCGTCCGCCGCATCCGGCTGCTCGACGACCGCCATGGCGCGGACGGCCTGTACCGGCGCGCAGCGGCGCCGCTGCGCGCTGCCTACGCGCTCCTGGACGCCGGGGCGACCCGGCAGACGACCGCCGATCGGCTGCACTCGGGCGCAGGTGAACTCGCCATCTCCGTGGGCTGGCTGGCCCACGACTCCGGGCGTTTCGACGACGCCCGCTCGCACTACGCGGAGGCACTCGCGACCGCCCGGATGACCGGCGACGCGGGTCTGGAGGCCCACGCCTTCTGCAACACGGCGTTCCTGGCCCGCGACGCCGGCCGCCCCCGCGAGGCGGTGCGCGCCGCGCAGGCGGCCCAGCGTGTCGGCCGCCCCCTGGGCTCCGCCCGTCTGATGTCCCTGCTCGCCCTGCGCGAGGCGGGCGGCTGGGCGGGGCTCGCCGACCGCGCCGGCTGCGAACAGGCACTGGTTCGGGCCCAGGCCCTCTTCGAGCGGGGCCACTCGGACGCCGACCCCGAGTGGATGAGCTTCTACGGAGAGGCCGAACTGGAGGGGCTGGAGGCGCAGTGCTGGTCGATGCTGGGCGACTGGCAGCGCGCGTCCCGGCACGCCCGGCGCGCGGCAGGCCTCCAGGATCCCCACTTCACCCGCAACATCGCCCTGTACACCGCCGAGCTGGCCGACGACCTGGCCCGCGGGGGTCGCCCCGACGAGGCGGCGCAGGCGGCGGTGTCCGTGCTCGATCTGCTGGACCAGGTCCAGTCGTCCAGGATCCAGGCGATGCTGGCGGGGACGGCACGCGTACTGCTGCCGCACCGGCGGGCGTCGGGGGTGTCCGACTTCCTGGACCGTCATGCGTCGTTGCCGCGGGTTGGGCGGGCGTAGGGGGCGCTGTCCCGTCCGCTGTCGTCTGCGGGTACATCGCGGCTGGCCGCGCCCACGCGGCGGCACCGCATATCGATACAGCCCCGCGCCCCTTCGGGGCACGGGGAGGCGAGCACCGGGCAACCGGTTACCCCGCCAAGTGCCCCAGGTCGTTCCAGCTCTCGATCGCCGGCTCCCCGTACGCCCAGCCCAGCACCGACAGCGAGGTCGGGTTCAGGCGGATGCGCGCGGCGAAGTCCAGGGGCAGGCCGAGCCACCGCGCGCCGATGGACCGCAGGATGTGCCCGTGGGCGAAGACCAGTACGTCCCGGTCGGCCGACCGGGCCCAGGCCACGACCTCGTCCGCGCGCGCGGTGACCTCGGCGATGCTCTCGCCCTCGGGGACACCGTCCCGCCAGATCAGCCACCCCGGCCGCACGGCCTGGATCTCGGCGGGCGTCATGCCCTCGTAGGCGCCGTAGTCCCACTCCATGAGCGTGTCCCAGGACTCGGCCCGCTCCCCGAACCCGGCCAGCTCGCAGGTCTCACGCGCGCGTGCCAGCGGACTCGTCCGCACCTCGACGCCCGGCAGCCCGTCCAGCGGAGCGCGGTGCAGCCGTTCGCCGAGCAGCTTGGCCCCGCGCCGGCCCTCCTCCAGGAGCGGTACGTCGGTCCTGCCGGTGTGCTTGCCGGACAGCGACCATTCCGTCTGTCCGTGCCGGGCCAGCAGGATGCGCGGTGCCATGGGAGACCTTTCCGGAAGCAGCGAGGGGTCCCTCCATCATCGCTCACTCCGGGCAGGGGCAACCCGCCGGGAGATCCCGGCGTCTTTGAGGGCTGAAGCGCCCGCATGGCCGGGATACGGACCGCGTAAAGTGACACGGTCGCCCGCCGGGCGCCGCGCAGCAGAAGGGGGAGGACATCGGATGCCGCAGACCGAGACACCGGGCACCGAGGCGGCCCCCCGAACCCGGCTGCGGTGGTGGACCGAGCTGCCCCTGATCCTGCTGGTCTACGGCTGCTACTCGGCCGGCCGGCTCCTCGCGCGGGGCGACGTCTCCTCCGCCGTCGACCACGGCCTGGCGCTCCTGCGAGTCGAAAAGGCCCTGCACCTCAACGCAGAGCACCCGCTCAACCGGCTGTTCACGCGCGAGGCGTGGCTCGGCATACCCGCCGACTTCTGGTACGCCTCGCTGCACTACCTGGTCACGCCCGTCATCCTCGTCTGGCTGTTCCGGGCCCACGCCGAGCGCTACCGGGCGGCCCGCACCTGGCTGATGACGTCGACGTTCATAGGCCTGATCGGCTTCACCCTGCTGCCCACCTGCCCGCCCCGGCTGCTCGCCGACGGCCACGGCTTCGTCGACACGATGGCCCAGTACAGCTCCTACGGCTGGTGGGGCGGCGAGGCCAGCGCGCCGCGGGGCATGGGCGGCATGACCAACCAGTACGCGGCGATGCCGAGCCTGCACGTGGGCTGGGCACTGTGGTGCGGGGTCATGCTGTGGCGGCACGGCGGCACCCGTCTCACCAAGGTCCTCGGCGTCGTCTACCCGCTGGTGACCGCGATCGTCGTCATGGGCACCGCCAACCACTACTTCCTGGACGCGGTCGCGGGCGTCGCCGTGATGGGCGTCGGTCTGCTGCTCGCGCCGCGCGTGATGCGCGGTGCCGACCTGCTGCGGGCCCGGTTCAACCCCCGTACCCCTGCGGTCCCGTCGGGCACGGGTTCCCCGATTGTCAGTGACGGATGCCAGACTTCCGCGGGTGAGCGAATTCCACGGCAGCGCGAGTCGCAGCGCGCATCCGCAGCCGAACCGGACGGCTCCCCTGCCGACGCAGGGGACGAGGCTCCGGCAGCGGCTCGCTGAGCTGCGCGGTCCCGACGTACCGGCCAAGGCCCTGGACGCGCGTGCCCTCGCGGCGCTCGCCGCGAACCCCGGGTGCCGCAGGCGGGCGATCCTGGACGGCGCCGGAGTGGACAAGGCGGCGCTGGCGAGCGCGCTGGGCGCGCCCTCCGGCTTCGGGCAGTCGCAGTTCGCGCTGACCCGGGGCAACGCGTTCGAGGCACGGGTGAAGGCGGACGGCGGCGCCGAGCTGCTGCGGCTGGTCCACGCCCGGCTGGACCCGGGCGCGGAGCCGCCCGCCGGGGCGGCCGTCCCGGACCTGTCCGCGCACGGCCCCGAGGGGCGTACGGCGCGTACGGCGCTGGCGCTGCGCGAGGCCGTGGCGGCGGGCGGCTGGACGCTGCTCGACCACCCGATGCTGGCGCTGGACGTGGCGGGCTCGCTCGCGTTCCTGGAGCCGGACGCGGTGGTCGTGCACCCGGACGGCAGCTGGACCGTCGTGGAGATCAAGTCCTTCCCCATGCTGGACGGCTCGGCCGACCCGGCGAAGGTGGGCGCGGCCGCCCGGCAGGCGGCGGTGTACGTGCTGGCCCTGGAGGAGGTCGCGGCCCGGCTCGGCGCGCAGCCGGAGCCGGCCGAGGCGCCCGCCCGGGAGAGCGCCCCGGCCCCTCGGGTACGGCACCGGGTGCTGCTGGTGTGCCCGAAGGACTTTTCCAACCTGGCCACGGCCTCCGCCGTGGACGTGCGCAAACAGCATGCGGTCACCGGCCGCCAGCTGGCCCGGCTCACCCGTGTCGAGGAGATCGCCGACGCCCTGCCCGAGGGCGTGTGCTTCGCACCGGACCGCCCGGCCGAGGAGCTGACGGCGGCCGTCGGGGCGGTCCCGGCGACGTACGCGCCCGAGTGCCTGTCGGCCTGTGAACTGGCCTTCCACTGCCGGGAACGCTCTCGCGCGGCGGATGCCGTGGCCCGTCTCGGCCGTCCGCTGCGGGCCGAACTGGGCGGCCTGACCACGGTCGAGGACGTCCTCGCGGCGGCCCGCGGCGAGAGCGGCAACCCCGACGACCCGGCGGTGGCCGCCCTGCGCCGGGCGGCGACCCTGCGCGCGGAGGCGCTGGCCACGGCCGGCCGGGCGGTGGCCCCGTGTCCCTGATCGCCACCCTGGCCCGGCTCGAGGCCGTCAGCACCGGACGCGCCCAGCCGGCCGCGACCGTCCGCCACCGGCACCTGTCCGAGCACCCCCTGGTGTTCGTGCCGCTCACCACCGCCGGTGAGGCCGGCGCCCCGCTCGGCGCGCTCGTCGGCACCGACCGGGACGCGCCCCGGCTGCTGGTCGTACCCCAGCCCCGCGACCGTGACCTGCGCTTCGCGTTCCTCGCCGAGCTGGCCGACGTCGTCCTGCCCTACCTCGACTCCTACGCGGACGACGTCGAGGCGGCCGAGCGGGGCGAGACCGATCCGGAGACCGGCAAGCGGGTCAAGGTCGAGGTCGAGCTGTGCACGGACGCGCCCCAGCTGATCGTGCCGAGCCGCGCGGGCGTGGACTTCGTACGGCTGCTCGGCCGCTCCATGCGCTTTCGACGCACCGCCGAGCAGGACCCGGAGACGCCCCACCCGGCGCCGCCCCGCATCCCCCTGCTGGGCCGCTGGCTCACCCACTACGGCGAGCGGGCCCGGGTACCCGGCTCCTCGCTCCTGCTGGCCCTGACCGACGTGCTGTCCCGGCACTGGGCGACCGGCCAGTCCAGCCTGGAGGACCAGCACCTGGGCGCGCTGCTCGCCTGGATCGCCCCTCCCGGGGGCGGCACCGGCGCCGAGGCCGCCCACCGTGCCGAACTGGCCCGCGACGCCGACGGCCAGCTGCTGTGCCCGCCCGCCGGTCCGGCCACCGACCCGGCGTTCGACAACAAGCTCCTGGCCCCGGCCATCGAGCGCTACGACCGCGCGCGCGGTGCGCTGGCCGCCGCCGAGGACGCGCTGCAGGCCGACTACCGGCTGGCCGCGCTCACCGCGGCCGAGCGGGACATCCGCGACCTGGTCGAGAGCCGTACCCGGCCCACCTGGGACGCGGTGTGGCGGGGCCTGGACCTGTTGCGGGCGCTGCCGCAGGGGGCGCATGCCGAGGAGCGGTGGACCCGGGACCGCTGGTCGTTCACCGGCCACCGGGACCGGGTCGTGGCGGGCGAGCCGCCGCAGCCTCGTCGTGACGACGCGGTGACGGCGGCGAACAAGCTGGCCACGCGCGAGCGTGAGCAGGCCCGGCTGGAGGCGCAGGAGGCGCTGGACGACCCGCTGGTGATGGCCGGGCGGCGGCTGGCCGGGGAGGCCTTCGCGGGCGAGGTGACCGATGTCGTCATGGCGTACAGCGAGGGCAGGCGGCCGAGCCCGCGCCCGCTGGTGACGGTCCGCACGGACGACCGGCCGCATCTGGCGGAGCGCGCGAAGGTCTACCGCTCGCTGGGCGGCAAGCCGCAGGCCGCGGAGTTCGCCGGGTACGAGGGCTCAGCGGACGACGGTGTGCTCGTCCTGCGGATCGTGGACAAGATGGGCCGGGGCAAGGAGCCCGAGCCCGGTTCGGTGCCGGAGAAGGGCGACGCGGTCTGCTTCACCCTCTTCGAGCACGAGCAGCGCGGCGGCGCGAAGCTGCCCGACCCGGAGGAGACCCCGTGGACGCACGGCGGCCCGCCGGGCGAGGCCGTACCGGAGGCCCCTGACAGCGTGACCGAGGAGGACGTCCTGTGACGACGGTCGACTTCGACCCCGGGGCCGCTGCCGCCCGCGCCACGGACGCGATCCTCCACGACACCCTGCGGGGCACGGAGCGGGGTGTGGTGGTCGACTCCCCGCCCGGCGCCGGGAAGTCCACCCTGGTGGTCCGCGCGGCCCTGGAACTCGCCGAGGCCGGGCGCCCGTTGATGGTGGTCGCGCAGACGAACGCCCAGGTGGACGACCTGGTGCTGCGGCTCGCCGAGAAGAACCCCGAGCTGCCGGTCGGCCGGCTGCACAGCAGCGACACGGACGCCTACGACAAGGCACTGGACGAGCTGCCGCAGGTCCGCACGTCGGCCAGGGCGGCCGAGCTGACCGGCCTCCCGGTCGTCCTGTCCACGGCGGCGAAGTGGGCGCACGTCAAGGTGGACGAGCCGTGGCGGCACGCGATCGTCGACGAGGCGTACCAGATGCGCTCGGACTCCCTGCTGGCCGTGGCCGGCCTGTTCGAGCGGGCGCTGTTCGTGGGCGACCCGGGCCAGCTGGACCCGTTCGCGATCGTGGGCAGCGAGCAGTGGGCGGGCCTGTCGTACGACCCCTCGGCCTCGGCGGTCACCACCCTTCTGGCGCACAACCCGGGCCTGCCCCAGCACCGGCTCCCGGTCTCCTGGCGCCTCCCGGCCTCCGCGGCCCCGCTGGTCTCGGACGCCTTCTACCCCTACACGCGGTTCCGCAGCGGCACCGGCCCCGACGACCGCCGTCTCACCTTCGGTGTCCCCTCCGACGGCTCGGGCCCGGACCGGGTGATCGACGAGGCGGCGGAATCCGGCTGGGGTCTGCTGGAGCTGCCGGCCCGGCACACCCCGCGCACGGACCCGGAGGCGGTGCGGGCGGTGGCGACGGTCGTACGGCGCCTGCTGGACCGCGAGGGCGCGGCCGCCTCGGAACGTTCCCCGGCCCCCTCCTCTCTCACCCCCGACCGCGTCGCCGTCGGCACGGCCCACCGCGACCAGGCGGCGGCGGTCCGCTCGGCGCTCGCGGAGCTGGGCGTCACGGACGTCACCGTCGACACGGCCAACCGTCTCCAGGGTCGCGAGTACGACGTCACGGTCGTCCTCCACCCCCTCTCCGGCCGCCCCGACGCCACCGCCTTCCACCTGGAGACCGGCCGGCTGTGCGTCCTGGCCTCCCGCCACCGCCACGCCTGCATCGTGGTCTGCCGGGCAGGAGTCGGCGACCTGCTGGACGACTACCCGTCCACGGAACCGGTCCAGCTGGGAACGCTGGTGAAGTTTCCCGACGGCTGGGAGGCGAATCACGCGGTTCTGGCGCATCTGGCGGAACATCGCGTGAGCTGGCGGCCTTGAGTCTTCCGGTGGGTGTGCGCGGGACTTCCGGCGACCGAGGGGTCCCCTTGCGCTCGCGCGAGACAATGGTGGGTGGCCCGCCTCCCGGCGGGGCCCACCGGACCGTACGAGGAGGAGACGAGACATGGCGGAGCCCACGCCGCGTCGGCATGAACCGCGGCTACGCCCCGCGCCCCTGATCTTCGAGCCCGCGGAGGCGGCCTCCGATCCCGAGCATTTCTTCGACCTGGAGTCGATGGAGGATCCGGGCGCGCTGCTGGCGCGGGCGACGGAGCTTGCCCTGGCGTTCCAGGCGGCGGCCGACCGGGCGGTGGAGTTCCAGGCCGTCGCGGCGGCCCAGCTCGCCGACCCGGGCCGGTTCGACCGGCTGACCCCGGCGGACATCGCCGAGCGGGCGGAGTGGACCGAGGACTACGCCCAGAAGATGGTGGAGTTCGGGCGGGATCTGCTGCGCGGCGCCGACACGGAGGGCCGCAGCCCCGTCGACCCGGTCTAGCCCACGCGCCTGGCATATGCCAGGCGGGCAAGATACTCCTCCCCGCCCACGCCTGTCCCGGTTTTCCGCAACTCAGGAGAACCGCGTACTCACGGCCGGTAGATGTAGTCGGCATGAGCTGCACACCGCATGTCACCTGTGCCACCGCCGACGGAGCCGCGTGGCTGGCCTCGGCAGGAACGTATCCGCGAAGCACGCTCGCCCTGTGGCAGGAGCGCCCGGACGCCCCGCTGGTCCTCCCGTGCGGCGCGGTCTTCGACGTGGTGAGCGCCCCGGCGATCTTCGGGCGCCGGATGCTGGACCGCTTATGGGACGAGGGGCCGGGATCCGGCCCGGTCGCGGTGTTCCGGGGCCGCATGCTGCTGTTCGCCGCACCGGGCACGGCCCAGCGGCTGCCCTCGCTGCTGAGCTGGGAGGAGTGGGGGTCCCACCGCACGGAGGCGGTACCGCCGCTGCTCTGCCACGGCACGGGAGACGCGGTGACCGTCCCCGCCCTGTCCGGCGACACCTGCCCCACCCCCGGCGGCTCCCGCTGGCTGGTCGCGCCGGACACCCGTCACCCCTGGCTGCCGGGCCCCGAGGTCCTGCTCTGGGCGGCCGTGCGGGCGGCCCGTGCCGCGGTGCGAATTTCGATTTTTCCTCCCGCCGACCAGGATGCTAAGGTCTACGACGTCAGCAGGCGCCGCTAGCTCAGTTGGTTAGAGCAGCTGACTCTTAATCAGCGGGTCCGGGGTTCGAGTCCCTGGCGGCGCACGATGACGATGGCGAGGCGGGTTCGCAGAAAGCGCGAATCTCCTCGCCATCTCTGTTTCTGCGCGGCTTCGCCGCGCGTTGTGGGGGCTCCGCCACCCACACCCCCGTACGACGGCGGGTCGGTTTCGAAAGATTCCGGCCCGCTGTTTTCGTATACACGAGCGCCACAGAAGGCAGAATCAGCCAAGCCTCCCGGAAAGCGGAATCCGGCCGAGCCCCGCGGGCGACGGGATTCAGCCCTCCAGCCCCGGCGTGATCTTCACCGTCCACGCCCCGGACGCCGTCCGCCCCTCCACCTCGACCTTCACACCGTCCCCGGGCACCGTGAAGCTCTCCCCGAGGGAGACCGGGGCGTCGGCCAGGGGCGGGTAGACCGAGTTCTCCCAGCACGCCTCGGTGTGCGGGTGGGCGTCCACCACCTCGACCGGACCGCCGCCGGACTCCGCGCCACCGCGCACCCGGTAGACCAGGACACCCTGCCGGCAGCCCGCGCGGTCGTTGCCCACCGGACCGCGCGCCTCGAAGGCCAGGACGCTGTCCGCGCCGGTGCGCACCACCGCCAGTTTCGTGCCGTGGCCGAGGCCGAAGGCCGGGGCGCCGGCCGCGCCCTGCACCGGGATGCCGGGGCCCGCCGCCAGCGGCTCCAGGGTCAGCCGGGTCGGCCCGGCACCCCGCACGCACATCACCTGGCGCGGGTCCAGCCAGCCCAGCTTCCACTTGTGCCAGGCGAACAGGTCCGGGGACAGTCCGAACTGGCTGCCCATCAGGTCCCAGTCGCCGACGTAGGTGTCCCAGTCACCCTTGCCGTCGACCGGGCGGTGATAGAGGTCGGGGAGGTCGAAGACGTGACCGGTCTCGTGGGCGAGGACCAGCCGGTCGGGCGGATGTTTCTCGAACACCGTGACGACCCGGCGCACGTCCGTGCCGTCCACGTGCATGGGGGTGTCGAGATTGACGACCTTCGTCGCGTCCGAGTCGACGCCGGGAGCGTCCGGGTCGGCGACGAAGTAGACGACGCGGTAGCGGGAGAAGTCGACCTCCTGGTCCGCCACGGCGAATGCGTCGCGCAGATAGGCGGCGCGGTCATCGGCGCTCCAGTCGCGCTTCATGGCGTACGAGGTCGACGGCTGCGGCATGCGCAGCCAGTGGTCGAGGGGGTGCGGGCGCAGCGTGAACCGGCCGTACGAGGCCTGTTCGTAGAAGCGGCTGGTGGCCGGGAAATGGTCGGCGGTCAGCTCGGCGGGGGTGGTGCGAGGGGTGGCGTCCGGGAAGGACAGGAAGACCATGACGGCGTCGAGCGCGCCGGTCGGGCGGGTGTATTCGGGATTCCAGGTGTCCACGCCCTCCGAGTGGTGGGCCTCGCTGCGGTGCAGGGCACAGGGGACCGTCGAGAAGGGTTCGGCGACCGACGGGCCGGTGAGGATCGAGGTCGCGGCGAGCGCCGACATCGTGGTGAACACGGCGGCGGTGCTGCGCAGCTTGGGCACGAAAGGACCTCCGGACGCGGTTCACGGGACACCGAATCCAGACTGTGGTAGTTCATAACTGTTCGTCCTGTTTGCCTGAACCAGAAGGGTGAGTACGCCCATTTGGGCGCCGGAGTGCATCAACGGCCGACACCCCGAAACACTCACGGAACGTCACAACTGGTCGGGGGCCTGAAGAACCCGTCCAGGTGCGGGCAGAAACGATCTGTCAGAACCTGTGGTCTGTCCTGGACACTGGAGAGTGGCTGGAAGGCCTCCGGGCCAGCCTCTATGATCGGCACACTTTCCGGCACGGACAGAGATCGAGTGCACTGCGGGAGCGAGCGGTGAGCGGAACGTCCGAAGGGCCGACGCCCGCGGCAGACCTCGACCGGTCAGCCGTCACAGACAGTGACCACAACACCTATCGCCGTGTCTTCGCGGCGGCGGCGCTCGCCATGGCCGTCGTCGATCGCGAAGGTCTCGTCGTCAGCGCCAACCCCGCGCTCGGCGACCTGCTCGGCGCCGACCCGGACGGGCTGACCGGACGGGCCGCCGCCGATCTGGTGGACCTGGCCGCGGACGCACGCACCTGGCACGCCTACCGCGAGGTCCTGCGCGGCCGGCAGGCCAGGCTGCGCTGCACCCGCCGGCTGAAGCATCCCGAGGGACACTCGGTGTGGGTGCAGGTCACCGTCGCCCCGCTGACCGGGTGCGAGCCGGGCGTCCTCGTGTCGGTCGCGGACATCGGCGCCCGCCGCGAACTCCAGGCCCGGCTGCGGCACTTGCAGATGCACGACCCGGTGACCCGGCTGCCCAACCGGACCCTGTTCTTCGAGCGCCTGACGGCCGCGCTGGAGGCGGAGTCGTACGAGCAGAGCGGCACCGGCCGGATCGGCCTGTGCTACCTGGACGTGGACGGCTTCAAGGCCGTCAACGACACCCTCGGCCACCGCGTCGGTGACCGGCTGCTCTCGGCCGTGGCCGAGCGGCTGACCCGGGTCGCCGACGAGACCGGGTACGCCCGCGCCGGCACCCCCCTGGTGGCCCGGCTCGGCGGCGACGAATTCGCCCTGCTGGTCGAGGACTCCACCGGCACCGAGCAGCTCGCCGACCTCGCCGAGTCCGCGCTGAAGGCCCTGGAGGCACCCTTCGACCTGGCCGGACAGCGGCTGTCGCTGACCGCGTCCATCGGGGTCGTGGAACGGCACGCGGCAGGTACGACCGCCACGGGCCTGATGCAGGCCGCCGACACGACGCTGTACTGGGCGAAGGCGGACGGCAAGGCCCGCTGGACCCTGTTCGACCCCGAGCGCAACGCGCACCTGGTGACCCGTCAGGCCCTCTCCTCCACCCTCCGCCCCGCCATCGAGCGCGGTGAATTCGCCCTCGAGTACCAGCCGTTGGTGGGCATGGAGGACGGCCGGCTGAGCGGGGTCGAGGCGTTGATCCGCTGGAATCATCCTCAGTTCGGCACACTGACGCCGAATCGGTTCATCGGACTGGCCGAGGAGGACGGTTCGATCGTGCAGCTCGGCCGCTGGGCGCTGGAGACCGCCTGCCGGCAGGCCCGCCGCTGGCAGGTGGACCACCCCGACGAGCCGCCCATCTTCGTCAGCGTGAACGTGGCCGTACGCCAGGTGTGGGACTCCGACCTGGTGGCCGACGTGGCCCGGACCCTCGCCGAGACCGGGCTCGCCCCGCATCTGCTCCAGCTGGAGCTGACCGAGTCGGCCGTCATGGGCTCGGCGGGCCGCCCGCTCCAGGCCCTGCAGGCCCTCAGCGACATGGGCGTCCGCATCGCCATCGACGACTTCGGCACCGGCTACTCGAACCTGGCCTACCTGAGCCGGCTGCCGGTGTCGGTGCTGAAGCTGGACGGCTCCTTCGTGCGCGGCTTCCAGTACGAGGGCGACAAGAGCACGGTGGCCGTGCCGCCCAACCCGGCCGACGAGGTGATCGTGGAGGCGATGATCCAGCTGGCCCACCGCCTCGGCCTGACGGTCACCGCGGAGTGCGTGGAGACCTCGGCGCAGGCCACCCGGCTGCGCCGGATCGGCTGCGACACCGGGCAGGGTTGGCTGTACTCCCGTCCGGTGCCGCCGGATCGTATCTCCGAGCTGCTGGGCGGCCAGGCGGCCTACGCGGTGGGCAAGCCGTAGGCGTCGGCGATCAGTTCGTAGGAGCGCAGCCGCAGCTCGCCGCGGTGGGCGTGCGAGGTGAGCATCAGCTCGTCGGCGCCGGTGCGCTTGTGCAGGTCGTCCAGGCCGGAGCGGACCTCGTCCGCCGTGCCGTGCACGATGTTGCCGGTCCAGGAGGCGACGAAGTCCTCCTCCATCGGGCCGAACTCGTACTTCTCGGCGTCGGCGGGGTCGGGGAACAGGCCCGGGCGGCCGGTGCGCAGCCGGAGCATGTTCAGCGCGGCGGCCCGTACCTGCCGGCCGGCCTCCCGCTCGTCGTCCGTGGCGAGGGCGGAGACGCCGATGAGGGCGTACGGCTCGGCCAGCACCTCGGAGGGCCGGAAGGTCTGCCGGTACAGGTCGAGGGCCGGGATGGTGTTCTGCGCGGAGAAGTGGTGCGCGAAGGCGAAGGGCAGCCCGAGGAGACCGGCGAGGCGGGCGCTGAAGCCCGAGGAGCCGAGCAGCCAGATCGGCGGCCGGTGCGCGGACTGGACACCGCCGGGGCTGCTGCCCTGCACCGGGCCCGGGATCGCGTGGATGCGCCGGTAGGGATGCCCGTCGGGGAAGTCGTCGTCCAGGAAGCGGGTGAGTTCGGCCAGCTGCTGCGGGAAGTCGTCGGCGCCCTCGGCGAGGGTGTCGGTGCGGCGGAGCGCGGCGGCGGTGGCACCGTCCGTGCCGGGCGCCCGGCCGAGCCCCAGGTCGATCCGCCCCGGCGCCATGGCCTCCAGCGTGCCGAACTGCTCGGCGATCACCAGGGGCGCGTGGTTGGGCAGCATGACGCCGCCCGAGCCGAGCCGGATGCGGTCGGTGTGGGCGGCGAGGTGGGCGAGGATCACGGCGGGCGACGAGGAGGCGACGCCGGGCATCGAGTGGTGCTCGGCCACCCAGTACCGGTGGAAGCCGCGCGACTCCGCGAACCGGGACAGCTCCACGCTGGTGCGCAGCGCGTCGGTGGCGGTACTGCCCGCGCCGACGGTCACCAGGTCCAGTACGGAGAGGGGGACGGGGGCGGTCCCGTGCGTCGTGCCCCGGATCTCGTCTGCCGACACGGTGTGAGCCTCCTGTTGTGGCCGTGAGCTGTTCTGCCCGGGCCTAACAGGAGGCGGTCCCCGTTTATTCCGGACGGGCCGGGCCCGGCCGGCAGATCAGACCTGGACGATCGGCTCCCGGGTGAACAGCGCCCCCAGCCGCGGCGCGTTCACCCGGCGGTCGGCCAGCCTCAGCCCCTCCCACACCGACACCTGGTTGGCCGTGAGCACAGGCTTGGACAACGCCTTCTCCAGCAGACCGAGGTACGCCGCCGTGTGCAACGCCGTGTCCGGCAGCAGCACCGCCTCCGCGCCGGCGGCGTCCGCGTCCGCGGCGGCCGCGCGCGCCAGCGTCAGCACCTCCTCCTCCCCCCACGTGCCGACCTCGGCCGCCGTGACGATCCCGGACGACCGCACCGCGACCACCTCGAGCCCCCCGGCCCGCAGGAAGTCCGCGAACAGCGCGGCCACCTCCTCCGGGTAGGTCGCGCCCACGGCGACCCGTCGTACCCCGAGCTCCCGGGCCGCGTGCACGAAGGCGAAGGACGTCGAGGAGGCCGGCATCCCGGCCAGCCGGGCCAGCGACCGCACCTGCTCCTGGGCGCCCTCCCAGCCGTGCACGAAGCTGCCGCTGGTGCACGCCCACACCACCGTCTCGACGCCGGTCAGCCGCAGCTCCGCCACGCCGGCGGCGAGCCGCTGCGGCGAACCCATCTCGCGCAGCGCGTCGACCCGGTGTGCGTCCACGCCGATGTCGGTGTGGACCAGATCCACCCGGATGTCGCTGCCCAGGAGCTGCTCGATGCGTGGATAGTCGTCCTCGCCGGAGTGGCCCGGGTAGAGGAGTCCGAGTGCAGTCATGACGGCCCTTCTTGGTGTTCCTGCGTTTCTTCCGGCAGTACGGGCCATTCCCGCGCGGCCGCTCCCCCACTGCCCGAAGGGCGTGGGAGGTGCCCCCTCAGCAGCGCCTGATAGGGCCCCACAGCTCGGGTACCCAGCCGGCGCAGGGCCGCCCACATCGTGACCTGGTTGGCCGACAGCACGGGGATGCGCAGCTCGGCCTCCAGCTGCGGAATGACGTCGTAGGTCGGAAGGTTGGTGCAGGAGATGAACAGCGCGTCGGCGGCGCCGGGGCGGACCGCGGCACGGGCCATGGCGACCACGTCCCGGTACGGCACCTGCCAGATGTGCCGGGTCAGCCCCATGAAGGCGCAGCCGGTCACCCGTACGCCGGCCTCGGCGACGTACTCCTGCAGGGCCCGGGTGACGGACAGCGTGTACGGGGTGACCAGGGCGACCCGGCGGACCCGCAGCTCCGCCAGGGCCTCCAGCAGGGCGCCCGAGGTGGTGACCGCGGGCAGGGCGCCGCCGGCGCTGCTCATCTGGGCGCACATCGCCCGCTCGCCCGCGACACCGTCGACGAAGCTGCCGGAGGTGCAGGCGTAGGCGACGACCTCGGGGGCGACGGCGATCAGCGCGCGCACCGCCTCGCCGAGGGTCTGGTGCTCGCTGACCAGCCGTGCCAGGTCCAGGCTCACCTCGACCGGCACGAACGGGGTCCGGGTCAGATGCAGCGACACCTCGTCGGGCACCCAGCGCCACAGCTCCCGGTCGAGGGCGAAGTCGAAGGGGGCCACCACCCCGACACCGCGCTGGGGGCGGGGGCCGCCGAGAAAGGAGACGTCCATGACTGGCACCGCCCTCATGCTGAGAGACGACGGAGGAACGGTCGGTGGGTACGCCCGTGTTGACGAAGGTAGGTTCCGGTGCGAGCGTGGTCAATCCGTGCATGTCAGACGCTCGGAGCGGCCCCGAATGACGCTGACCCTGCCCACCCTGCTCGTCCTGGACGCCGACCCGCCACCGCGGCTCGGCCGCCTCACCGGGCGTGCCCGGATCGTGCACACCGACGCGGCCGGACTGGCCGGGCGGCTGCCGGAGGCGGACGTGCTGCTGGTGTGGGACTTCACCTCGCACGCCGTACGGGAGGCCTGGCCCGGGGCGGGGCCGCGGCCGCGCTGGGTGCACACGGCGAGCGCGGGGGTGGACCACCTGATGTGCCGGGAGCTCGCCGTCTCCGAGACGGTGGTGACCAACGCGCGCGGGATCTTCGACCAGCCGATCGCCGAGTACGTGGCCGCCCTGGTGCTGGCGGTCGCCAAGGATCTGCCGCGCACGCTGGAGCTGCAGCGGGAGCGGACCTGGCGGCACCGGGAGACCCGGCGGGTGGCGGGCACGCGCGCGTGCGTGGTCGGCTCCGGGCCGATCGGCCGGGCGATCGCGCGCACGCTGAAGGCCCTGGACGTGACGACGGCGCTGGTCGGGCGGGTCCCGCGCACCGGCATACACGGCCCGGGCGACCTGGACCGGCTGATCTCGCGCGCGGACTGGGTGATCGCCGCCGCCCCGCTGACCGAGCAGACGCACGGCATGTTCGACGCCCACCGGTTCGGCGTGATGCAGCCCTCGACGGTCTTCGTGAACGTCGGCCGCGGGCCGCTGGTCGACGAGGACGCGCTCGCCGAGGCGCTGCGGCGGCGCTGGATCGCGGGCGCCGCCCTGGACGTGTTCGCCGCCGAACCCCTGCCCGAGGACAGCCCGTTGTGGGGGCTGCCGGGGCTGATCGTCTCTCCGCACATGAGCGGCGACACGGTGGGGTGGCGCGATGAACTCGGCATCCAGTTCGTGGAGTTGTACGAGCGGTGGGCCGCGGGCAGATCCCTGGTGAACGTGGTCGACAAGAAGCGGGGCTACGTCCCCGGTCACTGAACCACCAGGAGGGTGCATGCAGCTCACCGACCTGACCGCCGTACAACTCCTCGACGGCTACCGCAAGGGCGAGTTCAGTCCCGTGGAGGCGACCGAACAGGCCCTGCAGCGGGCGCGGCGGATCCAGCCGGAGGTGAACGCGTTCGTGCGCCTCACCGAGGAGGACGCGCTCACGCGGGCGCGGGAGTCGGCGGAGCGCTGGCGGCGCGGTGAGCCGGCCGGGCTGCTGGACGGGGTGCCGGTGACCGTGAAGGACATCCTGCTGCTGCGCGGCCACCCCACCCTGCGCGGCTCGAAGACCGTGTCCGAGCAGGGCCGTTGGGAGGAGGACGCACCCTCGGTCGCCCGGCTGCGCGAGCACGGCGCGGTCTTCCTCGGCAAGACGACGACACCGGAGTACGGCTGGAAGGGCGTCACCGACTCCCCGCTGACCGGCGTGACCCGCAACCCGCACGACCCCGCGCGCACCGCGGGCGGCTCCAGCGGGGGCAGCGCGGCGGCCGTCGCGCTCGGCGCGGGCCCGCTGTCACTGGGCACGGACGGCGGCGGCAGCATCCGCATCCCGGCCGCGTTCTGCGGGATCTTCGGCCTCAAGCCGACGTACGGCAGGGTGCCCCTGTACCCGGCGAGCGCGTTCGGCACGCTGGCGCACGTCGGCCCGATGACCCGGGACGCGGCGGACGCGGCACTGATGATGGACGTGATCACCGCCCCCGACGCCCGCGACTGGTCGGCGCTGGGCCCGCCGCGGGAGTCGTTCACCGCGGGCCTGGACCAGGGCGTGCGCGGGCTGCGGGTGGCGTACTCGCCGACCCTGGGCGGGCAGGTGGCCGTCCGCCCGGCGGTCGCGGCGGCCGTGCGGCGGGCGGTGGCCGGGCTCGCGGACCTCGGCGCGTACGTCGAGGAGACCGACCCGGACTTCTGCGACCCGGTGGACGCCTTCCACACCCTGTGGTTCAGCGGCGCGGCCCGGCTCACCCAGAGCTTCTCGCCGCACCGGCGGCAGCTGCTCGACCCCGGCCTGCGCGAGATCTGCGCCCAGGGCGCCCGGTACAGCGCGCTGGACTATCTGGCCGCGGTGGACGTCCGCATGGACCTCGGCCGCCGGACGGGCGGCTTCCACGAGCGGTACGACCTGCTGGTCACGCCCACCCTGCCCATCACCGCCTTCGAGGCGGACGAGGAGGTGCCCGGGAGGTCCGGCCTGCGGCGCTGGACCGGCTGGACGCCGTTCACGTACCCCTTCAATCTCACCCAGCAGCCCGCGGCGACGGTCCCCGTGGGCACCGACGGCGACGGGCTGCCGGTCGGGATGCAGATCGTCGCGGCCCGGCACCGGGACGACCTGGTGCTACGGGCCTCGCACGCCCTCTACGAGGCGGGGCTCACCCTCTGCGGAAACTGAGCGTCTCCCCCGCCGCCCCGCTGCGCCACAGGTCGTTGCAGGCCTCGGCCATCTCCTCCAGCCCGTCCACGACCTGGCCCCAGACGATCCCGGGCACCCAGCCCACGTCGCCGTTGAGCAGCAGGTTGTTGCGCTCGTAGAACAGGGCCAGGTCGACCACGGTGGTGCCGGGGCGGACCTCGCGGTCGTAGCCGTAGGCCTTCGTGCCCAGTTCGGTGCCGGCGAAGGAGAAGTAGCAGAGGTCTCCGGGGATCGGGGTGACCGTCGGGTTCTCCAGTGGGGGTTCCGTGGAGGCGAAGGGCGGAAAAAGGGCGTAGATCTCGTTGCGCGCGTACTTGGCGTGGAAGACGTCCCCCGCGAGCGGCAGCGCCTCCCACACCGCCGTGCAGGTCAGGGGCGCGCGGTCGTCCAGCAGTCGTGCCGTGCAGTGCACTTCCCGCTTCTCGAGCGAGACGGTGACGAATCGATCGGCCATGGAATACAGGGTGCATAGGACAGATGCGCTTGGGTAGCCGCGCCGCCATGGCTCCACCACTTGGGAACGACGTACACACCATCCGGTCGGAACACAGACACAGCAGACGCTCGGTGCTCGCGGGGGCCGCGGCGCTGGGCGCGATGGGCGCACTGGGTGCCGCGGGCTGTACGCGGGTGGCCTCGGCGTCCGGCGTGAAGGGCGGCGACCTGCTCGACCGGCTGCGCGCGCAGGGCGTCGTACGGCTCGGAATAGCCGGCGAGATCCCCTTCGGGTACATCGACAGGAACGGCCATCTCACCGGGGAGGCGCCCGAACTGGCCAAAGCGATCTTCAAGCGGCTCGGGGTGGACCGGGTGCAGCCCGTGCCGACCGAGTTCGGCTCGCTCATCCCCGGCCTGAACTCGCAGCAGTTCGACGTCGTGGCCGCCGGGATGTACGTCAATCCCGAGCGCTGCGCGCAGGTGATCTTCGCGGATCCGGACTACCAGATGCTCGACTCCTTCATCGTCCGCAAGGGCAATCCGAAGGGGTTGCACTCCTACAAGGACGTGGTGGCGAAGAAGGCGAGGTTCGCCACCGGGACCGGGTACGCCGAGATCCAGTACGCGGTGGAGGCCGGGTACAAGGAGGGGGACATCCTGATCGTCCCGGACCAGGTCGCCGGCCTGAACGCCGTCGAGGCCGGGCGCGTGGACGTGTTCGCCGGCACGGCGCTGACCGCCCGCGAGGTGGTGAGGAAGTCCGCCAAGGCGGAGGCCACCGCGCCGTTCGCACCGCTGGTCAAGGGCAAGCCGCATGTCGACGGCGGCGCGTTCGCGTTCCGGCCCACCGAGACGAAGCTGCGCGACGCCTTCAACGCCGAGCTGCACCGGCTGAAGCAGAGCGGGGAACTCTTCCGCATCCTGCGGCCCTTCGGCTTCACCAAGGCCGAGCTGACGGACCTCACCGCGAAGGAGCTGTGCGGCGGATGACCTCAGGGCTCTGGGAACTCGTACTGAAAGGCGTCTGGACCACCGTCCAGCTGCTGGTGTTCGGCGCGCTGCTGGCCGGCGCGGTGTCCTTCGCCGTCGGTGTCGCGCGCACCCACCGGCTGTGGGTCGTGCGCTTCCTCGCCGGCTTCTACACCGAGGTGTTCCGCGGCACCTCGGCACTGGTGATGATCTTCTGGGTGTTCTTCGTGCTGCCGGTCGCCTTCGGCTGGCAGCTGGTGCCGCTGTGGGCGGGCACGCTGGCGCTCGGGCTGACGTACGGCGCGTACGGCTCGGAGATCGTGCGCGGCGCGCTGAACGCGGTCGACCCGGCGCAGCGGGAGGGCGCGATCGCGCTCAGCCTCACGCCCTGGCAGCGGCTGCGGCTGGTCCTGCTGCCGCAGGCCGTGCCGGAGATGATCCCGTCCTTCTGCAACCTGCTGATCGAGCTGCTCAAGGGCACGGCACTGGTGTCGGTCATGGGCATGGGCGATCTGACGTTCAGCGCCAACCTGGTGCGGCTGGCGCTGCAGCAGAGCGCGGAGATCTACACGTACGTGCTGCTGATCTACTTCGCGATCGCCTTCGTGCTCACGCGGCTGATGCGCTCTCTGGAGAAGCGGCTGAAGGCCGGGGTCGGCAAGGACGCCGGTACGGAGTCGGCGGCGCGTGAGCTGAAGCGGGCGCAGACGACCGGAGTGGGGGGGCGGGTCGCATGAAGTGGGACTGGCACGCGGTGAGCGACTTCATGCCGCACTTCTGGGACGGGCTGCTGGTCACCCTGCAGGCCCTGGCCCTCGGCTCGCTGCTGTCCTTCACCCTCGGCCTGGTGTGGGCGCTGCTGATGCGGACGCCGAGCCGGTTCGTGCGCTGGCCGGTCGGGGTGGTCACGGAGTTCGTGCGCAACACCCCGCTGCTGGTGCAGCTGTTCTTCCTGTTCTATGTGCTGCCCGAGTGGGGCCTGACGTTCTCGGCGCTGGCCACCGGCGTCTTCGCGATCGGCCTGCACTACTCGACGTACACCATGCAGGTCTACCGGGCCGGTATCGAGGCGGTGCCCGTCGGCCAGTGGGAGGCGGCCACGGCGCTGAACCTGCCCCGGCACCGGACCTGGGCCGCGGTGATCCTGCCCCAGGCGATCCGCCGGGTGGTCCCCGCCCTCGGCAACTACGTGATCGCCATGCTCAAGGACACGCCGATGCTGATGGTGATCACCGTGCTGGAGATGCTCGGGCGGGCCCGGCTCTTCTCCCAGCAGCACTTCCAGTTCACCGAGCCCCTGACCGTGATCGGGGTGGCCTTCGTCCTCATCTCCTACCTGGCCTCCCTTCTCCTGCGAGCCCTGGAGCGACGCCTTGTCCGTTGAGACCCGTAAACAGACCGCCGCCACCGACACGCATCCGACCGAGCTGGTCCGCCTGGAGGGGGTGACCAAGCGGTTCGGGGACAACACGGTCCTCGACGGCCTGAACCTCTCCGTGGAAGCGGGCCGGCACGTGACCCTGATCGGCCCCTCCGGCTCCGGCAAGACGACGATCCTCCGGCTGCTGATGACGCTCACCAAGCCGGACGAGGGCACGATCACCGTCGACGGGCAGCCGCTGTTCCCGGCGCCGGAGAAGCAGGTCCGGGAGGTCCGCAAGAAGATCGGGATGGTGTTCCAGCAGTTCAACCTGTTCCCGAACATGTCCGTGCTGCGGAACATCACCGAGGCACCGGTGCAGGTGCTCGGCATGTCCCGGGACGAGGCGGAGGAGCGGGCACGGGAGCTGCTGGACCTGGTGGGACTGGCCGACAAGAGCGACGCACGGCCCACCCGGCTCTCCGGCGGCCAGCAGCAGCGGGTGGCGATCGCCCGGGCGCTGGCGATGCGGCCGCGGGTGCTGCTGCTGGACGAGGTGACGTCGGCGCTCGACCCCGAACTCGTGGCGGGCGTCCTCGACCTGCTCAGGGACATCGCCCGCAGCACCGACATCACGATGCTCTGTGTGACCCACGAGATGGGTTTCGCCCGGGACATCTCCGACCAGGTACTGATGTTCGACGCCGGACGGGTGATCGAGTCGGGCCCGCCGGAGAAGATCTTCAGCGATCCGGAGCGGGACCGTACCCGGGATTTCCTCAGCGCCGTGCTGTGACTACGAGGTGTGAAGACATGAAGAGCCGAGGTCCGGGCGCTGGGTGATGACTTTGGCATATGCCAGAGGGCCTGCGTCCCAGTTGGGAGAGGGGCGGCGGGCACCACAATCTCGCCAACACCCTCTCCCCAACAGGCCTTTCCCCGTTATCGTGGTAGCGATCCGCCGACCGGACTTAGCGGCCACAGACAGGCGAGCGCAGGGGGAAACACCGTGGCGCTGATGCACGAGCCGACAGCCCCGTACCACTCCGCCCAGGACGCGTTGCGCGTGCTGGAGAGCGTGGCCCGCCATCCCGCCGGCGTCACCGACACCGAACTGGCCCGCCGCACCGGCCTGCTCCCGGAGCGGCTGAGCGCGCTGCTGCGCATGCTGCGCCGCGAGGGTTACGTCGAGCAGATCACCGACGGCGCGTACGTCACCGGCGAGACGCTGCGCCGCCTCACCTCGACGCACGACCGCGAGCGCGCCCTGCGCGAGAAGCTCCAGCACACCCTGGACCGGCTGCGGGACTCCGTCGGCGCGGCCGTCTACCTGAGCCGGTACGTGGACGGCGAGGTCACGGTCACCCAGTACGCCGCCGGGCCGGCCACCCCGGCGGTCAACGAGTGGGTCGACTTCCGCTACTCCGCGCACGCCACCGCCGTCGGCAAGAGCCTGCTGACCCAGCTGGACCACAACGGCCGCCGCGACCACCTCTCCCGGCACAAGATGGCCCGCCTCACCTCGCGCACCATCACCAGCGACAAGCTGCTGCTGTCCCGCCTGGAGTCCCAGCCGCCGACGGTGCCGGTCCTGGACCTCCAGGAGTACGCGGTCGGCACGGTCTGCGCGGCCGTCCCGATCACCGCGGGCTCCTCGGTCGGCTGCCTGGCCCTGTCCCTCCCGGTGGAGCACGCACACCGGCTCCGGCAGGCCGCGGACACACTGAACCGGAACGCGGCTCCGGTGCTGCTCTCGCTCGCGATCTAAGTGGTCACGAGCACCCCTGAGGACCAGGTAGTATTTTCTTCGTCGCCGACCGCGGGGAAAACTCGTGGAAGGCGAGAGTCATGCGCCGCTAGCTCAGTTGGTTAGAGCAGCTGACTCTTAATCAGCGGGTCCGGGGTTCGAGTCCCTGGCGGCGCACAATGACGATGGCGAGCCACGTCCGCGGAAAGCGCGGACCTGGCTCGCCATCGCTGTTATTGCGCGGCTGCGCCGCGCGCCGTGGGGGCGCTGCCACCCACACCCCCTACTGGCGGGCCCTTCGCAGTCGCGAGGGGCCCTTCGGCGTCCTCCGAGGTCAGCCTCCGGTACGTGTCCTCCCCGGGCGGCCGCCACCACACCGGGTCGGCGCACCGGAACCCCTCGCGCCGCAGCCGCGCCCGCTCGATCTTGTTGGTGGCGGTCACGGGCATCCGTTCCACCACCCGCACGAACCGGGGCGCCATCTTCGTCCCGAGGTCGGGCTGGGCCCGCAGGAACTCCGCGAAGGACCACGGGTCGAACCGCCCGGCGACGGTCGCCATCACCTGGTCCCCGGTGACCGGATCCGGCACCCCGTACACCGCGACGGCCGCCGCCCCCTCGTACCGGGCGACGATGTTCTCGATCATCGCGGCGGCCAGGTTCTCCCCGTCGACCCGGATGCGGTCGTCGGTGCGGCCGGCGAAGTACAGGTACCCCTCGGCATCCCGGTAGAAGAGATCCCCGGTCCAGTAGGCGCCGCCCCGCCGCCGCTCGGCTTCCGCCGCCGGATTGCGCCAGTAGCCCTCGAAGGGACTGGGCCCCTCGTTGACCAGCTCCCCTATGGCCTCGTCACCGTTGAGGAGCTGCCCGGCGGCGTCGAACTCGGCCACCGGACACTGAAGCCGGGTACCCGGATCGAGCACCACCAGGCCGGGCCCCGCCGGCCCCACCGCCCCGGCCGGGGTCCCCGGCGCCCACTGGATGGCCGCCCCGCCCTCGGACGACCCGTATCCCTCGACCAGCCGCACCCCGAACCGCCGCTCGAAGGCTGCCGCGTCCACCGCCCCGGCCTCCGTCCCGAAGCCCGTCCGCAGCGGGTTGTCCCGGTCGTCGGGCCGCGCCTCGGTGGCGAGGATGTACTGGATCGCCCGCCCGACATAGGTGAAGTACGTCGCCCGGTACCGCCGCACGTCCGCCAGGAACCCGGACGCCGAGAACCGCCGGCGCAGCGCCACCCCGGCCCCGGCGGCCAGCGCGGGCGCCCAGTCCGCGATCACCGCGTTGCCGTGGAACATCGGCATGCAGACGTAGTGCACGTCGTCCGCGCCGACCCCGAACTGCCCGGCCAGCGCATACCCCGCCGCGGCCAGCCGCCCCTGGGAACAGAGGGCGGCCTTGGGTGCGCCGGTGGAGCCGGAGGTGTAGTAGAGCAGCATCCGGTCGGCGGGCGCGGCCCGGGCGGGGTCCGGTACGGCGCCGGCGTACGGGGCGAGGAGGGCGGCGTAGCCGTCGTCGTCGGTGACGAGGACGCGCATGTCCGGCATCTCGAGCCCGGCCAGCAACGGCAGCCGCGCCCGCTCGGTGACCAGCACCGTGCACTCGGTGTGCCGGATGTCCCGGGCCAGCTCTGCGCCCCGGCGGGTGGGGTTGATCCCGGCGACGGCGGCCCCGGCGAGCGCGGCCGCGCCGAGCCACAGCGGGAACTCCTCGGTGTTGTCGAGCAGCACGGCGATGTGCGGGACGGCGTCCGGTGGCAGCAGATCGGCGAGCAGTGCGGCCCGGGCGGCCGCCCCCGCGGCCACCTCGTGATGGGTCAGCACCCGCTCCTCGCACCACAGCCCCGGCCGGTGATCCCCCCACCGTGCCGCGACCAGCTCGGCCACCGTGCGCATCGTGGACCTCATGGCGAGGCACGGTAACTGACATGCCATCAGATAGGGAGGCTCAGAACCCGCTCATGTCGTTGTTCACGAAGACGTCGGTGTACGTGACCATGAAGCCGACGCAGAACACGACCACGACGCCGAGGAAGACGAGCGTGCCGAAGGTCGCCGCCGCCTGCCTGACCTGCCCCGGCTCGTGGGCCGTGGCGACCGCCATGGGGCCGTCCTTGTAGTAGACGGTGACGAGGTCGCCCTCCAGGCGGGTCGCGGGGCCGTCCTCCTCCTCGAAGCGGATCTCCCGGCCGTCGCGGGCCGTGAACTCGTAGACGTGGTGGATCGTCGTGTGCACCGAGGTGTCGTTGGCCCCGCCGTGGGTCGTCGTGAACATCCGCAGGCAGCGGCCCTGGGCCGTGAGCCCGCTGTTCCAGGCGCTGCGGATCTGCAGCCAGCGCCGCAGCACGCGGTACGCCATGAAGAGAGCCAGGGCCATGATGAGGCAGGGCACGAGGTAGAACAGCACGTCCATGGGATCCCCCGGTCTTGGGTACCGCCCTACTCGTCGGTAGGCGTGTCAGGACGGTACCCGCGGAGTCCGCCGGACTGACTCAAGTAATGCTCAGAACGTGACGTCCGAACAGGCGTAGAACGCGTTGCCCGTGTCGGCGATCGTCCACACCGCGACGATGACGTGGTGACCGCTCAGCCCGCCGGGCAGGGTGCCACTGTGGCTGAGGGTGGCCGGCGGGCGCTGGCCGTTGTACGGCACCGTCAGGAACGGCGTGGTGCTGAGGTCCGAGCGGGCCAGGGCGTGGTCCTGGTTCCAGCCCTGCCTGGTGACGTAGTACTTGAAGTCCGTCGTGGCGTGCATGGCGGTGAACTGCCACCGGAAGGTGTACGACTGACCGCCGGTCACCTTCGTGGTGGGCCAGGCCGTGCCGGACGGCGTCTTCGGCGAGCTGAGCTGGGCGAAGCGGCTCACACCGCCGTTGCAGATCTGACCGTCGGCGGGTCCGGCGGCCGGGAAGCCCTTGGGGCCCTCGACGCTCTGCGGCTCCCACTGGATGTCGCCGCAGTTCGTCACGGTGCCGTTCTGGCAGAGCTTCTGCCTGCTGATGGGGAGGTCGGTGTAGCCGTGCCCGCTGGCGCCGCCGGTGGAGAGCGCGAAGGCTCCGGCGGTCACCACACCCAGCACGACCGCGGACAACGCGGAGAATCTGGTCTTCGTACGCATGCTGCCGCTCCTGGAGAACGTGGGGGAGGTTCACTGAGCCGAGCTGAGCCGTGCAGTAGGTCTAGACCAAGTCCCAGATTATTGCCGTTAGTTGGCCGTGTCTATATCAAGACGTGTCCATACCAATCGCGCTGCCCGTCCCGAGCCACTGCCGGGCCGTCACATCGGCTCCCTGCGGCCCGAGCAGAACGCCACCGTCAGGTCCCGGACGAGCACCTTGCGCTCGTAGTCGTCCAGTTCGACCAGACCGCGCACGGTCAGCCGGGTCACCGTGTCCTCCACCGAGTCCACGACCGAGTTGAGCATGGTGGCCCGCTGCCGGGCGTCCAGCGCGGCGATCGTGCGCCGGTGCATCGCCGCGGCGACCTCGGGCGCGTACTCCACCCGGAGCGGCTGCACCGAGAACACCTCCAGGCCGATCGGCCCCGCCTCCGCCGCCACCAGCCGGGTCAGCGCCTCCCCCGCCACGGCCACCCCGCCCCGTGCGGAGCCCGGCAGGTCCACCGGCACCCGGGCGAGGGCGGCCTCCACGCACTCCTGCAGATAGGTCTCGTGGTCGTCGATGCCGAGCACGGCCCGCGCGGTGTCCCGCACCCGCCAGACCACCAGGACGACGACCCGCAGCGCCACCCCGTTGGCGTCCGCCGCCGGCATCGCCTCGCTGCGCCAGTGCCGCAGCCGCACATTCACCCGGCGGCGCACCAGCAGCGGGTTCACCCAGAGCAGTCCGGTGCGCCGCACCGTCCCCCGGTAGCGGCCGAACAGCCCGAGCAGCCGCGCCTGTCCGGTCCGGCCACGGGCGAGCCCGCCGAAGCCGAGCACGCCGAGCGAACCGGCCCCGGCGTACGCCGCCCACTGCGCGGGCCCGAGCCCGGCACCGGTGCAGACCGGCAGGCGCAGCGCCTGTGCCGCGAGCGGCGGCAGCACGCCCGCCCACCACGAGGTGGCCAGGCACCCCACGACGCCGCCCGCCCCGGCCAGCACCCCGGCCAGTCCGGGCAGCACCCGCGCCGGACGCTCCACCAGCTCCGGGTCGACCTGCGGCACCGTCCGGCTGCGGGCCGGGGCCGGGCGCCTCTGGCGGGGCTGCTCGCCGGTGCCCTGCCGGCGGCCCACGACGGCGGGCTTCACCGGCACCGGCACCGGCTCGGGCTCGTCACGGAAGAGCAGATGGACGGGGATCTCGGTGGTCACCTCGTTCTGGATCAGCCGGGCCGGGCGGGTGGCCATGCCCCCGGTGGCCACCGCGCTCTCCGGCTGCTCCCCGGACTCGGACGTGTGTGACGTGGTCGTACTCATGCGTGCCTCCAGCCTCCGCGCCAGATGCGTCATGACAGTGAGAAGTGGGAGTGGGATCAGGTGTGCTCACGGGCGTGGGCGGCGCCGGCTACGCGAACAGGCGGCGCCAGGTCTCCGGGCCCGGGTAGCCGTCCGCCGCGCCGCCCCGCCAGCCCTGGCTGCGCTGGAACGCCTCCACGGCCCGCCGGTCCGCTTCGCCCCAGCTCGGCCCGGGCCCTTCGGCGTAGAACCTGCCGAATCCTTTCTTCGACAGCTGCCTCCCGAGCTGGGTGACGTACTCGTTCTCCGCGCCCGGACGGAAGAGGTTCCGGCCGGGATAGCCGGGCACCCCGTGCGAGGCGGGCCGGGCGCCGGCCGCTCCGGAAGGCAGGCTCCTGCCCTGCCCGGTGACGAGCAGCTTCCAGGTGCCGGGGCCGGGCAGCCCGTCGGCGTCCTCGTCCGCCCAGCCCTGGGCCAGCTGGAACGCCCTGGTCGCCCGCCGGTCCGCCTCGCCCCAGGCCGGCCCCGGGCCCTCGGTGTAGAAGGAGCCGGCGCCACGGGAGACGAGCAGCCGGCCGAGCTGGGTGACGTACTTGTTGTTCGTGCCGGGGCCGAAGAAGCCGGCACCGGGGAAGGGCGCCGGCTTCTTGCCGTCGGCGGCCTGCTGGGCGCCCGCGGTGTCGGTGGTCACGCCCTTGTAGCGGTAGGGCACGTACTTGTCGGCGTGGGTCCAGTAGGGGTACGGGGTGGGCTGACTGCGGGCGTGCGGGGGCGTCTGTTCGTAGACCAGGTAGTTGGCGTGCGTGTGGTCCGTCCAGCCGCCGAAGATCACGACGTGGGAGCCCTTCTCGGGGTTGTCCGGGTTGTGGAAGAGGAGCATGTCGCCGGGCTGCAGCTCCTCCTTGGTGATCTTCACCCCGAACTGGTCGAGACTGCCGGTCCACTCGTTGGTGCCCAGACCCCAGGTCATGGAGACGTAGCCCGAGCAGTCCTGCCGGTAACCGTCGGACCAGTAGTCGTCCATGCTGTAGGGCACCTTGGCGGTCACCCAGAGCTTGGCCCGGTTGATGATCTGGGTCCGGGTGGCGGCGGGATACGGGGTGGCCGGCTGCTTGACCGGCCCGCCGGCCGGGCCGTGCAGCGGGGCCCGGGGGCCCTGCGGGGTGGCGGGCCCGTCGTCCGCCGCGGAGGCGCCGGGGCGGGGCGGGGCGTGCGGGGAGGCGAGGGCGGCGGCCGAGGGAACCGCCCCGAAGGCGGCGGACGCGGCGGCGGCCACGACCACCGCCCCTCGGGCGGCCGGGTTGCCGCCGAAGCGGCCGGACGGGCGGGGACTCGCCCGGTGGCGGGCGCAGCCGGGGCAGCCGCAGTCGCTCGCGGGGTCGACTTCCTCGAACGCCGGAGCGGTCATGCGATCTGCCTCACACTCGGGGTTGATTTGTCCGCGGATGTGCACGTTGATCAGTTTCACAACTGTCTCCGGGGCGCGCATGTTGACGGTCCGAATGATGTACAGACCGGCACGGCCGCCCTCCGGGCCGTCCGAGGGTGGTCGGGAGCACTCCTCCAGGTCAGGTAGAGTTCTCTTGTCAGCAGGCGCCGCTAGCTCAGTTGGTTAGAGCAGCTGACTCTTAATCAGCGGGTCCGGGGTTCGAGTCCCTGGCGGCGCACAGACGACAGCAGGCCCCCCGTGCGAACGGGGGGCCTGCTGCTGTTTGGCCGGATACCCTCTGGCCATGGCAGCGCGTGACCTCCAGGAACGGATCAAGAAGCTCATCATCGACGGGCGGCTGCCCTCGGGCGCCCCGCTGCCGACCGAGCCCGAGCTGATGGAGTTCCTCGGGGCGAGCCGGAACTCGGTACGGGAGGCACTGAAGGCGCTGCAGGCGATGGGGATCGTGGAGATCCGGCACGGGTTCGGGACCTACGTGGGCCCGATGTCGCTCGCCCCGATGATCGAGGGGCTCGCCTTCCGCACCGTCGCCGGGCACTACCGGGGCGAGGACTCCCTGCTCCAGCTGCTGGAGCTGCGCGAGGCGGTCGAGACGGGACTGGTCTCGCGGCTGGCCGGACGGCTGCCGCAGACGGACCTCGTTGAACTGGAGGCCCTCGTGAACCGTATGGAACAGGAGGCCGCCGAGCGCTGCGGCCTCGCCGCGACCGACCGAGCGTTTCACGCCACCCTCTACCGGGGGCTGGACAACGTGCTGCTGAGCGAGGTGCTGGAGGCGTTCTGGGACGCGTTCCACCGGGTCCAGCGGGATCTGATGGACGTCCCGCAGGACCCACGGGTCACCTGCCGTCAGCACCGGGAGATCCTCGACGCGGTCCGGTCCGGCGATTCCATACGGGCGGAGGAGGCCATAAGAGATCACTTCGGCAACATCCGCGCCCGCCTCTCCCCCACCGGCGCACCCGAGCCTCCCGAGCCCCACCCGCGCCACAATGAACGGGTTTGAGCGGTAAACACCGCGTTTCGCGTCTTGCGATCATGCAGGCACCGTAGAACCCTGGTTGCCCATGAAGTCGCGGGTTCGCGGCACTTGGGGGGAAAGCGGTTGCGCACCGGCGGGGAGGGGGCCCCGCTCATGAACCGGTGCCGAGGGGGGCATCATGCAACCGGAAGGTCGCAGTCCCATGTCTATAGGGTGAGCAAGACGTGGTGACGGTGACTCACCACTGAACCGCCCGTGACGGCCGAGGGGGCCCGGACCGGGCGAAGGACCGACGAACACGCGGTGACCTGCGTGTGGGGGGAATGACTCATGACGTCGACGCCGAAGGGCGCCCGGCAGAGCCACGATCAGCACAACGACCCGTCACAGACCACCCAGCTCCGAGCGATCGGACACCGGACCGGCCAGTTCCGCCGCATCAGAAAAAGCCTGCCGAGATACGACTACGAGCACTACAGCCGGCTGGCGGGCCCCCTCACCCAGCCCGACCCGGGCAAGCCCTACACGGTGCAGTACCGTTCGCTGCTCTCGCAGGAGCCGCACCGCATACGAGCCGCGCTCATGCTGGGCGCCGCCCCGGTGCTCTCCCTGGTCCTGCTGTTCTGGCTGCTGCAGCCCGAGCACTGGACCGAACGGGACTACCCGGCCTACGACTTCCTGCCGGCGCTCGACATCGTCATGCTCGTCTCGATCGGTCTGATCGAGTTCTTCCGCTGCATGAACGTGCTGTCCAACGCGCACGCCACGCTGGTCGCCCGGGACCCGGTGCCGGTCGTGCCGGAGACCGGCACCCGCGTCGCCTTCCTCACCTCCTTCGTGCCCGGCAAGGAGCCGCTGGAGATGGTGACCAAGACCCTGGAGGCGGCGGTCAAGCTGCGCCACCGGGGCCTGATGCACGTGTGGCTGCTGGACGAGGGCGACGACCCGGCCGTCAAGGAGGTCTGCACCCGGCTCGGCGTCCACCACTTCTCCCGCAAGGGGGTCGCCCGGTGGAACCAGCCCAAGGGCCCGCACCGCGCCAAGACCAAGCACGGCAACTACAACGCCTGGCTGGAGGCGCACGGCGGCGAGTACGACTTCTTCGCCTCCGTCGACACCGACCACGTGCCGATGCCCAACTACCTGGAGCGGATGCTCGGTTACTTCCGCGACCCGGACGTCGGCTTCGTCATCGGTCCGCAGGTCTACGGCAACTACGACACGTTCGTCACCAAGGCCGCCGAGTCGCAGCAGTTCCTCTTCCACGCCCTCATCCAGCGCGCCGGCAACCGCTACGGCGCCCCGATGTTCGTGGGCACCTCGAACGCCGTGCGGATCAGCGCGATCAAGCAGATCGGCGGCCTGTACGACTCGATCACCGAGGACATGGCGACCGGGTTCGAGATGCACCGCGCCAAGAACCCTGCCACGGGCCGGAAGTGGAAGTCGGTCTACACCCCGGACGTCCTCGCCGTCGGCGAGGGCCCGAACGCCTGGACGGACTTCTTCACCCAGCAGATGCGCTGGTCCCGGGGGACGTACGAGACGATCCTCAAGCAGTACTGGAAGGGCTTCTACTCGCTGCCGCCCGGCAAGCTCTTCAACTACACGATGATGATCATCTTCTATCCGATGTCCGCCCTCAACTGGATCCTCGCGGCGCTGAGTTGCGCGCTGTTCCTGGGCCTGGGCGCCTCGGGTGTGAACATCGACCCGACCGTGTGGCTGATGCTGTACGGCAACGCGTCCGCGCTGCAGATCGGCCTGTACATCTGGAACCGCCGGCACAACGTCTCGCCGCACGAGCCGGAGGGCTCCGGCGGCGTCGCGGGCATGGTGATGTCGGCGCTGTCCGCGCCGATCTACGCCCGCTCGCTGATGGACGCGGTGCTGCGCCGCAAGAGCAAGTTCGTGGTGACCCCCAAGGGCGACTCGGCCAGCCCGGACACACTGTTCGGGACCTTCCGCATCCACTGGTTCTTCATCCTGGTCTTCGGCGGTTCGCTCGCCGCGGGCTTCGTGTTCGGGCACTCCCACCCGGCGATGATCACGTGGGCGGTCTTCGCCATGCTGATCACCGCCTCGCCGATCTTCGCCTGGCGGCACGCGCTGCGGCAGGAGAAGAAGAACCCGCGGCAGACGGCTCAGGCGACCCCGGGCGCGGGCCCGGCCGCCGGGACCGCCGCTCCCGGGCCGGCGGCGGAGCCGCAGGACGCGGTGCCCGCACAGTACGCCCACGCGGCACGCGGCCACGCCCCGCAGCAGCGGCCCAGTTGGGCCGCCGCGCCCCGCGGGCCGGGCGGGGGCGGGGACCCCGCGGTGGGGGACGACCAGACCATGCAGATCGCGCTCGGTGGACTTGGGGGACGTAAGGAATGAAGGACCAGGCCGGCCGCCGTCGCGCCCGTCGACTCGCGATAGGCACGGCGGTGGTACTCGCGCTGGCCGGGATGAACGGGCCGTGGCTGTACCGCTTCGGAACCGAGCAGTACCACCAGTACAAGATCAACAAGCCCGAGTACAAGGCCGCCAACGGCCACTGGGACATCGTCGAGTTCCCCGAGGAGTACCGCCAGGACACCATCCACGCGGCGCTCCTGCACACCGGCAAGGTGCTGCTGGTCGCCGGCTCGGGCAACAACCAGGACAACTTCGACAAGAAGAAGTTCGACACCCGCATCTGGGACCCGGTCAAGGGCACCATCAAGAAGGTGCCGACGCCCGCCGACCTGTTCTGCACCGGGCACACCCAGCTGGCCAACGGCAACCTGCTGATCGCGGGCGGGACGAAGCGCTACGAGAAGCTCAAGGGCGACGTCACCAAGGCCGGCGGCCTGATGGTCGTGCACAACGAGAACCCCGACAAGCCGATGACACTGCCCCCGGGCACCAAGTTCACCGGCAAGGAGAACGGCAAGACCTTCGTCTCGAAGGACCCGGTGCTCGTACCGCGCGCGAAGAAGGTCTTCGACCCGCAGACCGGTGCGTTCCAGCGCAACGACCCCGGGCTCGGCCGTATCTACGTCGAGGCGCAGCGAAGCGGCACCAAGTACGAGACCGGCACCCAGGACAACTACCGGATCCAGGGCCTGACCGGCGCCGACGCGCGCAACACGTACGGCATCGCGCAGAAGCTCGCCCTCGACAAGAAGGACTTCCAGGGCATCCGCGACGCCTACGAGTTCGATCCGGTCGCCGAGCGGTACATCAAGGTCGACCCGATGAACGAGGCCCGCTGGTACCCGACGCTCACCACCCTGTCGGACGGGAAGATCCTCAGCGTCTCCGGTCTCGACGACATCGGTCAGCTGGTCCCGGGAAAGAACGAGATCTTCGACCCCAAGACCAAGAAGTGGACGTACACGCAGAAGATCCGGCAGTTCCCGACGTACCCGGCGCTGTTCCTGATGCAGAACGGGAAGATCTTCTACTCGGGGTCCAACGCGGGCTACGGACCGGACAACGTGGGCCGGGTTCCCGGCATCTGGGACGTCGACACCAACAAGTTCACCAAACTGCCCGGGCTCAGCGACCCCGACCGGATGGAGACGTCCGGGACGGTGCTGCTGCCTCCGGCGCAGAACGAGAAGTTCATGGTGATCGGCGGGGGCGGGGTCGGCGAGTCCAAGCTGTCCAGCAACAGGACGCGGCTCATCGACCTGAAGGCGAAGAGCCCGCGCTTCGTCGACGGGCCCGAGCTGGCGAAGGGCACCCGGTATCCGCAGACCTCGATCCTGCCCGACGACACCGTGCTGGTGTCCGGGGGTTCGGAGGACTACCGGGGACGCGGCGACTCCAACATCCGCCAGGCCCGGCTGTACCACCCGGACAGCAACAGCTTCACCCAGGTCGCCGATCCGCTGGTCGGGCGGAACTACCACTCCGGGTCGATCCTGCTGCCCGACGGGCGGGTCATGTTCTTCGGGTCCGACTCGCTGTACGCGGACAAGGCGAACACCAAGCCGGGCAAGTTCGAGCAGCGCATCGAGATCTACACGCCTCCCTACCTGTACCGGGACTCCCGGCCGTCGCTCGGCGGGGGGCCGCAGACGATCGCCCGGGGTGCCTCGGGGACGTTCACCTCGAAGCACGCCTCGAGCATCAAGAAGGTGCGGCTGATCCGGCCGAGCGCCTCGACCCATGTGACGGACGTGGACCAGCGTTCGATCGCCCTGGACTTCAGGACCGCCGGCGACAAGATCACGGTCACCGTCCCGAAGAACCGGAACCTGGTGCAGTCGGGCTGGTACATGCTGTTCGTGGACGACGACCGGGGGACGCCGTCCAAGGCTCAGTGGGTCAAGGTGCCGTAGCTACTTGCTGTTCCGGGCCAGGGCGAGTGCGTAACTCGCCCACCACTGGCCCGCCTTCGGGCCACCCTTGCAGGTGCCGTCCGACTCTCCCGGGCGCTTGACCCACAGGTAGGCGTCCACGAGGGGGTCCGCCGTCTTCGTCGTCGGCGTCGCGCCCAGGGCCCGGCCGGGCGGGTTGCACCACTTCTCGGCCGGATCTCCCTCGGTGTAGGGGCCGTTGCCGTTGCGGCTGGTGTCGACGACGAAGTGCTTGCCGCCCACCTTCGCGGAGAGCTGCTTGCCGTAGGCGATGGAGTCCTCGGTGGAGTAGAAGTTGGAGACGTTGACGGCGAAGCCGTCGGCCTGGTCGATGCCGGCCTGCCGCAGGGGCTGGACGATCTGGTCGGGATGGCCCCAGCCGGTGTTGCCGGCGTCCAGGTAGACCTTGGTGTTCTTCAGGGACTTGAGCTTGGCGACGGCACCCTTGAGGAGGTCGTAGCGCTCCTCGTGGAACTCGTCCGGGGTGCAGCCGTCGGCGAGGTGGAGTACGGCGTCGGGTTCCAGGACGACGGTGGCGGGGCGGTCCCCGATGCCCCGGGCGACGCCGTCGATCCAGGCGCGGTAGGCGTTGCCGTCGGCCGCGCCGCCCTGGGAGTACTGGCCGCAGTCGCGGTGCGGGATGTCGTACAGCACGAGCAGGGCCGTGCGGTCGGACTTCTCGGCGGCCTCGGTGAAGCCGCGGGCCTCCCGCTCCGGGTTCTCCGGGCCGATCCACTCCCCCGTCGGCTGCTCGGCGATCTTCCGGATCTGGGCGGCCTCGGTCTTCTTGCCGGCCTTCTCGTAGGCGGCGACCCGGCGGGCCGCGGTGCTGTCCGGATTCACCCAGAACGGGTCGGCGGACCTGGGCTGTTGAGTGATGGCGGCGCCGGCCGCCCGGTCCCCGTCCGAGGAGGAGCATCCGGCGAGCAGCAGTGCCGCCCCCAGCACCGCCGCGGACGCCCGTGCCCGTACCGAAGAGCGGGCCCCCCTGGTGTCGTACATGCGATTCCCCCCTGAGCGCATCGTCCCGGCCCGGTCGACCGAGTACCAATCGTGGCATACCGGCCGTGCCCGTCACGAGGTCGCGCGGGGGGTGTCAGGGGTCTCACGGACCGGTGCCCGTGAGGTACGCGGAGACCACCACGTTGGCCGTGTAGCTGCGGCTGGCCCGGTCGAAAGCGCCACCGCAGGTGATCAGGCGGAGTTCGGCGCGGCCCGCCTTGTGGGGTCCGTAGGCCTGCCCGGCGTCGAAGTCGGCGCGGGCCAGGACGCGGATGCCGTCGATGGTGAAGTGGGCGACCTTGCCGTCCGAGCGGACCACCCGAACCGTCTCGCCCGGCTTCAGGGTGCTGAGCTTGTAGAAGACGGCGGGCCGGGTCCGGGTGTCGACATGACCCACCATCAGCGCGGCCCCTGCCGCGCCGGGCGCGGTCCCGGAGCCGTACCAGCCGACCACTCCCGGCTGGCCGAACGGCGGCGGGTCGACGGCGCCCCGGCTGTCCAGGCCCCGGGCCATCACCGGTGCCTGCACGCCCAGTTGGGGGATGTCGATGCGCTGCGGGACCGCGGCGCCGAGCGGCTTGGCCGCGGGCGGCAGCCGGACCGCGTCGGCACCCAGACCGGCCACGTCGCCCGGGCCTGCCGGGCTCTCGGCCACGTCGGTCACGCCGCGGCCCCACAGCCACAGCCCGAGCAGCAGGAGCGTCCAGGCCAGGACGGTGATCAGGCGTGCGCCGCCGGTGGTGCGCCCGGGTTCGTCGGACATGACCGCGGTACGCCCTCAGTCCGCGCCGCGGCTCCGGCGGGCCCTGAGCAGCCCGACGGCGGCCGCGGCGACCCCGGCGAGCGCCAGGCCGGTCACCGCCTGGCCGGTGCCGGGGGCGGACCCGCTGGTGGCCACCGTGGCGAAGTGTGCGGTGCCGCCGCCACCCGCGTCGACGGGGGCGACGGGCGATGCGGCGGTGTCGGACGGCTCCTCGTTCTGGTCCGAGGACGCCCCCGCGACGGTGATCCTGCCGGTGACAACCGTTCCGGAACAACTGATCCGCACCTGGTAGCCGCCCGGCTGGAGCGAGGTGCGGATACGGGTCTCCCCGGCCAGTGCGCCCTGGCTGCCGGTGAGCCGTGCGTCGGAGACGAAGGCGTCGGACACGGCGGTGCCCTGGGCTCCGGTGCAGCCCTGTACACGCAGGGACACATCACCGCCCGGGGCCGGGGAGGCCGGGGTCACCGTGACACCGGGGCCGCCGTCGGCCGCGTACGCCGCCGGGGTCAGGGTGGTGACGGCCAGGACTGCTGTACAGAGAGTGAGGCGTGCTGAGCCCATCGTGAACCTCCAGATAGTGGGAGGCTCCCCCGTACGGCGCGCCTCCGCATCCCAGGGAGGCGCGCGACTGCTCCATACGGGTGGTCCGGGGTACGGGCCGGGTTTGGCCGTCCCTGCTCAGACGAGGTCGACGAGGTCCGCGATGGAGTCGACCACCTGGGAGGGGCGGAAGGGGTGGCGGTCGACGTCCCCGGGCTGGGTGACGCCGGTCAGCACCAGGAAGGTGCGCATCCCGGCCTCCAGGCCCGCGAGGACGTCGGTGTCCATGCGGTCGCCGATCATCGCGGAGTTCTCGGAGTGGGCGCCGATCGCGTTGAGCCCGGCCCGCATCATCAGCGGGTTGGGCTTGCCGACGAAGTACGGCTGCTTGCCGGTCGCGGCGGTGATCAGCGCGGCGACCGAGCCGGTGGCGGGCAGGTCGCCCTCGGTGGAGGGGCCGACGTTGTCGGGGTTGGTGGCGATGAACCGGGCACCGGCGTTGATCAGGCGTACGGCCTTGGTCAGGGCCTCGAAGGAGTAGGTGCGGGTCTCGCCGAGGATCACGAAGTCGGGGTCGTGGTCGGTGAGGATGTAGCCGACGTCGTGCAGTGCGGTGGTCAGGCCCGCCTCGCCGATGACGTAGGCGCTGCCGCCGGGCCGCTGGTCGTCCAGGAACTGGGCGGTGGCCAGGGCGGAGGTCCAGATGTTCTCCACCGGCACGTCCAGGCCCATCCGGCGCAGCCGGGCGTGCAGGTCCCGGGCGGTGTAGATGGAGTTGTTGGTGAGCACCAGGAAGGGCCGCCCGGAGTCGCGGAGCTTCTTCAGGAAGGCGTCGGCGCCGGGGATCGGGACACCCTCGTGGATCAGGACGCCGTCCATGTCGGTGAGCCACGACTCGATGGGCTTGCGGTCTGCCATGTGCTTGCGTCTCCTGCGTGCGTACGGTCAAGAAGCGGGGGCGCCGGAACCACGGCGTACCGACGCCCCCAGCCTAATCAGGAAGGCCTGATCCTGACCCTGGTCAGGACCGACTCGTCACCGGCCGATCACCGGCCGATCCGTACGCCGTCGATCACCCAGTACCAGTTGTTCCCGCCGGTGTAGCGGAAGCGGACCCGGACCGAGCGGGCCCCGGCCGGGACCTGGAGCGTGACGATCTCGGTGCGGGAGGGGACGTCGGCGGTGTAGGTGCGCACGGAGACGGGGGCCGCGCCGTCGTAGGAGACGAGGACCTCGCCCTTCTGCGGGGACTCCTGCCGGTAGTAGGTGGTGTAGGTGAGGGTGGCGGTGGTGCCGCCGGTGACCGGGTACGCGGGGCTGACGAGCGTGGAGTCGAAGGTGCCGGTGAGGGCCCTGTCGCTCCACTCGTCGCCGTCGGCGACCGCGAACACGTTCCGGGCGCGGACGTTGCACTCGCGGTTCTGGTCGCGCTGGGCCTGGGTCCAGAACTCGTCGGTCGTGAAGGACCAGCCGCGCCACTCGGTGACCCCGCCGCCGCCCATCGCCGAGTTGTCGACGGACCAGCCGGCGGGCGGGGTGTGGGTGAAGCCGAGGACGGTCGCCGGGATGCCGGTCTCGTCGACGCGGGGCTGCAGCCGGCCGCGCAGCGCGTCGAAGTCGTCGGGTGCGGGCTGCTGGACGGGCCGGCCGTCGAGGTCCCAGGCGGGGTCGATCGCGATGCCGAGGTGGGCCAGCGCGGAGGCGGCGACGTCCGGCATCTTCACGTCGTAGCGGACCGAACCCGCCGCCAGGGTGGGCCCGGTGGCGATGAGGAAGGTCTGGCGCTCCTGCAGGGAGGAGCCGCCGTGGCCGCCGGCGTCGGTGTGGCCGTGGTCGGCCGTGATCATGATCAGCCAGTCCTCGTCGGCGTAGGCCGCGCGGGACGTGACGGCGGCCACCAGCTGCCCGACCTGGGCGTCGGCGCCGTGGATGGCGTCCAGGTACTGCTGGGAGGCGGCGCCGTAGCTGTGTCCCGCGTGGTCGATGTTGTCGAGCTGTACGAAGACCGCGTCCGGGTTGCCGTCCCGGAGCTGGGTGACGGCACGGGCGGTGGTGCCGGTGTCGTACTCGGCGCTCGGCGTGGAGACGCGGGTGTCGACCTTCGACGAGAAGACGGTGTCGGTGATCGGCGCCCAGGAGGCGACCGCGTACGTCACCAGCTGCGGCTCGGCCGTCTCGATCCGGGTGAGGAAGTCGGGGTACTGCGCGAACCGGGCGCCGGTGAAGGTGTTGTCCTTGACGTTGTGCTTGTCGGGCCAGACGCCGGTGATGATCGTGGACCAGCCGGGCCCGGACATGGTGGGGGCGAGCGGGTTGGCGTAGATGCTGCTGGGCGCGGTGAGTCCGGCGGCCATCAGGGCGTCGAGGTTCGGGGCGTCGGCGTCCTTGATGCGCTGGAGCAGCGCGCCGTCCAGGCCGATGACGAGGACCTTGGGAGTCCTGGCGGCGGCGCGGGCGAGGGCGGTGAGCGGGCCGGCCGACGCGGCGACCGCGGCGGCGGAGACGAGGAAGGTGCGGCGGGACAGGTTGGGCACGGAGTCCTCCGTGGGAGAGGGTGGACGTGCAGGGGGCATGACACCGCCCCCGGTGGTACCAGGGGCGGTGCGGAGCAGCCGACGGGCGGGGAACTCCCAGGAGCGGCGCGGAACAGCCGACAGGGCGGGCAACTCCCTAGGGGCGCGGGGCTGTCTTTGATCTGCGGCTACGCCGCGTGGGCGCGACCAGCCACGACGGCGCGGGCGAGTACGTACGACGGGGCGGAACCCGTTTGGGCGGCTGAACCCCCGGAGGGGAGGGCTCAGCTGCCGGTGGCGGACTTCCAGTCCTCGACGTAGCTCGTGAGGTTCTTGTCGATGTCGTTCCAGTCCGGCTGGAAGATGTCCACGCCGTTCATCAGCCCGGTGAGCGCGGTGGCGTTGGCGTCGTGGGCCTTGATGTCCCCGCGGGCGCTGAAGCCGCCGCCGATCTCGCTGACCTCCTGCTGCTGCTTCTGCGCGAGCATGAAGTCGAGCAGCTTCCTGCCGTTCTCGCTGTGCGGGGCCTTGGTGACCAGGCCGGCCGCGTAGGGCAGGGCGAAGGTGGTGGGCTTGCCGTCCTTCCCGGCCGGGAACCAGATGCCGAGGTTCGGCATGTCCTTGGACTGGGCGTAGTTCATCTGCACGTCCCCGTTGGCGACGAGGAGTTCGCCCTTGTCGACCTTGGGGGCGAGCTTGCCGGTGGAGGCGGACGGGCCGACGTTGTTGGCCTGGAGCTTCTTCAGGTAGGCGAGGGCCGCGTCCTTGCCGCCGAGGTCGTGGATCGCCTTGATCAGGACGGCGGTGCCGTCACCGGCGACGCCGGGGGTGGAGTACTGGAGCTTGTTCTTGTACTTGGCGTCGAGCAGCTCGTCCCAGGTCTTCGGCGCCTGCTTCAGCTCCCTCTTGTTGTAGACGAAGCCGAAGTAGTTGTTGACGACGGAGGTCCAGGTGCCGTCGGTGGCCTTGTCACCCCCGCCGACCATCACGGCGTCCTTCGGCTCGTACTTCTCCAGCAGGCCCTTGCTGTCGGCCTGCTGGATGAACGGCGGGAGGGTGACCAGCACGTCGGCCTGCGGGTTGCTCTTCTCGCGGACGGCGCGCTGCACCATCTCGCCGGAGCCGCCCTCGACGTACTTGACCTTGATGCCGGTCTGCTTCTGGAAGTCGGCGAAGACCTTGTCGTACCAGCCGTCGCCGTTCTCGCCCTTGAGGCCGTCGGCGCTGTAGACGGTGACGACCTTCTCGTCGGAGGCTGCGGAGGAGCCGCCGCAGGCGGACAGCAGCGGGGTGGCCAGCAGGGTGAGGGCTATGGCGAGCGTGACGCTGTTTCTGGGCATGGCGAGGCGAACTCCTTGCGGATGAGGGTGGGTTGGGCGCGGGTGGTGGCTCAGCGGTACGACGCCCGGGTGCGGACCCGGGAGACGGCGAACAGGACGAGCAGGGTCGCGGCCATCAGCACCACCGCGACGGCGGAGCCGGTGAACAGGGCGCCGCGGTCGGTGGCCGCGTAGATCAGGACGGGAAGCGGGGTCCAGTCGGGCGGATAGAGCATCATCGTGGCGCTCAGCTCGCCCATGGAGAGGGCGAAGCAGAGGCCGGCGGCAGCGGTGAGCGAGGGCAGCAGGAGCGGCAGCCGCACCCGCCACAGGACGTACGCGGGCCGGGCGCCGAGGGAGGCGGCGGCCTGTTCGTAGGCCGGGTCGAGGCGGGTGACCGCCGCCGACACGGACTGGTGGGCGAAGGCGGTGACCAGCACGGTGTGGGCGAGGATCACGATCCACCGGGTGCCGTTGAGCAGCAGCGGCGGCTGGGAGAAGGCCACCAGGACCGACAGTCCGACCACCACCGAGGGCACGGCGACCGGCAGCACGAACAGTGCGTCGAGGAACCGGCGGTGGCGCTTCTTCAGGGCCGCACCGGCCAGCGCGGCCCAGGTGCCGACGGCCAGGGCGAACAGGCTCGCGGTCACGGCGGTGACCAGGCTGGTGGTCACCGCCTGGAGGGCCTCGCCGCGGGTGGCGGAGCGGTAGTTGGCGGTCGTCGGGCCCGAGGGCAGGACGCCGGACCAGTGGGTGGCGAAGGAGGCGCCGAGGACGACGAGGAGGGGCAGGGCGAACAGCGGCACGAAGAGGACGAGGAACACCGCCCACACGGCCCACTTGCCCTTGCGGCTATGCACCAGCACGACGGCTCACCACCCGGTAGAGGCCGTACAGCCCCACGGAGATCAGGACGTTGACGACGGCGACCACGCACGCGCCCGGATAGTCGGACTCCAGGATCGCCTTGCTGTAGATGAGCATCGGGAGGGTCGTGACCCCTTTCGCGCCGGTGAACAGCACGATCCCGAACTCGTTGAGGCACAGCACCAGGACGAGGCTCCCGCCGGCCGCGAGCGCGGGCAGCGCCTCCGGCAGGATCACCTGCCGGACGATTCTGGGCGCGCGGGCGCCGAGCGAACCGGCCGCCTCCATCTGCGCGGTGTCGAGCTGCGAGAAGGCGGCGAGCAGCGGCCGCATCACGAACGGCGTGAAGTACGTGACCTCCGCCAGCAGCACGCCCCACGGTGTGGTGAGGAACTGGAAGGAACCGATGATGCCGGTGGTGCCGTAGATGAACAGCAGCGCCAGCGTGATGAGGAAGGACGGGAAGGAAAGGTACACGTCGATGAACCGCGCCACCGCCTTCGCCCCCGGGAACGGTACGAACGCGATGACCAGGGAGAGCAGGAAGCCGAGGACCAGGCATCCGACGGTGGACGCCGATGCCAGCCACACGGTGGTCCACAGCGCGTGCCGGAACGCCTCCGAGGCGAAGACGTCCGCGTACGGCCGGAAGGAGGTCCCGCCGGTGTCGGGGTGGAGGGACTGCCGGAGGACGAGGGCGAGGGGGTAGAGGAAGAAGAGGGCCAGGAGGGCGACTGGGGGAAGCGTCCAGAGCAGCCGCGCCCCATAGGGGCGCGGGGAACTGCGCGACCAGCCCTGGACGGCCCGCGGTTTGCGAACGGCCTCAGCCATGGCTCACCCCAGCGGGCAGCAGCACCGCGTCCTCGGAAGCGAAGTGCAGGCTCACGGAGTCCCCGTGCACCGGCGGGGCCTTCAGCTCACGCAGGTCCGCCATGACCGTGTGCCCGTCGACATCGACGTACAGCCGGTGCGTGGCCCCCCGCCACTGGATCTCCCGTACGGAACCGACGAGTTGATTGGGTCCCTGGCCCAGCCCCACGAGATGCGGCCGTACACACAGTGTGGCCCGCGCCCCCGCGACCACCTGCGTCGTGTCGACCTTCAGCTCGGTCCCCGCGAAGGAGACGCCTGCGGCCCCGACGGTCACCGGCAGCAGATTCGCGCCGCCCACGAAGGAAGCCGTGAACTCGCTCTTCGGCGCCCGGTACAGCTCGCGAGGAGTCCCGCACTGCTGGAGCCGCGCCGCGTCCATCACGGCGATCCGGTCGGCCAGAGTCAGCGCCTCGACCTGGTCGTGGGTGACGTACAGCATCGACACCTCCGGCAACTCCCGGTGGAGTCGTGCCAGTTCGGCCAGCATCCCGGACCGCAGCTGGGCGTCCAGCGCGGACAGCGGCTCGTCCAGGAGCAGCACGTCCGGCCGGATGGCGAGCGCGCGGGCGATGGCGACGCGCTGCTGCTGCCCGCCGGACAGCTCCCGCGGGAAGCGGCGGGCGTAGGCGGCCATGCCGGTCATCTCCAGCGCCTCGGCCACCCGCCCCCGTATCTCGCCCTTGGGGGCCTTGCGGGCCTTCAGGCCGAAGGCCACGTTGTCGTCCACCCGCATGTGCGGGAAGAGGGCGTACTGCTGGACGACCATGCCGATGCCCCGCCGGTGGGGCGGCAGGTCCGTCACGTCCCGGTCGCCGAGGAACACCCGCCCGGAGGCGGGCCGTACGAACCCGGCGACCGCCCGCAGCGCGGTGGTCTTGCCGGAGCCGGACGGCCCGAGCAGCGCCATGACCTCGCCGGGCTCGACGGTCAGGTCGAGGGAGTCGAGGACGACGTTGCCGTCGTAGGCGACCGTGACGGAGTCGAAGCGGATGCCCATCTCACCGGGCTCCCGTGAGCAGGGCGGGCAGGGCGGTGACGGAGTCGAGGACATGGGTGGCGCCGGCGGCGCGGAGCTCGGCGTCCCCGTGGGCCCCGGTGCGCACACCCGCGACCAGGCCGGCACCGGCCCGTACGCCGCTCAGCACGTCGTAGGAGGTGTCCCCGGCCACGGCGACCTGCCGGACGTCCACCGCGGCCTTGGTCCGCACGAAGGCCTCCAGGACCATGTCCGGGAAGGGCCGTCCGCGTCCGCCCGCGTCGGCCGGGCAGAGGGTGAGCGGTACGAGGTCCTGCCAGCCGAGGGCGGCCAGGATGGCGTCCTGGGTGACGCGGGCGAAGCCGGTGGTCAGGACGACCGTACGGCCGCTGCCCATGAGTTCCTCGATCGCCTCGCGGGCGCCGGGGACCGGTGCGATCAGGCCCGCGTCGACGAGGTCGCCGTACGCCTTCTCGAAGGCGGTGTTGGCGCGCTGGGCACGGCTCTCGTCCCCGAACAGGTGCCGGAAGACGGAGATCTTGGACTCGCCCATGGTGGCGCGGACGTAGTCCAGCTTCTCGGCGTGGTCGGCGGAGCCGGGCTCGACGCCCAGTTCGGCGGCGGCCGCCGCGAAGGCGCGCTCGACCAGGCCGCCGTCGGCGACGGTGGTGCCGGCCATGTCGAGGACGACGAGACGGATGTCGTGGATGTCGTTGGTCAACTCTCTCACCAGCCCAGTTCGTTCGCGGTGGTTTCGGCGATCGCCGGCGAGCAGGTCATGCCGCGCCCGCCGGGCCCGGTGACCAGCCACACGCCGTCGCTCACCTGTTGGCGGTGCACGACCCGGCTGGTGTCGGTGCACTGCGCGTACACGCCGGCCCAGCGGCGCCGGATCTTCGGCAGCGGCCGGCCGAGGAGGGACTCGACGACCTCGGTGAGGTGGTCGTAGGGGTCCTCGAGCGTGTCGAAGGCGAAGGGGTGCTCGTACTCGTGGGTGTCGCCGATGGTCAGGCCGCCGTCGGCGCGCTGCACCATGAGCAGCTGCATCCTGTGCTCGGCGGCGGTCGCCGGCTGCGGCTGCCCGGCGTTGAGCGCGTCGAGCGCCGGGGAGGCGTAGGCCGGGTAGTAGCGGAAGCTGTCGGCGTCCGCGACCGAGGTGGTGAGCGGCTCGCCGAGCGGGTCGGTCTGCATCATCTGGAGACGGACGCGGCGCACGGGCAGCTCGGGCCCGGCCAGTTCCCGCACCAGTCCGCCGAGCCAGGCGCCGGTGCACAGCACGACGGCGTCCGCGTGGTGCACGTCGCCGTGGTCGTCCCGGACGGCCCCGGCACCGACCACCTCGCGCACCTCGCGCCCCGGCAGGAAGGTGTAGTCCGGGGACTTCAGCAGCTCCGCGCGCAACGCCAGCTGGGCGGTGCGCGGTTCGACGGCGGCGTCGCGTTCGCAGTGCAGGGCGGCGGTGAACTCGCCGCGCAGGGCGGGGTTGAGGGCTCGTGCCTCGCCGGGGGTCAGCAGCTTGTAGCCGCGTTCGGCGGCGTCCGGACGGGCCACGGCGGCCTCGGCGACGGCGAGTTCGAGGGGGCCGCGCACCGGGGTGAGCGACCCGTTGGCCCGGAAGCCGAGCCCGGGCACGCGCCCGCCCATCCCTTCCCACAACTCCCGCGCCCGCAGCGCGGTCTCCAGCTCTTCGCCACCGGCGCGCCCACTGACCCAGATCTGCCCGAAGTTGCGCAGCGAGGCGCCGCGCGCCTCCGCCTCACGCTCGATCTGGACGACCTGGTGGCCGCGCTGCACTGCTTGCCAGGCGTGCATGGTGCCCACCACGCCTGCTCCTACGACTGTCACTCTCACGGCGGCAACGCTCCTCGCGCACAGGGAACCGGAAGGGTCCGGCTGACAACGAGAGCGTGAACGACCCATCACGTTTGGGCTAGACCCGTTATCTTCTCGTGATAATAGAAGGGATGGATTATGGGTGATTTCAGGCGGTTTTCAGCCCTTCAGGTGCGTGGTGAAGGAGAACCGGTCGCCCCGGTACAGGGTGCGCACGCGCTCCAGCGGCTGTCCGCCGGTGTCCCGGGACACGCGGTGGATCAGCAGCATCGGAAGGGCGGGCGGGGTGCCGATGAGCAGGGCCTCGCGGGGGGTGGCCAGCACGGTCTCGATGCGTTCGTCGGCGTCGCCGAACTCGATGCCCTGATCCTTCAGATAGGCGTAGAAGGAGGAGTCGGGGTCGAAGCGGGAGTCGAGGTCGGGGACCCGGTCGACGGCGACGTAGGTGCTCTCCAGGCCGACCCGCTCGTCGTCGGCGAGCAGCACGCGCTCCAGGTGCCAGACGGGTTCGCCCCGGGTCAGCCCGGTCTCGGCGGCGAGGGGCTCCGGGCACGGGAAGCGGTCGAGGGTGACGAGCGTACGGCCGGGTGTACGGCCCTGCCGGCGTACGCCCTCGGTGTAGCTGGCGAGGGACAGCGGCTGGGCCAGCTTGGGCCCGGCGACGACGGTTCCCCGGCCGCGCCGCTGCAGGCGCCCCTCCAGCACCAGCTCCCGCACGGCCTGCCGCACGGTCTCGCGGGCGACGTCGTACCGCTCGGCGAGATCGCGCTCGGTGGGGATGAGGCCGCCCTCCCCCAGCTCCTCCAGCAGTCCGGCGATGCGCGCCTTGACCGCGTAGTACTTCGGGATGCGCCCGTGCTCGGGGATGCCGGAGCGGACGGGGGCGCCGGGGGCCTGGTCGTTCGGGTAGTCCACGCAGGGATCGTCGCAGACGGGGGCGGGCCGGTCCTACGGCGGCCCGCGCCTCAGCGGCGTCGGCGGGCCAGGAGGAACGCGCCCGCGCCGACGGAGAGGAGGGCGGCGCCCGCCGCGAGCAGCCCGTGTGCGAGCCCGAGCCCGGTGCGGGCGAGCTCCCGGGCCCGCTCTCCGGCTTCCTCCGCCTCGGCCGCGAAGGGGAGGGAGGGGTCGTCGAAGTCGTGGGGGTCTCCGAAGTCGTGGGGGTCTCCGAAGTCGTCGGGGTCGTCGAGTCCGTCGGGGTCGCCGGTGCTGCTCGGGGTGGCCGTGGGCGTGCCGGACGGGGTGGTCGCCGTCGGCTCCGGGTCCCCCGGACCTCGCGAATCCTGTGGAGCCACGGACTCGTCCGGCTCGTCCCCGATGCCGAAGCGGTAGTCGTTGGACTCCCCGATCCAGTCGCCGTCCTCGCCCCGGCGCTGGACGACGGCCGCCTTGACGGTGATGTCGTCGGGTACGGCGTCGGAGGTGAGCGAGAGCCTGACCTTGACGCTGACGGTCGCGCCGGGCGCCACGGTGAACCCGTCGAACCCCGTGCCGTCCAGTACGCCGACCAGTTCCTGCTCGTCGGTGCTCTCGAAGGTGACGGGCCGGGCGCGGGAGCCGTCGTAGAAGTCCAGCTTGGGCTGGGACGGCTTCAGGGTGCGTTTGTCGTCGACGAGGACGACGACGGGGTGGACCTCGGTGCAGGTGCGGCCGGTGGTGTTGGTGAGGTCGATGTACCAGGTGCCGAAGCCACCGCCCGCCTCGTAGGAGGCGGGCCCGCCGTGGATCCGGGTGGTCACCGGAAAGGCACGGCCGCCGGGTGCCGCGCAGGAGGAGGACGCGTCCGCGTGCGCGGCAGCCGACGACACGGGCACGAGAGCGACGGCCGCGGCGAGACAGAAGGGCAGGGACGTGCACAGTCGCATGAACACATGACCATGCCGGGTGGGGAGCGCGGGCACGGTGTGCCGCTCCGGGGTGGTCGGCAAGTCCGCTCGATCGGCCGACGGGCTAGACGGAGGCCACGACCTGGCCGGACATGACCTGGGGAGGGTTGGGGAGCAGCGACGCGAGGTGGTCGCGCACGAAGACCGCCGCCCTTCTGATCGACTCGTCGGCCCCCGCCTCGTCCTGGAAGACGCTGGTCGAGACCATGACCCCGCCGCCGGCGTCGACCCAGTAGTAGGCGAGGAGGCCGGGGATGTCACGGATGAGCGGCACGAATCCCTCGTTCACCTGGCGGCCGGCCTCGGCCGGATCGGTGACCCCTTCGTACCGTCTGACGGCTGCGTACACGCTGTTCTCCTCACGAGTCCGGGGCATCTCCGTGCGCAGAGGCCGTACCCGTGCGACGCGCGCTCCGCTCGCGACTCGTCCGGCAATCACCTGAAGGGGCAGGCGAGTGGTCCGGACGGTGCACCCCCGGCCCGGTCGCCCGCCCGGCCCGGCCACCCGCCCGGACCGGCGGACCGCCCGCCCGGGTCAGCCGTCCGCCCGCCCGAACAGCGGCGCCAGCAGGAGCTGCGCCGCGCCCTCCGCGACGACCCGCTCCCCTCGTGGAACGACCCGCACGGGGACCGTCCCGCCGGGCACACCCTCCCGCCGGGCCCGTGCGTCGAGCATCTCGGCGACCCCGCGCACGAACGGCTCCGGCGCTGCGGAGACCGTCCGCCCGCCGAGCAGCACCAGGTCGATGTCCAGCAGCCCCACCAGGTTCCCGGCCCCGACCCCCAGCACCCGCGCGGCCTGCGCCACCTCTCCCCGCGCCACGGCCCCCAGGCACAGCACCTCCACGCAGCCCCGGTTCCCGCACTCGCACGGCGGTCCGTCCAGCTGCAGCACCTGGTGCCCGAACTCCCCGGCTCCGGTCCGCGCCCCTCGGTGCACGCTGCCGCCGATCACCAGGCCGGCACCCAGGCCCGTACCGAGATGCAGATAGGCGAAGGACCCGCCCTCGCCGTCCACCGAGAGCCCGAGCGCCGCCGCGTTGGTGTCCTTGTCCACCACGACCGGCACCCCGAGCCGCTCGGCCAGCGCGTCCCGCAGCGGGAATCCGTCCCACTCGGGAAACCCGGTGACCCGGTGCAGCACGCCGCGCGCGTGATCGAGCGGCCCGGGGAGAGCGACCCCCACACCGAGCAGCGACCCGACGGCGGGAAGTCCTCCGCCGGCGCCGCCCAGGACCTCCCCGACCAGCCCGGTCACCGCGTCGGCGACCACCCCCAGCACGGCCTCCGCCCCGGCCCCGAGGTCCACGCTCCGGCGCCGCTCCCCGACCACCGCCCCGTCGAGATCCACCAGCACGGCCCGCAGCTCGTCGCGGTCCAGATGCACCCCCACCGCATGCCCGGCGTCCGGCACCAGCCGCAGCACGGTGCGCGGCTTGCCCCCGGTGGACGCCCGGCGCCCGGCCTCCGCCGCGAACCCCTCCTCGCGCAGCCGTGCGGTGATCTTGCTGACGGCCTGCGGGGTCAGCCCGGTCCGCTCGGCCAGCTCCAGACGGCTGATGCCCTCCGCCCCCGCCGCGCGCAGCAGATCCAGCACCAGCGCGGTGTTGTGACTGCGCACGGCCAGCAGGTTCGCTCCCACCGGCCCGCCGCTCTTCGTCCTGTTCACGCCACCATTCTCCCCTCCGCTTGCACTTTGGCAACAGCGTTGCGAAAGTAGGATGCATGACTGGTACCCCCCTCCGCGTCGGCCTGGTCGGCTACGGCCTCGCAGGCTCCGTCTTCCACGCCCCGCTGATCGCCGCCACCGAGGGCCTCGCCCTGGACACGGTGGTCACCTCGTACCCCGAGCGGCAGCAGCAGGCCCAGGCCGAGTTCCCGGGCGTCCGCGTCGTCAGCACCCCCGACGAGCTGTTCGACCGCGCCGACGAGCTGGACCTGATCGTCGTCGCCTCGCCGAACAAGACGCACGTCCCGCTCGCCACCACCGCCCTCGAGGCGGGCCTGCCGGTGGTCGTGGACAAGCCGGTGGCGGGTACGGCGGCCGAGGCGCGCGAGCTGGCAGCCCTCGCCGAGGAGCGCGGCCTGCTGCTCTCGGTCTTCCAGAACCGCCGCTGGGACAGCGACTTCCTGACCCTGCGCCAGCTGCTGGAGAAGGGTGAACTCGGCGACGTCTGGCGCTTCGAGTCCCGCTTCGAGCGCTGGCGCCCGCAGCCGAAGGGCGGCTGGCGCGAGTCCGGCGACCCGGCAGAGATCGGAGGTCTGCTCTACGACCTCGGCAGCCATGTCGTCGACCAGGCCCTGGTCCTGTTCGGTCCGGTCACCGAGGTGTACGCCGAGACCGACGTCCGCCGCCCCGGAGCCGAGACGGACGACGACACCTTCATCGCGCTCACCCACGAGAACGGCACCCGCTCCCACCTCTACGTCTCCGCCACCACGGCCCAGCTCGGCCCGCGCTTCCGGGTCCTCGGCTCGCAGGCGGGCTTCGTGAAGTACGGCCTGGACCCGCAGGAGGCGGCGCTCAGGGAAGGCCTGCGGCCGGGCCCCGCCTGGGGCGCCGAACCCGAGTCCCTGTGGGGCCGCATCGGCTCCGGCGAGTCCCCGCTCACCGGCGGCGGCCGCCCCGTACCGGGCGTCCCCGGCGACTACCCGGCCTACTACGCGGCCGTGGCCGCGGCCCTGACCGGCGCCGGACGCAACCCGGTGACCGCCCTCGAGGCGGCCGCCGCACTCGACGTGCTGGAAGCCGCCCGGCGCTCCGCCCGCGACAAGGTGACGGTGACCCTCTGATGCACCACCCGAAGATCACCCCGAAGTTCGCCCCCGAGATCACCCCGAGCGTCGAGGAGCTGGAGGCGCAGGAACGCCGCCTGGTCTTCCGCCGGTTCACCCACGACGACGCGTGGGCCCTCGGCTCCCTCCTGGTCGAGCTGGCCAGGGAGCGCCAGGCGCCGGTGGCCATCGACATCCACCGCACCGGCCAGCAGCTCTTCCACGCAGCCCTGCCCGGTTCCGCGCCCGACAACGACGCCTGGATCGACCGCAAGCGCCGGGTGACGGAGCGCTACGGCGCCTCCTCCTACCTGGTCGGCGCCCGCTTCCGCGCCAAGGGCACGACGTTCGAGGAGTCCTCCCGGCTGGACCCGGACACCTACGCGGCCCACGGCGGCTCGTTCCCGATCCATGTCGAGGACGTGGGCGTCATCGGCACGGTGACCGTGTCCGGCCTGCCCCAACTGCAGGACCACCGCTTCGTGGTGGAGGTTCTGGAGCAGTTCCTGGGCGAATAGCCCGTGCGTGGGATTACCGCGCGGCTCCCTCCGGTTGGCACCGACGTGCACGACGATCACGGCACGACACCCACCCGGAGGGAACGGACCCGATGAGCGAGTCGACGAGCAGCGCGCGCTCCGTCAAGGAGTCGATCGGCCGGTACGGCGTCTGGAGCGTGGGGCTCCGCTCGGAGGACCCGGCCCGGCGCGGCGACATCGCCGAGGCCGCGGCGGAACTGGAACAACTCGGGTACGGCACGGCCTGGCTGGGCGGCAGCAGCGCCGTCCGGCATGCCACCCCGCTCCTGGAAGCGACGTCGCGGCTGGTCGTCGGCACGAGCATCCAGAGCATCTGGCAGTACGAGGCCGACGCGAGCGCGGCCGCCTTCGCCGAGGTGGAACAGGCCCACACCGGCCGCTTCCTGCTCGGCCTCGGCGTGAGCCACGCCAAGCTCGCGGACCAGTACCGCCGCCCGTACTCGGCGCTGGTCGCCTACCTGGACGCCCTGGACGCGGCCGGCGTCCCGGCCGGGCACCGGGTCCTGGCGGCCCTCGGCCCGAAGACCCTGGAGCTGTCCCGGGACCGGGCAGCGGGCGCGATCCCCTACCTCGTCACCCCCGAGCACACCGCTCAGGCCCGCGAGATCCTGGGCGAAGAGCCGCTGCTGGCCCCCGAGTTCGGGGTCGTCCTGGAGACCGACCCGGCCCGCGCCCGCGAACTGGCCCGCGAGCACCTCACCCTGTACCTCGCGCTCCCCAACTACACCAACAGCTTCCTGCGCATCGGCTTCACCGAGGACGACCTGACCGCCGGTGGCAGCGACCGTCTGGTCGACGCGCTCTACGCGTGGGGGGACGAGAACCGGATCCGGGAGCGGATCAACGCGTTCCACGAGGCGGGCGCGGACCATGTGGCGATCCAGGTGGTCGACGGGGGTTCGCGCGACGCGCTGCCGCGCGAGGCATGGCGCAGGCTGGCGTCCGTGCTGGACTGAACTCGGTCGGCGTGCCTCAGATCGTGTCCTGACCGCCGCCCTGCTCCGGGCAGTCGCGCAGCAGCTTCCCGATCTGCTCGGCGCGGTCGGTGCCCGGGGGCAGTCGGCGCATGCGCCGTCGGAGCAGGCCTCTCGTCTCCTCGTCGAGTGCCTCGCAGTGCCCCCGGAGCACCTCGCGCAGCGCCTTGAGCGCCCAGTACTCGTTGAACGGCTTGTCCTCGGACACCGCCGCCCGGGCGAGCGGGCCCACCCACGCCGGGTCCGGATTGGCGTAGAGGTATGTGGCGGCGGTCAGTCGCAAGCCGCTGTCGCTGCTGCGCAGACGGCTCTCGACGTCGAAGTCCCGGGCGTCTCGCAGCAGACCGACCATCTCGTCCGCCACCTCGGACATCGCACGCGTCCGCCCCCGCCCGCTGGACATGGTCCACCGGATCTCGTTGTACCGCGCCGCCAGCCGATCGACCGGGTCGGCCGGCGTCGGCGCGGCGGGCAGGCCGCCCGGCTGCGCTCTGTTGAGCGCCTCCCGCACCCCGTCGGCCAGGTCGCCGGCCGCCTCCTGATGCCTGGCTTCGATCTCCCGCGTCTCGCGGATGGCCTCCTGCGCCGTACTCCGGGCCTCCTCCACCTGGCGCTTCAGGGTGATGCCGAATCCGGAGATCTCGGAGAAGAAGACACCCAGCAGCACCAGGATCACGAGGCCGAGGACGACCATCGGAGGATCCGTCATCTGCGGGTGCCGGCAGACCGTGACGACGTTCCCGTTCGAAGCCATCTGCTGGTCGCACACGTCGGTGGTGAAGAACAGAACGATGGCCGCGCCCGCAGCGAGTGCCACCAGCACGGCCGCCGCCCACTGGAACGGCCTGACTCCTCTCCGACCGGTCGTCGAGGTCTCATCAGCTCCCGTCGCGGCCATCCCCCACCCTTCGGCACTGCCGGCAACGGCGCCATGCTTGCCCGCGGGAGTGTCGCTTGGCAAGCACGACGCCCCGGTGCCTCAGGCGTCCTTGAACTCCTGCCGCTGCCGGCCGAGTCCGTCGATCTCCAGCTCCACCACGTCCCCGGCCCGCAGGAAAGGCTTCGGCTCGGGCTGCCCGAGCGCGACGCCCGCCGGCGTACCGGTGTTGATGACGTCGCCGGGGTACAGGGTCATGAACTGGCTGACGTAGCGGACGACTTCACCCACGGGGAAGATCTGGTCGGCGGTGGTCCCGTCCTGCTTCAGCTCCCCGTTGACCCACAGCCGCAGCGGCAGGGCCTGCGGGTCGGCGATCTCGTCGGCGGTCACCAGCCACGGCCCCAGCGGGTTGAACGTCTCGCAGTTCTTCCCCTTGTCCCAGGTCCCGCCCCGCTCGATCTGGAACTCCCGCTCGGACACGTCGTGCGCCACCGCGTACCCGGCGACATGCGCGAGCCCCTCCTCGGCCGACTCCAGGTAGCGGCCCGTACGTCCGACGACCACGGCCAGCTCCACCTCCCAGTCGGTCTTGGTGGACCGGCGCGGCACGAGCACGGTGTCGTTCGGACCGACGACCGTGTCCGCGGCCTTGAAGAAGATCACGGGCTCGGCGGGCGGCTCGGCCCCCGTCTCGCGGGCGTGGTCGTGGTAGTTGAGCCCGATGCACACGACCTTGCCGATCCGGCCGAGCGGGGGCCCGATCCTGAGACCCTCCGCGTCCAGCGCGGGCAGCTCACCGGCCTCCGCCGCCGCCCGTACCCGGCCGAGTGCGCCGGCGTCCGCGAGCAGCGCCCCGTCGATGTCGTCCACGATCCCCGACAGATCCCGCAGGGTCCCCTCGGCGTCGAGCAGCGCGGGGCGCTCAGCCCCTGCCGTACCGACTCGCAGCAGCTTCATGGTCACAATCTCCCTCGATCGCGAGCGCCCGCCAATGGGTGCAGCCATCGGAGGACTGGTCGATCCTCCAATCCGGTTGTCCAGTCCGCAAGACCCTGTTCACGGACTGGACCGTAACCACACCCCTGCCGAGGAGGCGGCCCCGCACTCCGGGTGAGCCGGACCGGTCGCTCCGGTAGAGCCGGCTCAGCGGTAGAGCGCGGCCCGCTCCACCGCGCTCCACGTCGTGCTGGTGACGACGTACAGCGCGGCCGCGAGCGGCATCACCGCCACGGTGACGAGCGTGAAGAAGGACATGAACGGCATGACCTTGTTGACCGCGCCGAGCCCCGGCACCTGCGCGCCCTCACCGGCGGTGACCGTGACCGGGTTCTTGGCCGTCATCAGCTTCGTGCGCCGGTAGTTGAAGGCGGCGACGGCCGCGACGAGGGCGAAGAGCGCGAGGTAGACGAGTCCGGCCGCCCCGAAGACCCCGCCGCCCGAGAGGGCGTCGGCCCAGCGTCCGCCGAGCGGCGCGGCGAACAGCGAGTGGGTCAGCAGCGTGTTGGTCTCGCCGCCGATCGAGGTGTTGGAGAACAGGTGGTAGAGGAGGAAGAAGGCGGGCAGCTGGAGCAGGCTGGGCAGGCAGCCGGAGAGCGGCGAGACCTTCTCCTCGGCGTGCAGTTCCAGCACCGCCTTCTGCAGCCGCTCGGAGTCCTTCGCGTGCTCCTTGCGCAGCTCGGCGATTCTCGGCTGCAGCTCGGCCCGGGCACGCTGGCCGCGGGCGGCGGCCCGGGACAGGGGATGCACGAGCAGCCGTACGAGCGCGGTGAACAGGACGATCGCGGCAGCTGCCGCGGAGGCGTGGAAGAGCGGCTGGAGCAGGTCGGCGAGCTGCTCGACCAGGTGGGCGAAAACGGACATGAACGCGGACATGGCGGGACCCTCCGTGCAGGGGTGTGTCGTCGTGCCGGGGTGACCGGAGATGGCATGGCGGCATGACGACCCGCGCGGGGACAGGGGGTGACCGGGTTCGGCTGGGGCCGGGCTTGACCGGATTGACCGGGCTCGGCGGAAGCCGGGTGTGCGACCGGGTTCAGTGGCGCCCTACGCGCAGATCGTCGCGAGGGCGTGTCCGGGTGCCCGGGGCCGGCGGCGGCCCGAGGCGTCGGGGTCGCGCTGGGGAAGGAAGGCCGTACGGCGGGCCCGGTCGCGTATCGCCGTACGGACCCGGGTGGGCGGGACGGCGGGTGCGCAGCGGGCGGCGACGAGCGAGCTCGCGGCGAGCGCGGAACCGGCGGCGGCGGTCGCGGCGAGCGCGACGGTGGTGGAGAGGCTGCCGGTGTCGAGGAGCGCGGCCTGGAGCAGGAGCAGATTCACCAGAACGAGCAGCAGGGCGACGGGACGCGCGCCGACGAAACGACTGCGATCCACTTCCTCCCCCTCCGCCGACCTGCTGTTTCTGCTCACTTCCGGTTATACAGGATCGATCTCCAGGGGCTCCAGGAGCCTCTTCGGCTCGAGCAGTGCCCTGCTGACCGGATCCGCCGGGTCGGGATCGAGTCCCGGGCCCGGCACCATGACAACGTCCGCGACGGGTACGACGGTTCCGCATGCGGGACATTCGTCGTACGTGCCGATTTCGGTGCCGCACTCCGCGTGCCGGAAGGACCGCAGACGGCTCGCCTGGAAGTTCTCGCGGCCCCACAGCCCGAGGGCCCGCAGCGTCGGCCACAGCGCGATACCGCGCTCGGTGACGACGTACTCGTAGCGCGGCGGCGACTCCTGGTACCGGCGCCTGTCGAGCACCCCCTCCTCGGTGAGCGTCTTCAGCCGGGCCGACAGGACCGCGCGCGGGATGCCGAGGTGGACGAGGAAGTCGTTGTAGCGCCGGACGCCGTAGATCGCGTCGCGGACGACGAGGAGCGTCCACCGCTCGCCGACGACCTCGAGCGCGCGGGCGATCGCGCATTCCTGCGTCGCGTAGTCCTTGCCCAGTGCCATGACGTCCACCTTAGCCACTTTCCGACATGTTGGTTCAGTGACCGAACCTCCGGTGCTACGGTACATCCATGTCTAGGTTCAATGAACGAACTCTGGTCGCGCGCCCCACGGCCGCGCGACCGGACACCCACCCCCCGGCACCCGCGCACCACCCCCGGGCGACCCTGGCTCTGACCAGCGCCGCGACCGGCGTGGCCCTGATGACGTACACGGCGCCCGCGGTCTCCCTCCCGGACACCGCGGCCGCGCTGCACACCCCTCTCTCTGCCCAGGCCTGGCTCCTGAACGGCACACCGCTGGGCCTCGCGGCCCTGCTCCTGGTGGCCGGCAGCCTGGCCGACGACTACGGCCGCCGCCGCGTCTTCCTCGCCGGCACCCTGGCCCTGGGCCTCACCACCGCGCTGAGCGGGCTGACCACGTCCACCTGGGCCTTCACCCTGACCCGGGTCGCGCAGGGCGCGGCGAGCGCGGCGATCCTGGCCAGCAGCCTGGGCCTGCTCGTGACCGCCTTCCCGAGCCCGCGCGGCCGGCTGCACGCGACCGGCGTGTGGGGTGCCTTCGTGAGCGGTGGCATCGCCGTCGGCCCGCTGGTCTCGGGCGCGATACCCGACTGGCGGCTGGCCTACGTCGTCCTCGGCGCGGCCACGCTGGTCGTGGCGGGCCTGGCGCTCGGCCGGCTCTCCGAGTCCCGGGCGCCGAGGGGCGGGCGCCCCGACGTGCTCGGCGCCCTCACCTTCGGGCCGGCGCTGGTGGCCCTGGTGGCCGCGCTGACGCTGGGCCGGGACGGGTGGCTGCGGGCGCCGGTCGGCCTGCTGCTGGCGGCGGCCGTGGTGCTGCTCGGGCTGTTCGCCCTGGTGGAGACCCGCGTGGCGAAGACCCCGATGATCGACCTGGGCCTGCTGCGCCGCCCCCGCTTCCTGGCCTCTTCCGCCGGCGGCCTGTTCACCGGGCTGACCGTGATCGGCCTGTTCAGTTTCCTGCCCGCCCTGTTGCAGCAGGCCATGGGCATGTCCGCGATGGACACGGCGTGGCTGTTCCTGCTCTGGTCCGGCGTCTCCTTCACCGTCGCGCTGCAGGCCAAGCGGCTGGCGGGGCGGGTGGCACCGCGCCGGCAGCTGGCGGCCGGCTTCCTGCTCCACGCCATCGGCGCGCTGACGATGCTGGGCGCGATCGGCTCGGGCTCCTGGACGCGGCTCCTGCCCGGACTCGTGCTCGGCGGCGTGGGCAGCGGCCTCCTAAACGCCGCCCTGCCGCTCCTTGCGGTGGAGTCGGTACCGGTCGCCCGGGCTGCCATGGGCTCCGGCGCCCAGCAGACGTTCCGCTACATAGGCTCCTGCGCGGGCGTGGCCCTGACCATCGCCCTCGTCACATCGTCGGGCGGCGGCCCGGCGCGCGGCGCGGACGTGGCGATGGTGGTGTCGGCGGGCCTGGCCGCACTCGGTGCCGTGGCCGTGGGCGTGCTGCGGGAGCGGGGGTGAACCGGCTCGGTCCTGCTACCCCCTGGGCCGCATCGACACCAGCTTCCCCCAGACCACCATCCGGTAGCGCGAGGTGAACTCCGGGGTGCAGGTGGTCAGGGTGATGTAGTAGCCCGGCTGGTCGTACCCGTAGGACGGCCGGACGAGCGACCGCGGCACGGGCCGTACGACCCCGGAGTCCCGGGAGGACGTCTGCGGAAGGATCTTGTCGACGGCGTATGTGTACGTGGCCGCCTCCGTCTCCACCTGCAGGATGTCCTCGGGCCGGAGCCTCGGCAGGTACCGGAAGGGCTCGCCGTGGGTGTTCCGGTGCCCGGCGAGCGCGAAGTTCCCCGCCTGGCCGGGCTGCTGGGTGCCCGGGTAGTGGCCGACGTACCCCTTGTTGAGGACGTCCGGCTTGCTCACGCCTTCGGCGACGGGGACACGCAGATGCAGCCTCGGGACGGTGAGGACGGCGTACGCCTGGGAACGGCGGGGCGTGCCCGAGACGAGGACGGGGGTGTACGACCGCTGCCGCGCACGTCCGGGAGCCCTCGTGGCCGCCGGCGCCGGCGCCGACGCGGAGGGCGCGTCACCCGGAGCGGGGCTGCCGCTCCCCCACTCCTTCTCCAGGGCGGCGACCTTCCGCTCGGCCCCCTGCCGCGCCTCCCTGTTGGTCCACCACAACTGGTGTACGACAAGCAGCATGAGCACGGCCCCGACGGTGACGAGCACCTCGCCGCCACCCCACAGCCCCCGCCGCCACCTGGCACGCCTGCGCCGATCACGGTGCTGCACGACACGCATCCGCACACCCGCCTCCCAGGAGCCGCCCGCACGATAGGGCGAGCCGGGTGAACTCACCAGAGCCGTAAGGCCTCTTGCCGCTGACGTCAGCTTCCTCCACCGGTTTTAGAAAGGGCTGTCACAACCCTCGACAACCTCACGCGGCACACCCGATGCTTCCTGTTGGCATGCGGGTTCACGTTCGGCCTGTCTCGGTTCACGACGGTGACGGGCGGGACGGGCGGTCCGGTCCCCCGCTGGAACACGGTGACCACCGGCGGCGGGGGGACCTCTACGCCTCCCACTCGGACACGAACCTGTCCGGCAGGACCGTGGCCGTCCCCTTCGCGGCGAAGTCGGTGCAGACGCTGCAGGTCGACGGGGTCACCGTGCAGCCCCGAGGCTCAGCGCCCCGGGCGGGAGCGAGTCCTGGTACGCGTTCCACGGGCGGGGCACCTTCTTGACCGTACGGGCGTCGAGCGCGACCGGCGCGGACCTGGTACCCAGCTTCCCGCCCGGGTGCCAGGTCCCGGTGACCGTCACCCAGGTGTTGGCGGAGAGCGCGGGACGGCCGTAGATCCGCACCTTCACGGACTGGGCGTCCGCGGCACAGCAGTTGAGGATGACCCGGGTCAGGTCCCAGCTCCCGCCCGGCCCTCCGGGTGTCACGAACCCGGTCATCAGGATGCTGCGCCCCTTGACGTCCTGGTCGTCCCGGTCCTGCTGCACCCGGCTGGTGAAGTCGGAGAGGGTCATGGGGACGGGCGAGGTGGCGGGGAGCGGATCGAAGTCGCTCTCCTCGGCGATGACCTTGGGAGGCTGCCGGGAGGCGGTGTAGGCGCCGAGGGCGGGAGGCGCGTAGAAGAGCAGGCTGAGCGCCGGGAGAAGGAGCAGCCAGGCGACGCGGGGCAGGCCTGAGTGATCGTGCCCGTGCCCACCGTGCCCCTCCTCTTCCTCCTTCTCCTCCTTCTGCCTGTCGAGCACGGCGCCGGCCAGGCCCAGCAGGAGCAGCACCGCCCCGGAGGCGATCAGCAGGGGCCGCATCCCCTCCTTGACGTACCTCAGGTACAGGTCGGTGAAGAGGGAGACGTGCAGCAGCCCGAGCCCGCAGAGCACGAGCAGGAGCGGCTGGAGGAATCGCTTCACAGCAGCACCCCGCCGATCACCGAGCTGCACGCGACGGCCACGACGACGGTGGCGGCGGAGAACCGTACGGCGAAGGCCCGCCCGAAGGTGCCGGCCTGCAGGGCGATGAGCTTCAGGTCGACCATGGGACCCACCACCATGAACGCCAGCCGTGCGACCGGCGGGAACCCGGTCAGCGAGGCGGCCAGAAAGGCATCCGCCTCGGAACACACGGCGAGCAGCACGGCCAGACCTGCCAGGAAGAGCACGGACAGCCAGGGCGCCCCGGCGAAGGTGTCGAGGACGGAGCGGGGAACGGCGACGTTGAAGGTGGCGGCCGCCATGGCCCCGAGGACGAGAAACCCGCCGGCATGCAGGAAGTCGTGCTGGAACCCGAGCCGGAACTCGTTCCACCGGCTGTGCCCCTCCTGGTGCCCGGTGTGCCGTACGGAGGGCCGCAGCCACTCCTCCCGCCCGAACCTCAGCCAGAGCCACCCCATGACGACGGCGGCGGTGAGCGAGGCGAGCAGGCGGGCCAGCACCATGGCCGGGTTCCCGGGGAACGCGATGGCGGTGGCGGTGAGCACGACCGGATTGATGGCCGGGGCGGACAGCAGGAAGGCGAAGGCCGCGGCGGGTGCGACCCCACGCCCGATCAGACTGCTCGCGACCGGCACGGAGGCACACTCGCACCCGGGCAGGACGGCCCCGGCGACACCGGCGACCGGTACGGCGAGCACGGGCCGCCGCGGCAGCACCCGGGTGAACACCCGCTCCGGCACGAATGCGTTGATCGCCCCGGACAGGGCCGTGCCGAGCAGCAGGAAGGGCAGGGCCTGCACCGTGACGGCCAGACACACCGTCCGCCAGGCCTGCACGGCGGGGGCGTCCCCCCAGCGCCCCAGGAGAACCACGACCGTGCCGGGCACGACGGCTGATCCGATCAGCAGAAGCGGCCAGTACCGGGCCCGCTCCTGCCTCGCGTCTCGGTCTCCCGCACCGTCCGCCACGGCGCCGGCCGGCGCCTGCTCCTCGGCGACCAGGGCGCCTGTGTTCTCCATGCCGACTCCGCTTGTCGATGTCAGCGTCGACGATAGCGGCCCATATCGCCCCTCACGCCATCTCCCGCGCGCCCGGCCCCACTTCCCACCTCCCCTTTCTCACCTCTTTCCCTCCCCTTTGCGCCTCACGTTTGTCACCACCCGGCAGTACGGTGTCACCCATGCGCCCCGACACGTCTGCCGAGAATGTCGACCACACCGCCGAGGCGGCACGCCTGGAGCGGACCGCCGGCCTGTACCCCGAGGACGCCGAGGCCCTGCTGCTACGCGCCGCGGCCCACCTCGAACTGTCAGGCGACCGCCCAGCCGCGACGACGCTCTACGACCGCCTGCTGTCCGATCCCGCTCCGCTGGAGAACCCCCACCTGGTGCGGGCCCTGAAGGCGTCGAACCTCTGGGAGTACGACCACGAGGCAGAGGCAAGGGCGATCATCGACGGAATCCGGGCGTCGGCGCCCCGCGACCCGGCCCCCTGGGTGATCGTGGCCGAGTCCCTGGAGGCGCACGACGAGCTGCAGGCGGCGGCGGAGACCTTCACGGAGGCGGCGACCCTGCTGCTGACGGACGGCTCGGAGCCCCCCTACTCGACCCACCCGCTGCTCTTCGGCCGCCACCGCGTACGCAGGATGCTGGGCATGGACCACGACGACTGGGACACCCTGGCGGACACCCTCCACTCGTCCCCGGTCTCCTCGGTCTCCCTGGACGAACTCCACGACCCGAAGCGCGTGTGGTCCCTCGGCTCGGACAACCCCGCGGAACTGGAGGCCGAGATCTCCCGCCTGCGGGCGGAGCTGGGCGCGTACCGCGAGGCGCTGTCCCGGCCCTTCCCGGTGGCCGTGCTGCACTGGCCGTCCGACGAACTGGGCGAACTGCTCTCGGCGTACCCGGACCTGGCCGACGAGTACCCCTCCCACCCCGAGCACCTCACGACCATAGAGACCTCCCTGAGGGAGCTGGCGGGTTCCGGCACCCCGAACCTCGGCATCGTCACGGGCACGGTCCCGTCGTACGAGGCGTTCGCGGCGTCGGAGGGGTCGTCGCCTGGGGATGTGACGTTGCTGCCGCAGTATGCGACGACTTTGGCTGCGCGGGGGCGGGCTGTGGTTTGGCCGCCGCAGAGGGGGGCGGAGTGTTGGTGTGGGTCGGCTCAGGGGTATGGGGGGTGTCACGGGGCGTGATGCCGTGCCCCCGGCATCGGCCTGGGCCCACGATGCAGCCCCCAGGGGCTGACTGGCTCAGGCCTCCACGGCGAGATTCCAGGCAACAGCCTCGGATGATCCCGCCCAGTCTCCATCTGCAGTGCGCCAGATCGAGGCAATGCCGTGGTCCTCAAGGTATTCGGCGTACTGCCCAATACCTTCAGTGAAGAGCGCAATGAGGTGGGGCTTCGGTTCACCGCGCTTCTCATGCCAGTAGTAGCTGTACTCCAGGAGCTGAGCCACGGCTTCGCGGACGGCCTTGGTGACGTTCCCCTTCATCACCGCCTTCCCTTCAACCAGCCACGTGCGCGACTCGTTGGCAACACGTCGGCGCAGGACCAGGTCTCTGGGGTACATGTCTCGGGTGATCGGGGTGTATCCGCGGGTGACGACGTGGAGTCCAAAGTCGTGGATGAGCTCTTCGTGCGGACGCTCCCTGCGGTGCTGACCTCCCTCGATGCGGACGAAATAGTCGCTGCTGTCGTTGGGGTGGAATCCATCCAGGGGATCATCAGCAGGGACATGTCCCTCGTTCGCGTACACGAAGGGCTCATCATCCGGGGTGGTCGTCTGCAGCCAGATGCGCTGGCTCGCAGCAGCATCACGAAGCAGTAGGGATGCAGTGCGAAGGTCCTCGGCGAGGACCTTCTCTGCAGGCAGGTTGGCCGTTTCGTAGCGTCGGGCCGCCACGCTCCCTGCCTCGTATGCGCGAGGTCGGTCCTGCCGCGCGCCGAAGGACGGTGCGTACGTCCACTGGACCGCCAATTCCGGTTGGATTCCGGCCCGCAGATGCTTCGCTCGGCGCTTCAGCTCACGCCTCAGAGCAGCCGGCTTGTACTCATCGGACAGCTTCGTCACGCCCTGCTGCAAGGTGAGCGTCACAGCAGTGAGGTCCGCGTCGAAGATGTAGGCGAGGTACAGCCCCTCCTGGGGCTCCTTGTTAATCTCCGGGTCGAACACCCCGATCCAAGGAGTACTGGCTGCCGTCGTTTGCCCACCATGTCCTGAGGCAACGAAGCCAGAGGGCCACGGGAGGTCGGCCCTGCCCTTTACCTCCCTGAGAAGGTCCTGAGCCGTAACGCCCTTGGACGTACCACCCTTGGCGTCGTAGGTCTTCGCAATGTGTATGAGCAGGTCGCGTAGAGGCACATTCGAAAGTTAACTCGAATCGATCATTTAATCCCACGAATAAGATCGCCATCCATAGATGCAGTGGCCAAATCTGATCGATCTCGGGCCCTGTCAGTGCCCCCTGGTAGAACATCTTCATCGTCCATCGACATGCTCAGCGGGGGTACAAGCCGATGTCTCAGAGCCACCACGACTCAGCTACCCCGTCCGACGGACTGTACGAGCAGCTCATCACCTCGCGCTTCGAGCAGCAGTTGAAGGAGCTTGACGGCCTTGGCTGGCACCCTGTGAGCGACACGGTCGGGTCGGATTCAGTGCCGCACGTACTGGCTCGGCATGTCGCAGGCACTGTTCGGCGTGTACTGCAGAATCTTCCGGCCGAGGAACGGGTCTACGCAGCCAACCACATCCTCGAGTCCATAAGCACGCTGGAGGGTGCACAAGGGTGGGTGGACCTCGTCGCTGACGGCCCTCGCCAACTCCTCGCGCTCACACGGCAGGAGGCTCCAGGAGTCTTTGCCGTACGGCCCGGCATCCCGCTCTCTGAAACTGCGCTCATCACCAATGCGCCCGAAGACCCGAGCCTCGGCTTCGAGTTGCGCGCCGAACTTGCCACCGCTGACCGCGTTGACCTGCTCTGCGCCTTCGTGAAGTGGCACGGCTTGCGGATCATCGAGCAGTCGCTGAGGGCGGCCCATGAGCGAGGGGTGCCGATACGAGTGATCACGACGACCTACATCGGAGCAACCGAACGGCGCGCGTTGGACCGCTTGGTGGAGGAGTTCAACGCCCAGGTCAAGGTCAACTACGAAACCCGGTCGACGCGGTTGCACGCCAAGGCGTGGCTGTTCCGCCGTAACAGCGGCTACGACACCGCCTATGTCGGCAGTTCCAACCTGTCCAAAGCTGCGCTCCTGGACGGCTTGGAGTGGAACGTACGGCTGTCCTCCGTCGCGACACCGGACGTACTGCGCAAGTTCGAGGCCACCTTCGAGGCCTACTGGAGTGATCCGTCATTCGAGACATACGACCCCGAGGCCGACGGCGACCGTCTCCAGGAAGCGTTGACGATCGCGGGCGGCACATCGTCGGCTACCGCCGCCGAACGCAGGATCACACTGTCCGGCCTGGAAGTGAGGCCGTATCCGCACCAGCGCGACATGTTGGAGCGACTGGAGGTCGAGCGGGGGGTGCACGGCAGGCACCAGAATCTGCTCGTCGCTGCGACCGGTACTGGCAAGACCGTCATGGCGGCGCTCGACTACAAGCAGCTACGCAGGAAGCACGGCCGTGACCTGCGTCTCCTGTTCGTCGCTCACCGCAAGGAGATCCTGCAGCAGTCGCTTCGGACCTACCAAGACGTCTTGGTAGACCCCAACTTCGGCGAGTCTCTCCACAGCGGTGAGATCCCGGAGCGCTGGACGCATGTGTTCGCCAGCGTGCAGTCCCTGAACGCACGGGCCCTCGACAAGCTGGCTTCTGATCACTTCGACGTAATCGTCATCGACGAGTTCCACCACGGGACGTCACCGACCTACCGGAAGATCCTCGATCACTTCAAGCCGCTGGAGCTGCTGGGGCTCACTGCGACGCCTGAGCGCATGGACGGCAAGAACATCCAGGACGAGTTCTTCGACGGCCGGATCGCTGCCGAGATGCGACTGTGGGAGGCGCTGGAGAACGATCTCCTGAGCCCCTTCCACTACTTCGGCATCAGCGACAACACCGACCTCAGTACGGTGGAGTGGAAGCGAGGGGCGTATGACCCAAGCGCGCTGAGCAACAAGCTGTCGGGGGACACGAGGCGTGCAGAGCTGGTCGTAAAGGCTGTCCAGGACAAGGTCGCTGAGCCGGGCGCTATGAGAGCGCTGGGCTTCTGCGTATCGGTGAGGCACGCAGAATTCATGGCGAAGTACTTCTGTACGGCCGGCCTCCGTGCCGTCGCCCTGTCCGGCGAGACTCCCGCAGACGAGCGCAAGCAGGCGCTGGCAGACCTGAGGTCAGGGGCCCTGCAGGTGATCTTCTCGGTCGACCTCTTCAACGAGGGGCTCGACATCCCTGACGTAGACACACTGCTCCTACTCCGCCCAACCTCCAGTGCCACGGTGTTCCTGCAGCAGCTCGGCCGGGGGTTGCGTCGATCGGACGACAAGGCCGTACTCACCGTGCTCGACTTCATCGGGCAGCACCGCAAGGAATTCCGCTTCGAGAACCCGTTCCGGGCGCTCACCAACCTGACTCGCAAGCGCCTGCTGGACAACATTGAGCACGGCTTCCCCCAGCTACCGTCCGGCTGCCAGATCATCCTTGAAGAGAAGGCGAAGAGGATCATCATCGCCAACATCAAGGAGCAGATCGGCGTCAACGTCACAGCGCTGGCCCGCGAGGTAGCTGACTACGCCCAGCCAACGCTCAGCCGCTACCTGAACGAGAGCGGCCGCGAGCTCAAGGAGCTCTACCGCGGCAACGGCAAATCCTGGACCGGGCTACTCCGCCGCTCTGGGCTCCTCAAGGGCGACGCGCCCGAAGGTGAAGCAGCGCTTCTCAGGCGCGTCTCTTCCTTCCTCCATGTGGACGATCCTCTGCGCGTGGCCGCCTACACCCGGATGCTGGAAGACGACGCTCCTACCTACGGAGAACTCGACGAGCAGGGGCAGGCGTACGCCCGCATGCTCTTCTTCCAGCTCTGGCCACTCGGCGGCATCACACGAAAGGGATTTGCACACTACGACGCGGGCTTCGCGACGCTACGCAAGCAGCACGCGATGCGGAGTGAGCTGCGTCAGGTACTCACGCACAACCTCGCCCAGACCGAACACGTTCCCATCCCGCTCCTGGGAGTTGGCGGCCACGCCGGCATCCCCCTGACGGTGCACGCGTCCTACACCCGCGAGGAGATCCTGCCCGCGCTTGGCCAATCAGCCGTAGGTGGCTTTATGCCGGGGGACTTCCGCGAGGGGGTGAAGTGGTGCGAATCAATCAAGACCGACGCCCTACTGATCACCCTGGACAAGGACGAGAAGGACTTCTCACCACAGACCCGCTACCACGACTACGCACTGAGCGAGACCCTCTTCCACTGGGAGTCCCAGAACCAGACTTCGGATACCTCCCCCACCGGCCTGCGCTATCAGCAGCATGCCGCCGAGGGCAGCCATGTGCTGCTCTTTGTCCGCCGTTACAAGAGCACAGATGTCGGCGGTGCACAGCCATGGATGCTGCTGGGTCCGGCCGAGTACGTGGAGCACACCGGGAGCAAGCCGATGGCGATCACATGGAAGCTGAAGCACGAGATCCCGGCGGACGTCTGGACGTACTCGGCGATCGCAGCTGGGTGACATGTCACGGCAACTCGCTCACGCCATCGAACTCGGCCTCGAAGTGCATCTGGGCGCGATCCAAAGCCTCATCTGCATCGCAACCATGCGCTCGGAGCCAGTGAAGTAGATCGGCAATCACATCAATGGCCGTCTCTTTCGCCACGGCCACGCTCAGCACACTCGGGACCGTCGCCTGCGGAAGTCGCGTGGCCCCGAGGAGCCCGAGCAGAGACTCGACTCTGGTGACGCGCGCACCACCACAATGCCCGGTCGCGGAGGATAACCCAGTGGCCAACTCGCACCAGGTCACCTTGCGATCCGCTCGAAGTTGGACACCCCAGCGATCAGCCAGTCCATCCACGAGCGCCACGCCCCGACCGCCCTCGGAGTCGAGGCCGGCTTCAAGGAGAGTCGGGAGAGCGCGCGTGTCGGGGTCGTGGATCTCGATGCGCAAGAAGGTGCCGTTCATCGAGACCGCAAGAGTGGTCGGAGTGCCCTGCCCAACATGTCTGATCACGTTGGAAACGAGCTCACTCACGCAGAGCTGCGCCCCCTCAGCGAGATGATGCAGCCCCCAGCCCCCCAGATGGATTCGTAGAAGACGACGCAGAACAGCCACCTCTTCGGGTTCCGCGAGAAACGGCAGGGCCCATGGCTTCCTTGGGATGCTCGTCAGACAGTGCATGCTCAACCCCTCCATCGATTCGCCGAGTTACGGTCTGCAACTTACTCCACACCGAGAGTTGCAGTGAAACTCTCAAATTGGAACTCTCATGACGGGGAAAGAGGAGCACGCACCTGCACCGCGCGCCCCCGGCGCACGCAACCTTGCCGTTGCCTCCCGACAACCAGGACGATCTAGTCGATCGACACGAAGGGTTGAAACCATGCCACTTGGCCCCACCACACGAAGGCGTCAGCTCGGCGCTGACCTGCGCCGCCTCCGTGAGTCCAAGGGCTTGAGTCTGGAAGAGGCCGGCGCGCGCGTAGGCATCTCAAAGGCGACGCTCAGCCGCTACGAGACGAAGGAAGGCGCGGTCAAGTGGCCTGCTGTCGACGCGCTTTGCCGCGAGTACGGCGCCACAGATGAGGAACGTGGCGCTTTGGTGGAGCTCGCCAAGGACGCCAAGATCCAGGGATGGTGGAGATCACTCGCCGATCCCATCCCCGAGTCCATGAATCTCATGCTCACGCTTGAGGACGAGGTCGTACGCGAAGACCACTACGCGTGCATGTACATCCCCGGGCTTCTCCAGACACGCGCCTACGCCGAGGCTGTGCACCGAGCCTCAGAGGTGCAGTGCCCCGAGAGGGAAGTCCAACACATGGTCGATATCCGCATGAAGCGTCAGGAGTTGCTCGAGCGAGCTGATCCGCCTCACCTCTGGTGCGTCATCGATGAGGCGGCACTACGGCGCCAGGTAGGCGGCCACGATGTCATGCGCGAACAGCTTCAGCACCTGCTCACAATGTCGCAGCGTCCCCTTGTAACCGTCCAGGTGCTGCCGTTCTCATCGGGTGCGCATGCAGCGGCAGTCGGAAGCTTCGCGGTCCTGCGCGGCCCGAAGCCGGACCTGGACGTCGTGTACGTAGATCTGATCGGAGGTGGGCTCTTCATGGAGAAGCAACAAGAACTGGAGCGCTATAGGTTGGCGTTCGAGTACCTCAGTGCGCAGGCACTCGACCTCGAGTCCTCGGCCGAGATCGTCGACCGTATAAGCAAGGAGCTCTGATGACGGAACCCTCGACGTACCAGTGGTTCAAGTCGTCCTACAGCGGCGGCAGCGGGACTGAGTGCGTGGAGTGCGCGTGGGTTAGACACGGCATACTCGTGCGTGATTCGAAGCGTGACCGAGAGCCTGTGATTACTGTCCGGGCTCAGGCCTGGCAGACCTTTACACACACCCTGAGGCGAGGGGAACTGGCGCTCGGACGTCGGGGTACACCCACGTCGTCTGAGCCACCGGCTGGATAATGAGCGCCGTTCGGTACCCCGCTAGCCTGCATCCCATGATTCGCGCGGTCGTGTTCGACGTCGGTGAGTGCCTGGTGGACACGGGAGTACGGAACCTGGGCTGACTGGCTGGGTGTGCCGCGGCATACTTTTCATGCGATGTTCGGGGCCGTCATCGCTCAGGGACACGACTACCGGGAGACCTTTCAGAGCATGGCGGATTGACCTACTTAGCTGGGTCGATCACTGACCTGGACGGGCGCAAGGGCCCTACGCCGAACTCAAGGGACTGGAGGCCTTGCCGACTGGCCTCATCGATTGCTGCACCTCACCGCAAGATCAACTACCCCACTTCGGGAATATTTCCGTGGCGTCATGGACGGCCATGGAGCAACCGGCCTAGCGTCGCCTGGGAGGTAGGGAGCAGCTCTACCTTGTCCAGAGGGGGCATGATGACGCGTGAGGCACTGACCCGGCTGACCGGCAATGGGAACGGGAACGGCGAGTGCGGGGGCGACGACTGCCCCAATGTGTACCGGACCGCCTCGGGGTCATTCGTGGTCCAGGGGAGTGTGTCGAGCGCCTTCGACCCGCCGGATGGGGAGGCCCTCGTGGAGATCCCGGAGGCGGTTCTGAGGGAGGCTGTCCGTGTTCTTGGCTGGTGAAGACTGGCGAAGGACATTCGACGCCATGCAGCAGGAGGCGTGGCGGCTGGAGACTCTGCCTGTCTACCGCGTGCCTCAGGAGGAAGAGGCGATCCGTCGGTTCCTGGCCGGCGAGCCCGTCACGCGCGAAGCGACGCAGCCCTGGTTTGATCGAGTCAAGGCATACGTGGCCGACGGCCGCACTGTCGGACGGGTACACATAGTCACACAGCCTCTCTCGGACTACCTCCGCTTCGAGTTCGAGCACTACCGCCACAACGTCGCGGCCGGGGAGGGCATCCGCATCCTTGACGTGACCAACCGCCCCAACCCCCTTGATGGGGTCCAGGACTTCTGGATGTTCGATCGCTCACGGATCGTGCTCATGCACTACGAGCCGGACGGTACCCAGATCAGTCGGGAGGTGCACGAAGGCGACTCGGAGCCGTTCAGGGAATACCAGCGCATCGCCCTCGCGGAATCGGTGCCCTTTGAGGAGTACGTGAAGGGCCTTGACGCTTGACCCTGAACAGCTGGGGCAATCAAAAGCAGACCTGGCTGAGACACTGAGGGAACTTCGCAAGCGAGCCGGACTGTCCCAAGTCCGGCTCGCCAAGCGTTGCAATGTGTCTCAATCCAAGATCAGTAAGATCGAGACCGCCGATATCACGCCGAGTCTGGTCGACGTCGAACTCATTCTGCGCGCACTTGAAGCCCCTCAGCAATTGGTGGCCGAAGTCACGGCTCTGGCGCGGCTGGCAAATACCGAGTGGCAGCCCATCCGCTCATCGTGGCGGCGCGGCCTGGAGAAGCGCCAGTCGGAGCTGGCCGGCCTGGAGGCTGAAGCCAAGGAGCTTCGCTACTTCCTTCCTGCGATGATCACGGGCTTGTTGGCCACTCCCGAGTACATCCGAGCCAGCCTCGAATATTCACCGGGAGATGTCTCCAAGACGGTGGCCCGAAAGCTGGAGCGGCAAGCAGTGCTCTACGACACCACGAAACAGTTCACTTTCCTGCTCACGGAGCAGGCAGTCAGGTGGGCTGCGATCCCCCCGCCTGCCATGGCTGTGCAGATCGATCGTCTGGCCTCGTTGTCCCATCTCCCGAATGTGCGGATAGGCCTCATACCCATTGGCACGATCATAAGCCGCGGCCCCATGAACACATTCACCGTGTACGACGACAGGCTGGCCACTGTCGAGACCTTCACCGGACGGACAGTCTTCCGCGACTCACGCGACATCACTGAACACCTGGCAGTTTTCAAGGAGTACGCCCAGAGGGCCCAGTTCGGGGAGGCGGCAAGAGCCCTTCTTCAAGAATGGGCGAGCCTCTACCGTTGATCTTTAGTAGGGAACAAGAATAATGCTCGGCTCTCCTGCCCGGCCGGTGAATCATGGATGCATCGAGAAGCCGGGGAGGATTGATGGCAGGAACGCAGAAAAATCAGAGGAACACATCTGCGGAACTGCCTCCAGAACCGAAGGAAGCGCCGGGTCTCTTTACTGAACGGCCCCTGATGACTCTGCGCGTCTCTCACGACTCCGGGCAGACCTGGGGACCCAAGCGAGCCGTATTCGAGAGCCACGGCTTGGCCCCCTTGGTTACTTCAGAATGGCCGCCTTGCCATTGCCCGCGCTGCGCTCAACTCGGTACGGCCTCCGACCGCTGAAGGCGGTTTGCCTCCCCCTCCATCAACTCCCGCCCATCAAGGGCGGCGGTCACTGACGGCCGCGTCAGCTGAGCAGGAAGGTGCAGTGATGCTGGACGGAACCAAGCTGTACGGGCTCGACATCAGCGGGGCCTCCTTCGTGAAGGCCTGCGGAGGTCCCTGCACGGAAGGGTGCGTGACCCTGGCCCGGATCGGCGACGACGCCTGGGCGCTGGGTGACAGCAAGCGGCCGGATGTGGAGCCGCTTCGGTTCACCACGGAGGAGTTGGACTCGGCCGGCATCGATCCGGCGCGCTTCGGACTGCGTGTCTGACCCTCCCCCTCGGCCGGTCCCGGCTCCTGCGTGGAACCGGGACCGGTCCCTTCTCGGTCTTCGACGCCCGACGGGAACGACTCGTGCATCACCACGGCTATCTATGGGTTGGCGCGAAAGAACGCTTCGACCAGGAGGCCCTCCGACGGCCTCCGCATCCCGAGCCGCCGCCTGCCGGAAGCAAGCCGGAGCTGCTCCAGCGCTATCGCGAGGTGGCAGCGGCGTTCCCTACTGCGGATCTGCCGCCCCTGGAGACGGCGTACTGGCTCATCAAGACGCGGTCCCTGATTCGCGGCACATGGGACGAGGCCAAGGAAGCGGCAGGCTGGATCGAGGAGCGCGTGGCCGAATACGTGCCCCGGTTCACCTCCGGACGGGACCGTGACACCACCTATCTGGGCTTGCTAGTCGAATCCACTGCTGTGAGGCTGGGTTCGGGGGCTGACGTATCGCTCGGGTTCTACCTCGAGCACCCCTCGTACCTGTCACTTGCGGTGGTGACGTGTTCTCCGAACCGTTCGAAGCCTGAACTGACGTGTCCCGTCAAGCAAGGAGAGTCAGTGTGACCAGCTTGATTCCCTGGCAGCAGCGGCTGTCCACCGGCACGGAAGACATCCAGGACGAGGTCATCCACTGGTATCAGCAGACGCGGAACGGCAAGGCGTACGTCCCGGAGATGATCTGGGGCACGCTCCAGACCGAGGCCTACGCGAGCGTGATCCTGCGAAAGGTCGTCGAGTTTCTCGGTGTGCCGGACGACGTGGCGGCTGGTGTGGCCAAACGCATGGAGCGTCAGCAGGTCCTGTACGACGGGGAGCATCACTACGACGTGATCCTTGGCGAGCAGGCCCTGTACACCAATGTCGGTGGGCCGGAGGTCATGCGCCGGCAGATGGAGCGGCTGCTCCGCGACATCGATCTGCCCTCGCTCACTCTCGGCATCCTGCCCGCCACCGCCGAGGTGGGTGTGATCCCCATGCCCGGCTTCAACATGTACGGCAGCGGGCGGGTCCACTACGAACTCGTGTCGTCGGGTGTGGACATCACCGACGCCGACGAACTCGCACTCCACGACAAGGCATTCGATGCCCTGAGCAGCGCGGCCAGCTATGGAGATGCCGCCACCAGCCTGATCAGCAAAGCCCTTTCCTTCTGGAGCAAGGGGTAACGACCCGTAAGCGGCGCCCGTCTACGCCTCTCCGGCCTGGATGGTGCGCCACAGCTCCGACATCTCCCCCACCACACCAGGTGCCATCAGCAGCAACGGCTCGTCATACGCAGGCGCCTGCGGCAGCGCCACCGCCCCCGCCTCCCTCGCGATCAGGTACGCCGGAAGCCCGTCCACCGCATGGAACTCGCCGACGGCTGCCGCGGAGGCTCGGCCTGCTGCCACCTGAACCAGGGACAGTGCCGTCGAGCCCATCACCCTTGCCGTGCAGTGGCGGGCGGACAGGGCGGTGAGGAGAGCGTCCAGGCCCGGCCAATGGGCGTGGGCTGCCCATTCCGTCAGGAAGAGGTGGCCGGTGAGGGTGGTGTGGGTGGCTGCGCGGGTCGGGGTGCCGTTCAAGTAGGCGCCCCGACCTCTGATCGCCGTGAAGGTCTCGCCTCGCCATGGGTCGGCCACCAGGCCGAGCAGTGGGGTGCCGTCGGAGGCCGCCAGGCCCAGGGAGAAGGAGCACCAGCCGATGCCGTGGGCGTAGTTCGTCGTGCCGTCCACCGGGTCCACCACCCAGTACGGGGCGTTCGGGGTCGCCGGCTCGTCGGTGCCGTACTCCTCGCCCTCGATGCCGTGGGCCGGGAAGGCCGACCGCAGGACCGAGCGGACGTGGGCCTCGATGGTCTCGTCCGTCTGCGTGACGATGTCCGCCGGGCTCGCCTTCTCCCGCACCCCGCCGTCACGCGGGCGGCGGATCACCTCCGACGCCCAGGCTGCCAGGTCGGTCGCGACCGCCAGAGCCCGGTCGAGGTCCAGGTCCAGGTCCAGGTCCAGGACGTGGTCGTGGTCGGGGTCGGGGGCAGGGGCGTGGTCGTTCACTGGGGTTCACCGCCGGTCGGGTCAGGGACGGTCCCCGGCAGGATGCCATGTACTGCGTCGCCTTACCTTCCGGTGCTCGCGGGCGGATTCAGGCGTCGGGCGAGTACCCGCCCCCCTGCCTCGGGTTAGGCTCTCCGCTGATCTTGGAGCCGAGAGCGGACGAGCGGATGAGCGGAAGCGGGGGTTGCGACATGGGTGGGACTGTCACTGCCGTGAGCAGCAACGGGGAGTACTCCTTCACCAAGCCGAATCGGGAGAGCATCACGCTGCTTGCCGGGCTCGGGGTCGAGGGGGACGTCCATGCCGGCGTCACCGTCAAGCACCGGTTCCGCATTGCCCAGGATCCGACTCAGCCCAACCTGCGCCAGGTGCACCTCATTCACGAGGAGCTCTTCGAGGAGGTCTCGGGGAACGGGTTCCGGGTGGCGGCCGGGGAGCTCGGGGAAAACATCACCACACGGGGGATCGATCTGCTGGGGCTGCCCACCGGGGCGTTGCTGCGGATCGGGGACGACGCCGTCGTCGAGGTGACCGGGCTGCGCAATCCCTGTGCTCAGATCGACACCTTTCAGAAGGGGCTCCTGAAGGAGGTCGTGGGGCGCGGTGAGGACGGGCGCGTCGTGTACAAGTCCGGGGTCATGGGTGTGGTGAGGGCGGGGGGCGTCGTGCAGCCCGGTGACACCATCGCCGTGGAGCTGCCCGACAGCCCGCATCGGCCGCTCGAGCGGGTCTGAGAGGCGCCCGCTCAGGAGCCGAAGTCGGGCTGGATCTCCAGGGTGAAAACCGCGTCCTCGGGGCCGACGCCTTCCTCGTCCTCCCAGACGATCACGCGCACATGCCGCTCCCCGATGCCGCGCAACTCCCACTCGGTCACCAGGTCGGTGACGACGAGCGCGGCGACGTACCTCGCGCCGTGGGCCGGGTCGTCGGTGGTGACGGTCCCCCGCCGGCGCTCCGGGTGGCCGCCATAAGGGCGCCAGCCCTCCGAACCGTGCGGTTCGTCGACCCGGTACACCCAGTGCTTCTCGGTGCCACCCATGGCGCCGATCCTTCCACGGCTCGACCGTCGTGCCCGTCATACGCCTCGACGTTGAAGGGGCCGGAGCACCCGTCGGGCCCAACGAGGCCGCGGTGAGGGTGCCGTGCCACTGCCGTCCGCGTACGGGTACGGGCTTCATCAACGGCTCTTTCTACGAGCGAAGTTGAGGCAAGCAGGGCTGCCACCAGTCCCGGAGCAAGCCCCGAGCATGCCCGAAGCAAGCTCGGACCACGTCCGAAAAAATCTCTCCCCGATTCCTGTCACATCTCCGCGCACCCATCCGTCAGTGCTGTGTAGACGCCGATCAGGCACTCACCAAGGAGAGCAGCCATGACGAACACCTCGATCTCCCGTATGCCCAACCCGGCCGAGTTCGTCCCCGAGCTGAACGACATCAGCGCCGCCCTCTTCCGGGCCACGGGCAACCGCTCGGTGCCGCGCAGCACGATGAGCCTCGTCCACCTGCGCGCCGGGCAGATCGTCGGCAACACCTACCTGACGGTCCTGAACACCGGTTTCCTGCGCAAGGCCGGGGAGTCCGAGGAGCGCATCACGGCCGTCTCCTCCTGGATGGACGCCCCGTACTTCACCGACGCCGAGCGCGCCGCCCTCGCCCTGGTGGAGGCCACCCTCCAGCCGGCCCCGCACGGGCAGGAGCGGGTCTCCGACGAGCTGTACGCGGAGGTGGCGAAGCACTACGACCAGAAGGCGCTGGCCACCCTCACCATCGCGATCGGCCAGATCAACTTCTTCATCGCCCTGGCCGTCATCGGCAAGCCGCAGCCGGTCAGCTCCCTCGCGGCCGAGCAGTGGGACTGACCAGTAGCCCCGGGGCCCGAATCGCGGCAGGCGGAAACTTGACAAGCCCCGACTCAGGTTCAGCTCGTCCGCCGACCCCGGCGTTAGCCTCGGGGCACAGACAAAGGGAGGCAGACATGGCGAAGGTTCCCAGCTCGGTGATCGCCGCGACCGGGCTCGTCGGTGGCTACGGCGTCGCCCGTTGGACCAAGAAGCGGCAGCTCGGCGGGGCCGTCCTGGCCGTCGCCGGTGCCGCCGCCGCGCAGCAGTGGCGCCAGCAGGCGGGCGGCAGGGCCGCTGGTGCGCTGACCGCCGCGTACGTCGCCGCGTTCGCCGGATCCCACCCGCTGGCGAAGAAGGTCGGCGCCTGGCCGTCGGTCTTCGGTGTCGCGGGCGCCGTGGCCCTGGCCTCCTGGGCCGTCGCCGACCGCCGGGGCTGAGGCATCCCCACGCCGTAAACATCCCGACGCCGTTCGCCGACCGCCGGGGCTGAGTCGGCCCACATCCGAATCAGCCCACCCCGGCTCGCCGACCGGACCGCCGTAGCCGGGTCACCCCACCCCGTTCGCCGACCGGAACGACCGCCGGTAAGCCTGCGGACTCGTCCCCACCACCCGGCGGAACCGCTCCCGGAAAGCCGTCGGCGACCCGAAGCCCGCCTGGGCCGCGATCCGTTCCACCGGGTACGGCGTCGTCTCCAGCAGGTACTGCGCCCGCCGCACCCGCGCCCGGTGCAGCCACTGCAGCGGAGTCGTACCGGTCTGCTCGCGGAAGCGGCGGTTGAGGGTACGGCTGCTCATGCGGGCCTGTACCGCGATCTCGTCCAGGGTGAGGTCGCGATCGCAGTTGTCCTCCAGCCAGGCCAGGAGCGGCTCCAGGGTCGCGCCGGCCGGGGCCGGAGGCAGGTCGTGGACGATGAACTGGGCCTGCCCGCCCTCCCGTTCCAGCGGCATCACGGCCGACCGTGCCGCATGCGCGGCGACCGCCGAGCCATGGTCCCTGCGGATCATGTACAGGCACATGTCCATGGCCGCAGCCGCGCCCGCCGAGGTGAGGAACTGGCCGTTGTCGACGTAGAGGACGTTCGGGTCGACGGTGATCTTCGGGTACATCGCGGCGAGGTCCCCGGCTGCCCTCCAGTGCGTCGTCGCCCGCCACCCGTCCAGCAACCCCGTCGCCGCGAACACGAACGCGCCCACGCAGATCGACGCGATGCGCGTCCCGTTCGCCGCCGCCGCGCACACCGCCTGCGCGACCCCGGGCGGCAGCGGCGCGGTCGGGTCGGCGACGCCCGGCAGCATGATCGTGTCCGCCTCCGCCAGCGCCTCCAGGCCGTACGGCGCCCGCACCGTGAAGACCCCCGCGCCCGCGCTCACCTCCCCCGCCGGGGAGCAGACCCGCACCCGGTAGGCGGGCCGCCCGTCCGGCAGCCGGGCCCAGCCGAAGGCGTCGATCGGGACGGACAGGTCGAACGGGATCACCTGGTCCAGCGCCAGGACGGCCACGGTGTGCATGGCAGGAAACTAGCTGCACGACAGATTGTCGCCAACCTGGCCCTGCAGGCCCGTCTCCCCTGTTCCCCGCGGACAGAGAGCTGGCGAGAATCCGTTGTCCGGTGGCAATCCCGCCACTTCTCCCGGGATCCGCCGCCCGCCTAACCTCGCCCCGTGACCAAGTTCCTCCTCGCCGTCCACGTCCTCGCCGCGATCGTCGCCATCGGGCCCGTCACCGTCGCCGCCAGCATGTTCCCGCCCGCCGCCCGCCGGGCCCTGGCCGCCCCGGACGACGCCCGGGCCGCGGAGACGGTGCGGCTGCTGCACCGGATCTGCAAGGTCTACGCCGTCGCCGGTGTCGTCGTCCCGGTCTTCGGGTTCGCCACCGCGAGCAACATGGGCGTGCTCGGCAGCGCCTGGCTGATCGTGTCCATAGGGCTCACGGCGCTGGCCGCCCTCGTGCTCGCCGCGCTGGTGCTGCCCGCCCAGACCGCGCTCGTGGAGGGCGAGGGGACACGCGAGAAGACCGTACGACTGGCCATGTTCACCGGGGTGTTCAACCTGCTGTGGGCAGCCGTGACGATCCTGATGATCGTGCGGCCGGGGTCGACGACCGGAGCCTGAGTCCCTGTTGTCGGCGGCGGGTCACGACCGCCCGGCGCTCGGAACAGCGCCGGCAGTGCCTACAGTTCCGCCTGCCCCGCGCCCTTGAGCGCGTTCAGGTCGAAGACCTCGCCCATCTTGGCGAAGCCCAGGTCGCTGGGGTGCAGATGGTCCCCGGAGTCGTACTCGGAGCGCAGGCGGCGCGGGTCGTAGGGGTCCTTGAGGGACTTGTCGAAGTCGACGACGGCGTCGTACACGCGGCCCGCCCGGATCTGGGCGTTGACCTGCTGACGCACCACCTCGCGGGCCGGGGTCCAGCCTTGGTGGCCCTTGAACGGCATGAGGGTTGCGCCGACCACCTTCAGGCCACGGGCATGGGCCTGGCGGACCAGGGTGCGCAGGCCGTCGGCGATCCGGTTCGGGTCGGCGAGGACCGGGTTGCGCAGGATGTCGTTGATGCCGAGGTCGATGACGACGACCTTGGCGTCGGTCCGGGAGAGCGCGTCCCGGCCGAAGCGGCCCAGGCCGCTCTGGTTCTCGGCGGGCCTCCCGAGGCCGTCGGCGAGGACCTGGTTGCCGCTGATGCCCTCGTTGACGACGCCGTAGCGGGGCAGCGCGTCGCCGCTCTCGACGGCCGTGCGCAGCCGGCCCGAGAGGACGTCGGTCCAGCGGTGGTTGGCGCCGACGGTGGAGGTTATGCCGTCGGTGATGGAGTCGCCGAACACGACGACCGTGCCGGTGGCCTCGTTGCTCAGGACGTCGAGAGCCGTCAGATAACGCCAGTACGGGGTCTGTTCGGTGTACGGGGTGCCGGTCGCGTCCTCGGTGCGGTCGCCCTGGGCGACGTACGACAGCTGCCGCGCGTGCGGGTGGTACGTCACCGGGCCCGACGGGGTGGGTGAGTACGTGGTGACCAGAACGTCCGTACCGTGCGCGATCGCCAGCCGCACCGCGTCGCTGAGCACCTGCCCACCGGCCGGTATGACGACGCCGGCGCTGCCGTTGAAGGTGAGGCGCCGCATCGTTTCCGCGTCGGCCGCTGCGGTGCCGTCGCCCGCCGAGAGGGCGAGGGAGGCATGCGTGATGGCCAGCGGGGACTGGCCGTACAGGTTGGACAGCGTGATCCGGGCGCTCGTACCCCCGGTGCTCGCGTGCACCACGTTCCGCACCGAGCGGCCGGCCAGACCCTGGGTCTCCGTGCCCGGCTCACCGCCCATCGGCGCCGTGGCCCACGCACCGACCCAGGTGCCGGTCGAGGCGGGAGCGACGGACGAGTCGTGGTGCGGACGGCCGCCCGCGAAGCTGCCGCGAGGGGTGCCGTCGTCGGTCGCCACGGTGACGTAGATGGCGGCACACACGACCACGACCAGCGCGACGAGCGCGCTGAGAACGGCATAACCACGACGCTTGGTCACGCTGCTGCTTTTCTCCCCCGGAAAATGGGAGCCCGAGGCTCCGGTCTGAAGAAGCCATGATCGCTCATGGGCCGGGAAGAGCTGACAGGGCCCTGCCCAAAACCCCCCGTCCAGACAGACGCCGGGAACTCCTGTTCCGTTCCGGGAGTCGGTCAGGAAGGGACAATTGTGCGCGGGATCACCGAACGGGTGGAGCTGATGGAACGTACGGAGACGAAAACACCGACCCGGACCACGTCGTACCGGACCATGACCGCCTTCACCCCGGCCGACGAGGAGCGCCGGCGCGGGGTACGGCGCATGAAACTGACGGCGACCGGACTGCTGCTGTTCGTCGCGGTCGTCTACGTCCTGGCCACCTGGGCCACGCACCAGGGCGCCGGCCCCTGGGCGGGCTACGTGGCCGCAGCCGCGGAAGCCGGCATGGTCGGCGCCCTGGCCGACTGGTTCGCGGTCACCGCCCTCTTCCGGCACCCACTCGGACTGCCCATCCCGCACACCGCGATCATCCCGACCAAGAAGGACCAGCTCGGCGTCTCCCTCGGCGAGTTCGTCGGCGAGAACTTCCTCTCCGAGGACGTCGTACGACAGCGGCTGCGCGCCGTCGGCATCGGCAGCCGGCTCGGCGCCTGGCTCGCCGAACCCGCCCACGCCGACCGCGTCACCACGGAACTCGCCACCGCCGTCAGAGGCGCCCTGACCGTGCTCCGCGACTCCGACGTACAGGCGGTCGTCGGAGAGGCCATCACCCGGCGCGCCGACGCCCAGGAGATCGCACCCGGCATCGGCAAGATGCTGGAGAAGATCGTCGCCGACGGCGGCCACAAACGGGTGGTCGACCTCGTGGTCACCCGCGCCCACGACTGGCTGGTCATGCACCGCGACGACGTCATGGTCGCCGTGGAGGGCGGCGCACCCGGCTGGACCCCGCGATTCGTGGACCGCAAGGTCGGCGAACGCGTCTACAAGGAGCTGCTGCGCTTCGTCACCGAAATGCGCGACATGCCCTCCCACCCCGCACGCGGCGCCCTCGACCGCTTCCTCACCGACTTCGCCTCCGACCTCCAGTCCGACACGGACACCCGCGCGCGGGTCGAACGGCTCAAGGGCGAGGTGCTGGGCCGCGGCGAGGTACAGGACCTGATCGCCTCCGCCTGGACGGCCGTACGATCCATGATCGTCGCCGCGGCCGACGACGAACGCAGCCAGCTGCGACTGCGGGTACGGGCCGCCCTGCTCTCCCTGGGCTCCCGGATGGCCGCCGAACCCAAGGTCCAGGAGAAGGTCGACAGCTGGGTCGAGGGCGTGGCCGTGCACATCGTCACGACCTACCGCAAGGAGATCACCTCCCTGATCACCGACACCGTGGCCGGCTGGGACGCCGAGCACACCACCCGCAAGATCGAGGCCCACATCGGCCGCGACCTGCAGTTCATCCGGATCAACGGCACCGTGGTCGGCTCGCTCGCCGGCCTGCTGATCTACGTGATCTCACGCAGCCTCGGAGGCTGACCCGCGCCCCCCGGTCCCCCGCCGCCCAGGAATACTGACCCCATGACCCGCCTGATCCTCGCCACCCGCAACGCCGGAAAGATCACCGAGCTGAGGGCCATCCTCGCCGAAGCCGGACTCCCCCACGAACTCGTCGGCGCGGACGCCTACCCCGACATCCCCGACGTCAAGGAAACCGGCGTCACCTTCGCCGAGAACGCCCTCCTCAAGGCCCACGCCCTGGCCCGGGCCACCGGCCTGCCCGCCGTCGCCGACGACTCGGGCCTCTGCGTCGACGTCCTGAACGGCGCCCCCGGCATCTTCTCCGCCCGCTGGGCCGGCCGCCACGGCGACGACAAGGCCAACCTGGACCTGCTCCTGGCCCAGCTCTCCGACATCGCGGACGAACACCGCGGCGCCCACTTCGCCTGCGCGGCGGCGCTGGCCCTGCCGGACGGGCGTGAGCGCGTCGTCGAGGGCCGGCTGCTGGGTGTCCTGCGGTACGCCCCGTCGGGCACGAACGGCTTCGGCTACGACCCGATCCTGCAGCCGGAGGGCGAGAGCCGCACCTGCGCGGAGCTGAGCCCCGAGGAGAAGAACGCGATCAGCCATCGGGGGAAGGCGTTCCGGGGGTTGGTGCCGGTGGTTCGGGAGTTGTTGGGCTAAGACGTGCCGAGGGGCCGTCCAGACGGACGGCCCCTCGGCGTGTGTGCGGCCGATGGGAGTCGAACCCACATGGGCAAATGCCCCGAGGCACCTAAAACCTCTGCTTATACCATTCAGCAACGGCCGCGTGGCTGACCATGCTACCGGGGATGCGCGCGACTCCCGCCTCTGCACCAGGTATTGGTGATCGCGTGGCAGTTAGGACACAACAACCGCAGGTTCCCCCGCCGATCGTCGCTCCAGTCCCCGCTGATGTGGTCGACCTCTAGCGTCATAGGCCTGCCGAGCCACTCGGGGCCGACCCCGCATTCGGCGCATGCCTCCGGCTCGCCGACTTCCGCGAGCGCCCTGCGCAGGAGATGGGTTCTCGTCCGACGGGTGCCGTCATGCTGGATCAGGATGTCCGCAGCACGCCTGCGTGGCACAGGGCCTGGACGCCCTCGCTGATGCGCCTGCCCTAGGAAGTGAGAGGTGTCGAGATCGTCCTCCGTCACCCAGTGAAGGATCAGGGTGCGCAGTCTGCTGTTGTAAGGCTCCATTCCCAGAGCGCGGAGCGTATCCGCGATGGAGGTCGCCTCCTCGACCGCACGGCGCAACACGTCGGCGGCTGGTTTGGCCGGTACCGTACTCGCTCGCCTCTGCCGGGGCATGTGGGAGACGTCGATCCCGAAGTGGTCGAAGCGCCGGAAGAGGTGGCACCGAAGGTTGCCATAAGGCTTGGTACCGAAGAAGGCGATGACCTCGTCGATGTCGGAACACTGAGCGGCGGCTGCGGCCAGTCGCTCGCGTGTGTACTGCACGCCGCTGCTCATGCTGCCCCGCCCATGGGACGCCCCTTCCCACGCCCCCGGTAATCGTCCGTCACCGAGTGGCAGTTGGGGCAGAGGAAGCGCAGGTTCTCGATGCGGTTGTCCCGCCAGTTGCCGTCGATATGGTCGACCTCCAGCGGAAGCGGACGACCTCGCCAGATCGCCTCCGTGCCGCAGAGGGCGCATCGCTCCGGTACGCCCAAGGTCGTCATCGCCCACTTGAGGCGGTCGCTCTGGATGCGTCGGCCGTGTTCGGGCGGCTGCTCGACGAGCAAGCGATCGGGCGTCCGGGGCCGTCGCGCCTCGCCGCGCCGGGTAGGCACCTGGAAGTGCGAGGTATCGATCCCGTACGCCTTGATCCGCCGGCTGATGTGCGTGTGGTGACCACCGACCACCTCCAGCCCGAGCCGTCGGAGCACCTCGCACATGTTCGTGGAGGCGGCCACCGCCTGCTCAAGCACCTCCCGCGTCCACTTCACCCCCTCCCGCTCGAAGTGCGAGACATCCACTCCCAGCTTCCTCATCCGCCCGAGCACATACCGCCGCTTCGAACTCTTCGGATCCACCCCCAGCCGCTCCAGCGCCTCCGACAACGTCCGCGCCCCCCGAGCCGCCTCCTCCAGCCGCTCCTTGCTGTACGCACTGGCCCCCATCGAGCCCCCTCCGTCCCGGCTGCGCGTTCGCAGCTCGTACGGAGTAACGAACCGTTTATCGGACAGTCACGCACGGAATGGGAACGGCCCGCGCCGGGGTATTCCGGTGCGGGCCGTCTGGCACGAGAAGGGTGCCGCGGGGAGTCAGATCCCCAGGTCCTTGATGATCTTGGCGACGTGGCCGGTGGCCTTGACGTTGTAGAGGGCTCGTTCGACCTTGCCCTCCTCGTCGACGACCACCGTGGAGCGGATGACGCCGACGACGGTCTTGCCGTAGAGCTTCTTCTCGCCGAAAGCGCCGTAGGCCTCCAGGACCTTCTTGTCGGGGTCGCCCACCAGCGTGACCTTCAGGGACTCCTTCTCGCGGAACTTGGCCAGCTTCTCGGGCTTGTCGGGGGAGACACCGATGACGTCGTAGCCGGCGGAGGCCAGGACCTCGAGGTTGTCCGTGAAGTCGCAGGCCTGCTTGGTGCAGCCCGGAGTCAGGGCCGCGGGGTAGAAGTAGACGATGACCTTGCGGCCCTTGTGGTCCGACAGGGACACCTCGTTGCCGTCGGCGTCGGGGAGGGTGAAGGCGGGGGCCACGTCACCGGGCTGGAGTCGCTCGCTCATCGGTCCAGCGTAACGGGGGGCGTTGCGGCGCGGTGGCGGCCGGAGCTGACAGACTGTCCGGGACAGCATCAGGAGACTTCGGAGGCCGTACGGTGGCGGACACGTCGGACACCAGAACCCCGGCGCAGATCGAGGCGGACATCAAGCGCCGTCGCGACGTGCTGGCCGAGACGCTCGACGAGATCGGGGTGCGGGTGCATCCGCAGACGATCGTCGCGGACGCCAAGGCCAAGGTCGTCGCCAATATCGATCACACGGTCGGGCGGGCCTACGTCCAGGTCAACCGGGTGGTGAGTGAGGTGCGGGCACAGTTCGTGGACGAGGAGGGCGCGCCGCGGCTCGAGCGGGTCGTGCCCGTCGCGCTGGTCGTCGTCGGGGTCGTGGGCCTGCTCGCGGTGGGCTCGCGGCGGCGTAAGCGCTGACCAGGGCGGAGACGAGTGGGTGGCCCGGGGTCGTACGAGTCCGTCCGAGGCAGGTAGGTTCGAGGCGTGAGCGCCAACAGAAACGAGCACAGCAACCCTCAGCACGACAAGCTGCCCATCCGGATGCTGCACGACCGGGTTCTCGTGCGGCAGGACGCCGGTGAGGGCGAGCGGCGGTCGGGCGGCGGCATCCTGATTCCCGCGACCGCGGCGGTCGGGCGGCGGCTGGCCTGGGCGGAGGTCGTCGCGGTGGGTCAGAACGTACGGACCGTGGAGCCCGGTGACCGGGTTCTGTTCGATCCGGAGGACCGGGCCGAGGTCGAGGTGCGGGGTGTGGCGTACGTGCTCATGCGGGAGCGTGATCTGCACGCGGTGGCCGCCGACCGGTTCGAGGGCGGCGAGGACTCCACGGGCCTGTATCTCTGATCAGAGGCATCTCTGGCCGGAAGTATCTCTGGCCGGAAGCCGAGAAGGGGCTGGTGACGGTTGTCACCAGCCCCTTTGTCGTTGCTTTGCTATGTTCGAAGGAGCCCGACGAGACGCGCCGTACCGGGATGCAGGCAAAGACGACGCACCGCAGAGAGTCGTCCGTTCGTCTCGGAGGTGTGTTGTCGTGGCCTGGGTGCTGCTTGTCGTGGCCGGTCTGCTCGAGGTCGGCTGGTCGATCGGGATGAAGTACACCGACGGGTTCACGCGGGTCGTGCCCAGTGTGCTCACCGGTGCCGGGATCGTCGCCAGCATGGTGCTGCTGTCCTACGCCGCCAAGTCGCTTCCGATCGGTACCGCCTACGGCGTGTGGGTGGGGATCGGGGCGGCCGGGGCGGCGGTGCTCGGCATGGTGGTGCTGGGTGAGCCGGTCACCGCCGCCCGGATCTTCTTCGTCTGTCTGCTGCTGGTCGCCGTCGTGGGGCTGAAGGCGACCAGCGGTCACTGACGCCGCTTCCTAGGGTTGGCCTCCGGCGTCGCCGGTGGTGCCTGTGGTGCCACCGGGTGTGCCGCCGCCGGTGGTCGTGCCGCCGGCGGGTGTGCCTCCGCCGGTGGTCGTGTCACCGGCCGTGGTGCCGCCGGCCGTGTCGCCCCCTGTGGTGTCGCCGCCGGTGGTGGTCGTACCGCCGCCGTCCGTGGTGGTGCCGCCGCCGGGGGTGCCTCCGGTGTCCTGGCCGCCGGTGTCCTGGCCGCCGGTGGTGGTGCCGTTGGTGGGGGTGCCGGTCGGGCCGCCGTTGTCGTGGCCGCCGGTGGTGGTGGCGCCGCCGGTGTCCTGGCCGCCGGTGGTGGTGGCACTGTTGGTCGGGGCCTGCGTGCCGGGTGCCTGGACGTCGGCGCCCTGCTGCAGCTGGAGGTCGAAGTCGGTGGCCGGCTTGCCCTTGAGGGCGTCCTTGGTGAACTGGGCCCAGATCTGGGTGGGCGCGCCGCCGCCGTTGATGCGCGGCAGGCCCATGGCGCCGTACAGCGGCTTGTGGGCCGCGGTGACCGGGTCCTGGCCCATGACGGAGACGACGGTGGCGAGGTCGGGGGTGTAGCCCGCGAACCAGGCGGCGGTGTCCTCCTCGGCGGTGCCGGTCTTGCCGGCGGCGGGGCGGCCGGCGGCCTGGGCGGCGGTGGCGGTGCCGGACTGGACCACGCTCTGCAGGATGGAGGTGGTGGTGTCGGCGGCCTCGCGGCTGACGGCCTGCTTGACGGACTTGTCGGGGAGCGTGACCTCGTCGGTGCCGGCCTTGGTGATCTTCTCGATCATCGTGTACGTGCCGTGCTTGCCGTGGTTGGCGAGGGTCGCGTACGACTCCGCCATGTCCAGGACGCTGGCGGTGGCGGTGCCGAGGGCGATGGACGGGTAGGGCTGGAGGTCCTTGGTGTCGGCGGGGACGCCGAGGGCCACGGCGGTCTGCTTGACCTTGGACGGGCCGACGTCGACGGCCATCTGCGCGTACACGGAGTTCACCGACAGGTCGGTGGCCTTGCGGACGGTGATGTCGCCGTAGGACTTGGAGTCCTCGTTCTCGGGGGCGTAGGGGCCGCCGCTCCAGCCCTGGACGGGCCGCTTGTTGGTGCCGTCGTAGTAGGTGTTCGGGGTGATGGTCTGGCCGTCCTGGGTGGTCGAGCCGTTCTGGACCGCGGAGGTGAACACGAACGGCTTGAAGGTGGAGCCGACCTGGAAGTCACCGCGGGTGGCGCCGTTGGTGTACTGCTTCACGTAGTCGACGCCGCCGTACATGGCGACGACCTTGCCGGTCTTGGGGTCGACGGAGGCGCCGCCGGCACGGACGGCGTTGTCGACCTTGTTGTTCTTCTTGTCCAGCTTGGACATCAGCTGGTCGTCGACGGCCTTGACGAAGGCGTCCTGCTTGTCCTTCTGGATGGTGGTGGTGATGCGGTAGCCGCCCAGGGCCAGCTTGTCGGGGTCGATGATGTTGTTGGTGGTCAGGTAGTGCTTGACCGCCTCTACGAGGTAGCCGCGCTGGCCGGAGAGGCCGGTGGAGATGGTCTGCTCCTTCGGCATGGGGAACTTCATACCGGCGCGCTCGGTCTCGCTGAGCCAGCCCTTCGTGACCATTCCGTCCAGGACGTAGTTCCAGCGTGCGAGGGCGGCGGACTTGTTCTCGGGGTGGGCCACGACGTCGTACTCGCTCGGCGCGTTGACGAGGGCGGCGAGGTAGGCGGCACGGGCCGGGTCGAGCTCGGCGGCGTCCCGGCCGTAGTAGGCCTGGGCGGCGGCCTGGATGCCGTAGGCGTTGCGGCCGAAGTAGCTGGTGTTGAGGTAGCCCTCGAGGATGTCGGCCTTGGACTTGTTGCGGTCCAGCTTCATCGAGATGAAGAACTCCTTGGCCTTACGGGTGACCGTCTGCTCCTGGGCCAGGTAGTAGTTCTTCACGTACTGCTGGGTGATCGTCGAGCCGGACTGCCTGCCCTTGCCGGTGGCGGTGTTCCAGGCGGCGCGGAGCATGGCCTTGGGGTCGACGGCGGACTCGGTGTAGAAGTCGCGGTCCTCGGCTGCCAGGACGGCGTGCTGGGCGTCCTTGGAGACCTGGGAGAGGTCGACGTTCTCGCGGTTGATCGTGCCGTCGCGGGCGAGCTGGGAGCCGTCGGCGTAGAGGTAGACGTTGCTCTGCTTGGTGGCGAGGGCGTTGGCCGGCGGGATCTTCACGAGCGAGTAGCCGAGGAAGAAGAGGCCGATGATCAGCAGGACGCCGATCACGAAGGTGCTGAGCACCATCCGCCAGGTGGGGATGATCCGCCGCCATCCGGTCCGCTTGGGCCGCTTGGGCTTCTTGCCCTTGCCGCCGCCGGGGCCGTCGGGACCTCCCGGGCCGCCGGGGACGCCGGGGACGCCGCTGTCGGCGAGGGGGGTGGGGGGCTCGTCGGGGGTCCGGGTGGTGGAGGTGGCGCGGGCGCCGGCCGCAGATGCAGCGCCGGCTGCGGCTCCGGCCGCGGCGGCCGGGGACTTCGGGGCGGCAGCGGCGGAGGTACCGGCGGCCATGGCGGCACCGCTCGCGGCGGCGGCCGCGGCGGCGGCGGCGCTCCCCTTGCCGGGCCGGTTCGACTGGGTCGGCCGGTTCGGCCGGGGCGACTGGCTCTGCTGGGTCGACCGACTCTGCCGGCTCTGCCGGCTCTGCTGGCTCTGCTGGCTCTGCTGGCTCTGCTGGGTCGACTCGGCCTTGCCGGGAGCCTTGACGCGGCGGAGGACCTGAGTGGTCTCGGCGGGAGCCGGAGCCTCGCCGGAGGCCTGGGAGGCGGCGGCCGCCTGGTTCCCCTCCTGGGAAGCCCGGGGTGCCTTGATACGCCGGAGGACCTGGGTGCTCTCCGCTGCGTTGGGCTGCTCGGACTCGTGCGAACCGTCGCCCGCCTGGGTCCGCCCGGACTGCTGGGGCACTGAGGCCCGCTGGGACGTCGTGGCAGAGTCGCCCTGCTTCTGGGGCTCGCCGGGCTTCGCCGGGCCCTGCGACTGCCCCGGGAGCCGCGACCCCGCGGACGCCTGGGAGCCCTGGGCCCTGTCGAAGGGGCGGAACTCGGCAGAACCCTGGGGCTTCTCGGCACCCTGGGTCTTCCCGGGTGCCTGCGACCTGTCGGACACCTCGGGCCTCTCCGGCCGACGGGACCCGTCGGAGCCCTGCTGTTCCACGGACGACTGGGGCTTCTGAGGCTGCTGGGACTCCTCGGCCTCCGCACCCACCTGGAGTCCCCGGCCTTCCGTCCTCCCCGCACGGCTCGCCTGAGCCGCCCGGCGAGCCCGCGCGGCCTGGTCGGAAACGGCACCGGCACCGGCACCGGCACCGGCACCGGCACCGGCACCGGCACCGGCACCCCGAACCGACCCGGCGGCCGGATCGGGACGGTTCTCCCCGGAGCCGTCCTTCTCGGTGGCGGTATCGCTGTCGGGCGTCTTCGGAGTCCGCTCCTCGCGGCCGCGGGTGGTGGACCCCGGCTCTCCGGACCCTTCAGCCGGCAGCGGTTCGTCCGGTGCCCCGCCCTTGGTGTGCTGCTGCGGCTGCGGCTCGTCGCTCATCTCGTGCACGGACTCCTGTTTCGCGTCGTACGTTTCCCGTACGCCTCGTACGCCTTCTGCGCCCCCGGTTTGAAGACTCTCGCACCTGGCGTTCCGTTCCCGGATTCCGGCACGCATCCGGGGCGGAAAATGCGTGGCCGGTCACCGGGCCTCCGGACTAGGCTCCTGCGCTTCGGTGTCGAGCGGTCCAGGGAGGTCGACTGGCGTGGGCGCGGGACGGTTGTACGTGGCCGTCGCGGCGGGGGGATTCAGACGGTACGCGACGTATCGGACGGCCACTGCGGCAGGGGTGTTCACCAACACGGTCTTCGGACTGATTCTCGTCTACACCTACCTGGCTCTGTGGGACGAGAAACCGCACCTCGGAGGCTATGACCAGGCGCAGGCGGTCACCTTCGTGTGGCTGGGGCAGGCACTGTACGCGACGCTGGCGATTCAGGGGGGCGGCTTCGAGACCGAGTTCATGGAACGCATCCGTACGGGTGAGGTCGCGATCGATCTGTACCGGCCGGCGGATCTGCAAGTGTGGTGGCTCGCGAACGATTTGGGCCGGGCGCTGTTCCAGCTGCTCGGGCGTGGGGTGGTTCCGTTCGCCTTCGGGGCGCTCGTGTTCCCGACGGCGCTCCCGGACGATCCGGGCAGGTGGCTGGCCTTCCTGGTCTCCGTGGCGCTCGCGATGATCGTCAGTTTCGGGATCCGCTACCTGGTGGCGCTGACCGGGTTCTGGCTGCTGGACGGCACGGGGGCGCTTCAGGCGCTGATGGTCCTCGGTATTTTCTGCTCGGGGATGACTCTCCCGCTGAACGCCTTCCCGGGGACGCTCGGTGAGGTCGTACGGGTGCTGCCGTGGGCGGCGCAGCTCCAGGTGCCCGCGGACGTGCTGATGGGCGAGGCGGACCCGCTGCCGGCCTTCGTCTTCCAGGCGGCGTGGGCGGTGGTGCTGCTGGCGGCCGGGCGGCTGGTGCAGACGGCGGCGGCGCGACGGGTGGTGGTGCAGGGTGGCTGAGTACAACGCCCTGGCCGAGGGGCTGCGCGCCTACCGGCTGATCTCCGGGATGTGGATCCGCTCCACGCTGACCTACCGGGTGTCCTTCGTGATGACCGTGGTCGGCGGTCTGCTGGTGACCGGTCTCGACTTCGTGTCGATCCTGCTGATGTTCTCGCGGGTCGACGCGCTCGGCGGCTGGTCGCTGCCCGAGATCGCTTTCCTGTACGGGCTGTCGGCGACCTCGTTCGGGCTCGCGGACCTGGTGATCGGTTCGGCGGGCCGGCTGGGCACCCGGGTGCGCGACGGCACGCTCGACACCCTGCTGGTGCGGCCCGCGCCGGTGCTGGCGCAGGTCGCCGCCGACCGGTTCGCGCTGCGCCGGATCAGCCGGATCATGCAGGGGACGCTGGTGCTGGGCTATGCGCTGGTCGCGTCGGACATCGGCTGGACGCCGGTCAAGGTGCTGATGGTGCCGGGGATGCTGGTCTGCGGCGGGGTGATCTTCTCCGCGGTGCTCGTGGCGGGGGCGGCCTTCCAGTTCGTGGCGCAGGACGCGTCCGAGGTGCAGAGCGCGTTCACGTACGGCGGCCAGACACTGTTGCAGTACCCGCCGACGGTGTTCGGCAAGGAGTTGGTGCGCGGGGTGACGTTCATACTCCCGCTGGCCTTCGTCAACTGGGTGCCGGCGGCCTATGTGCTGGGGCAGCCCTATCCGCTGGACGGCGTGCCGCAGTGGGCGGCGTTCGCGCCGCCGCTGGTGGCGGCGGTGTGCTGCGCGGCGGCGGGGCTGGCGTGGCGGGTGGGCCTTCGGTCGTATCGGAGTACAGGGAGTTAGCGGTGGACGCGTTCATCGAGGTGGCCGGGGTCGAGAAGGTCTTCGAGGTGCGCAGGAGGACCGGGTTCCTGAAGCGGGAGCGGCGGCAGGTGCGGGCGGTGGACTCGATCTCCTTCACCGTGGCGCGCGGTGAGATGGTCGGCTACATCGGCCCGAACGGCGCCGGCAAGTCGACGACGATCAAGATGCTGACCGGCATCCTGATGCCGAGCGCGGGCCGGCTGCGGGTGGCGGGTATCGATCCCTCGCGGGAGCGCACGCGGCTGGCGCACCGGATCGGGGTGGTGTTCGGGCAGCGGACGACACTGTGGTGGGACCTGCCGCTGATCGACTCCTACCGGCTGGCGCACCGCATGTACCGCATCCCGGACGCCCGTTACCGGGAGAATCTGGACCGCTGCGTGGAACTGCTGGAGCTGGAGCCCCTGTTGGACGTGCCGGTGCGGCAGCTGTCGCTGGGGCAGCGGATGCGCGGGGACATCGCGGCGGCCCTGCTGCACGATCCGGAGGTGCTGTACCTGGACGAGCCGACGATCGGCCTGGACGTGGTGTCGAAGGCGAAGGTGCGGGGCTTCCTGCGGGAGCTGAACGCCGAGCACGGTACGACGGTGCTGCTGACGACGCACGATCTGCAGGACATCGAGCAGGTGTGCTCGCGGGTCATGGTGATCGACCACGGGCGGCTGATGTACGACGGTCCGCTCGCCGGGCTGCACGAGGCCGGAGAGGGCGAGCGGACGCTGGTGGTGGACCTGGAGCGGGAGCTGCCGCCGATCGAGGTGCCGTCGTGCCGGGTGGTGCGGGTGGAGGGGCCGCGGCAGTGGCTGGCGTTCCCGGCGGGGCAGTCGGCGGCGCCGCTGGTGGCGGCGGTCGCGGCCGAGTATCCGCTGGTCGACCTGTCGGTGCGGGAGCCGGACATCGAGGCCGTCATCGCGAAGATGTACGCCGAGAAGGCGGTCTCTTAGGCGTCTTCTCGCCGGGCATCTCCTGGGCATCTCGTGGGCATCTCTTCGCGGGCATCTTCTCGTAGTCTTCTGCCATGACCGACGACGCAGTGCCGGAACTCCGTGCCTCCGACGCCGACCGTGAGCGGGTCTCCGAGGTCCTGCGGGACGCCCTCGCCGAGGGGCGGCTGGACATGGAGGAGTTCGAGGAGCGGCTGGAGGCGACGTACAAGGCGCGTACGTACGCCGAGCTGACGCCGATCACCCGTGACCTGCCGGCCGGCGGGGCCGTGGCGCCCGCCCCGGTCTCCTTCACCAAGGAGCCGGTGGAGAGCGGGAGTTGGGCGGGCCGGATCGTCGGGGGTGAGGGCTCGTCCACGGGGGCGGTGGCCGTCATGTCCGGCTTCCAGCGCAAGGGCCGCTGGACGGTGCCGAAGAAGTTCACCGCCTTCGCCTTCTGGGGCGGCGGCGAGATCGATCTGCGGGAGGCGGACTTCGCGGACCGCGAGGTCCACATCAACTGTGTGGCGATCATGGGTGGGGTGCAGGTGACCGTCCCGCCGGGTGTCGAGGTCGTCGTCCGCGGGATCGGTGTCATGGGTGGTTTCGAGCACCCCCGGGGCGACGAGCAGGCCGGGCCGGGCGCGCCGCGGGTGGTCATCGGCGGCTTCGCCTTCTGGGGCGGGGTCGGCGTGGAGCGCAAGGTGACCCGGGCGGAGCGGCAGCGGCTGAAGGAGCAGCGGCGCCAGGAGCGGCTGGACCGCAAGGAGCGGCGCGGGCTCGAGGGGTGATGCGTCCCCGGGGGTGGGGGCTGACGTCCCCGGGGCTCCGCCCCGGGCCTCGTCCGCGCCCCGCCCCCGGGAAGGCGCCTACGACGTGCAGACCTTCGTCAGTTCGCCCGCCGCGTCCGTCACCGGGCTGACGTCCGGCGTGTTGTCGCCGTTCTTGATCGCCGTACGGACGTTGTCCACGGCCTTGTTCAGGTTGTCGACCGCCTTGTTGACGTCGGCGTTGTCGGTCTTGTCGCCGATCTTGTCGAGGTTCTTGTCGATCGAGGCGAGGGACTGGTCGAGCTGCGTCGGGTCGTTCGAGGCGTTCTCCACGGCCTGCTGGAGATCGGTGACGCTGTCGGCGATGGAGTCGGCGGTCTGCACGCAGTCGAGGGCCTTGTTCACGGCGTCGCAGCCGGTGGTGAGGCCGGCGGTGAGCGCGGCGGTCGCTATGACGGCGGCGACGGCGGTGAGACGGCCTCGGCGTCGGCTGGCGGCCATGGTGGTGTTCCCTCCCCTGGTGGCTGGCCGGGCGCACGGTGGTGGTCGTACGCCCGTACCCATACGGACGTCGGGGAGCGGGCGGGGGTTGCCCTGCCGCACCCCCGAGTGTTGGTACGTCCTTTACTTTTCGAGCGTGGCGGCCAGCGCGGCCTTCTGGATCGCGGTCAGCTCGGTGCAGCCGGTGACGGCGAGGTCGAGCAGGGCGTTCAGTTCCTCGCGGGCGAAGGGCTCGGCCTCGGCGGTGCCCTGGACCTCGACGAAGCGGCCGTCGCCGGTGCAGACGACGTTCATGTCGGTCTCGGCGCGCACGTCCTCCTCGTAGCAGAGGTCGAGGAGGGGCACGCCGCCGACGATGCCGACGGAGACGGCCGACACCGTGCCGGTCAGGGGCTGGCGGCCGGCCTTGACGAGCTTCCTGCCCTGGGCCCAGGAGATCGCGTCGGCGAGGGCGACGTAGGCGCCGGTGATGGCCGCCGTGCGCGTGCCGCCGTCGGCCTGGAGGACGTCGCAGTCGAGGACGACGGTGTTCTCGCCGAGCGCCTTGTAGTCGATGACGGCGCGCAGGGAGCGGCCGATGAGGCGGGAGATCTCGTGGGTGCGGCCACCGATCTTGCCCTTGACGGACTCTCGGTCGCCGCGGGTGTTGGTGGCGCGGGGCAGCATGGCGTACTCCGCGGTGACCCAGCCCTCGCCGCTGCCCTTGCGCCAGCGCGGGACGCCTTCGGTGACCGAGGCGGTGCAGAAGACCTTGGTGTCGCCGAAGGAGACGAGGACGGAGCCCTCGGCGTGCTTGCTCCAGCCGCGTTCGATGGTGACCGGGCGGAGCTGTTCGGGAGTGCGGCCGTCGATTCGAGACATGGCCACGAGCCTATCCGGAGTGACGGAAGGGGCTCCTCCCACGGTGGGAAGAACCCCTTACAGGTGACCCCGGCTCGAACGGGGTCTCACATCATGTCTTCGATCTCCGCGGCGATCGGGTCGGCGTCGGTGCCGATGACGACCTGGATGGCGGTGCCCATCTTGACGACGCCGTGGGCGCCGGCGGCCTTCAGGGCGGTCTCGTTGACCAGCGAGGGGTCCGAGACCTCGGTGCGCAGCCGGGTGATGCAGCCCTCGATCTCCTCGATGTTGTCGATTCCGCCGAGGCCGGCGACGATCTTCTCAGCCTTGCTGGCCATGTTCCTTCTCCCTGATCCGAACCGCTTTGTCGCAGTAACCCACAGTTGGCCCATCTTTGCGAGCGGTCATGCCGTGCGTGCCGAAGGATGGCGATCACGACAGCGGAACCGTCCGCCAACTGGTCTACACCACAGCCGGTACGGTCGACAAACCGCGTCCGAGTCGAGCGGCCCGGGAGGACGTCCATGAGCGCCGACAGCACGGTCAGCCCCGCGCGCGCCCGCTGGCACAACCTCTTCCAGGGCCTGCAGAAGATGGGCCGCAGCCTCCAGTTGCCGATCGCGGTGCTGCCGGCGGCGGGCATCCTGAACCGGCTGGGCCAGCCGGACGTGTTCGGGTCCGACGGCCTGGGCTGGACGGACCTGTCGAAGGTGATGAAGGGGGCGGGCGGCGCGCTGCTGGACAGCTCGATCGGCCTTCCGCTGCTGTTCTGCGTGGGCGTCGCGATCGGCATGGCCCGCAAGTCGGACGGCTCGACGGCCCTCGCGGCGGTGGCGGGCTTCCTCGTCTACTACGGCGTGCTGCACCAGTTCCCGGAGCAGTGCCCGGCCGGCTCGAAGACGATCCCGGACGTCGGCTGCCAGGTCCAGGCAGGGACGGTGTCCACCTTCACGTTCCAGAACCCGGGTGTCTTCGGCGGCATCGTCCTGGGGCTGCTGGCCGCGTTCTTCTGGGCTCGCTTCCACCGCACCAGACTGGTGGACTGGCTGGGCTTCTTCAACGGCCGCCGGCTGGTCCCGATCATCATGTCGTTCGTCGCCATCGCCTTCGCGGCGGTGTGCCTGTGGGTCTGGCCGCCGGTCGGCGACGCCCTGGAGAGCTTCAGCCACTGGCTGCGGGACGCGGGGTCGTGGGGCGCGGGCGTCTTCGGCGTCGCGAACCGGGGGCTGCTCGTCATCGGCCTGCACCAGTTCCTGAACGTGCCCATCTGGTTCCAGTTCGGCAGTTACACGACACCCGACGGGAAGGTCGTGCACGGCGACATCAACATGTTCCTGGCGGGCGACCCGAACGCGGGCCAGTTCACCTCGGGCTTCTTCCCGATCATGATGTTCGCGCTGCCGGCGGCCGCACTGGCGATGACCCACTGCGCGCGGCCGAACCGCCGCAAGGAGGTGGGCGGTCTGATGCTCTCGGTGGCGCTGACCTCGTTCGTGACCGGCATCACCGAGCCGATCGAGTACTCGTTCATGTTCATCGCGCCCCTGCTGTACGTGGTCCACGCGGTGCTCACCGGGGTCTCGATGGCGGTGACCTGGGGGCTCGGGGTGCACGACGGCTTCAGCTTCTCGGCCGGTCTCATCGACTACGTCATCAACTGGAACCTGGCCACCAAGCCGTGGCTGATCATCCCGATCGGCCTGTGCTTCGCGGCCGTCTACTACGCCGTCTTCCGGTTCGCCATCACGAAGTTCGACCTCAGAACACCCGGCCGCGAACCCGAGGACCAGGTCGAGGACGTCACGAAGGTCTGACGCCCCGTCCGAGAAAGGCCCCCGGAACCGCTGGTCCGGGGGCCTTTCGGCGTCCCCGCAGACGGGCCCGGCGACCAGCACAGCGGGTAATCCCACGACAGCGGATTCACGGGTTCCTTATGCCGCCTTCATCGTGTACAACAGGTCTACACCACTAAGTGGTGTAGACCAGAGACGCTGCCGTCCCCTTCCATGGTTCCCGGGCGGCGCCTTGCCCTCCTGGAGGAACTTGTGACCACGGCCAGCGCCGCTCCCGCGGCGGAGAAGAAGAAGGGCGCCGGGGCGATGGCTGTGCTGCAGCGCATCGGCCGCTCCCTGATGCTGCCGGTGGCGGTGCTCCCCGCCGCCGCCCTCCTGGTGCGTCTGGGCAACACGGACATGCTGGGCGACCCGAACTACCCGGCGTTCCTGACGAAGATCGCCTCCTTCATGGCGGCCGGCGGCAACGCGATCCTCGACAACATGGCGCTGCTGTTCGCCGTGGGCATCGCGATCGGCTTCGCGAAGAAGTCGGACGGCTCGACCGCGCTCGCCGCGGTGGTCGGCTACCTGGTCTTCAAGAACGTGCTCGGCACGTTCACCGACAAGAACCTGCCGAAGATCGCGACGGTCGTCGACGGCAAGGTCCAGATGGTGAACGCCCCGGTCGACGCCAAGGTCCTCGGCGGCGTGGTGATGGGCATCGTCGTGGCCCTGCTGTACCAGCGCTTCTACCGCACCAAGCTGCCCGACTGGGCGGGCTTCTTCGGCGGCCGCCGCCTCGTCCCGATCCTGTCCGCCTTCGCGGGTCTGCTCATCGGCATCGTCTTCGGCTACGTCTGGCCGGTCCTCGGCACGGGCCTGCACAACTTCGGCGAGTGGCTGGTGGGCTCGGGCGCCGTCGGCGCGGGCATCTTCGGTGTCGCCAACCGTGCGCTGATCCCGATCGGCATGCACCACCTGCTGAACTCCTTCCCGTGGTTCCAGGCGGGCGAGTACCACGGCAAGAGCGGCGACATCGCGCGCTTCCTGGCCGGTGACCCGCACGCGGGCCAGTTCATGACGGGCTTCTTCCCGATCATGATGTTCGGTCTCCCGGCCGCCTGCCTCGCCATCGTGCACTGCGCCCGCCCGGAGCGCCGCAAGGTGGTCGGCGGCATGATGTTCTCGCTCGCGCTGACCAGCTTCGTCACCGGCGTCACCGAGCCGATCGAGTTCACCTTCATGTTCATCGCGCCGGTCCTGTACGCCATCCACGCGGTCCTCACCGGCGTCTCCATGGCGCTGACCTGGTCGCTGGGCATGCGGGACGGCTTCGGGTTCTCGGCCGGCGCGGTCGACTTCGGTCTGAACTTCGGCATCGCGAGCAACCCGCTGGGGCTGGTCGTGGTCGGCCTGTGCTTCGCGGTGGTCTACTACGCGGTCTTCCGCTTCGCGATCATCAAGTTCAACCTGCCCACGCCGGGCCGCGAGTCCGACGAGGAACTCGCCGAACTGCAGAAGGCCGAGGCCAAGTAGGCCGGCCCCGCACAACGTGAAGGCCCCCGGAGCCGTACTGGCTTCGGGGGCCTTCGCGTTGTCCGGGGGCGGGTCAGATCTCGTACGTGACCCGCGGCGCGGCCAGCTCCACCGGCCCCGCGAAGACCTCGCGCGCGTCCGCGAGGTTGACCTGCGGGTCCGTCCACGGCGGGATGTGGGTGAGGACCAGCCGGCGGGCGCCCGCGCGGGCCCCCGCCTCGCCCGCCTCACGGCCGTTGAGGTGCAGGTCGGGGATGTTCTCCTTGCCGTGCGTGAACGCCGCCTCGCACAGGAACAGGTCGGTGTCCCGGGCCAGCTCGTCCAGCGCCTCGCTGACGCCCGTGTCGCCGGAGTACGTCAGGGACTTGCCGCCGTGTTCGATGCGGATGGCGTACGCCTCCACGGGGTGCCGGACCCGCTCGGTGTGCACGGTGAACGGGCCGATCTCGAACGTGGACGGCTTGACCGTGTGGAAGTCGAAGACCTCGCTCATGGAGGAGGCGGAGGGGGTGTCGGCGTACGCCGTGGTCAGACGGTGTTCGGTGCCCTCGGGGCCGTAGACCGGGATCGGGTCGCAGCGGCCGCCGTCGTGACGGTAGTAGCGCGCGACGAAGTACGCGCACATGTCGATGCAGTGATCGGCATGCAGATGACTCAGGAAGATGGCGTCGAGGTCGTAGAGACCGCAGTGGCGCTGCAACTCTCCGAGGGCGCCATTGCCCATGTCGAGGAGCAGCCGGAAGCCGTCGGCCTCTACGAGGTAGCTCGAGCAGGCCGATTCCGCGGACGGGAACGACCCCGAGCAGCCGACGACGGTGAGCTTCATGAAGCAGAAACCTCCGTAGGCGGGAAACCGATGGGCGGGGTGCGGGGAGAGGGGTCGGGAAGGGGGCAGAGGGGGGTCGTGCGGTTTGTCGAGCGTAAGGCGCAAAAGGGCCGGTCGCTCCTCCGCCAGGGGCCGTTGTGGGCGAACTCACCTGTGCTGTCACCGGTTCGGCTGGACCGGGGGCGCAGGTAGCTCACAAGAGGGCGCGCGCCGCTGAGCGCACGCCGGTAACGTCGTCCGTATGGACACGTCATGGTGGCTGGCGCTCGCGGCGGTGGTGCTGCTCGCTCTGGTCGCCACGCTCGTCGACGGCTGGGGCCGGAGCCGCCGTCCCGGCGGGCGCCGGCTGCGGCCGCCCGGGCGCCCCGGCGGCCGGGCCCGGGTGACGACACGTCCGCACCCGGGGGACATCTGGTGGGCGAACGTGCCCTACGAGGACCGCGCCGAGGTGAAGGACCGGCCCTGTCTGGTGCTGGCCGTGCGCGGCAACCGGGCCACGGTCGCGAAGATCACCAGCAAGTACCACGACGAGCGCGCCGGGGTGATCCCGCTGCCGCCCGGCGCCGTCGGCGACGCCCACGGCCGGCCCAGCTTCCTGCAGACGGACGAGCTGCGGGAGGTCCCGGTGTGGGACTTCCGCCGCCGGGTGGGCGTGGTCGACCCGGTCCTGTGGGACCAGGTCAGACACCTCGCCGGCTAGCCGCCCGCTAGCCCACCGTCACGGTGGCCTTCCACTCCTCGATGCCCTTGCAGGAGACCTGGCCGGAGGCCGTGGGCTCGGGGCACAGCGGGCGGGAGGACGTCAGCTCGGTCTTTCCGGCCGCCACCGCCTGGTAGGCGGCGCTCGCGTCGCCCGGCTGGAGGACGAAGCCCGCGTTGATCGCCTTCAGGGCGGTGCCGCTCGCCGCGACCGGCTTCCAGGGGCGGCTCCTGGTCCCGTCGAGGGTGAGCCGCAGCTCGCCGCCCTTGGCCAGGCAGACGGTACGGCCGTTGTCGGCGGCGGTCAGCTCCACGTGGGTGACGCAGCCGCTGCCGGACGAAGGGGCCGACGCCGAGGGCGACACCTTGCCGTTGTCGCCGCTGCCGCTGCCGGTGTCCCCGCCGCTCTGGGAGCCGCAGCCCGCGAGCAGCAGCGCTGCCGCCGCGAGGGCGACGGTCGTCGTACGGCGCATGGGGGTCCGCCTTTCTGCCGTGACCGGCCGGCCTGCCGGTCGCCTGGTGCAGATGAGACGTACCACCGGCACGGACGGATCCCGCACCCGGAACGCTTTCTTCCGGGTACGGGATCCGATTGCCGTAAGGATCAGCCGGTCGTCAGGGCGGTGTCGTCCACGACGAAGCTGGTCTGCAGGGAGGAGTCCTCCACCCCGCTGAACTTCAGGGTGACCGTCTGACCCGCGAACGAGGACAGGTCGAAGGTCTTCTGCGCGTACCCGGAGGCGGCGTTGAGGTTCGAGTACGTCGCCAGGGTCGTCGAACCGGCGGTCACCGTCAGCTTGTCGTACGCCGTGCTGCTGGTGGTCTCCGCGGTGTCGATGTGCAGGTAGAAGGTGAAGCTGGCCTTGCAGCCGGCCGGGACGGTCACCGACTGGGACAGCGTGTCGGTGTGCGAGGAGCCGTAACCGTCGAGCCAGGCCTTGTAGGAACCGCCGTGCGCGGCCTCACCGGAGTCGTTGGTGATGACGCCGCTGCTCGCGGTCCAGGTGGTGTTGCCCGACTCGAAGCCCGCGTTGCCGAGCAGCTGGGCCGAGGTGCAGGTGCCGCCGGAGGAGCCGACCGTCCAGGTGAAGGAGGTCGAGCCGGAGGCGCCGGTGGAGTCGGTCGCGGTGACCGTGACCTGGTAGGTGCCCGCGGTGGACGCCGTACCGGAGATCAGGCCGGAGGAGCTGTTGATGGACAGACCGGTCGGCAGACCGGAGGCGCTGTAGGTCAGGGTCGCGCCCGCGCTGTCGGTGGCGTGGATCTGCAGGCCGGCCGAGCCGCCGGTGGTGGTCGACTGGCTGCCCGGGTTGGTGACGGAGACCGTGTTGCCGGTGCTGGTGCCGGCGGTGAAGGCGGTGGTGCCGTTCGGGGTGCCCCAGCCGGTCGGGCCGTCGTAGCCGGTGCCCGCGGTGCAGAAGTACGAGGTGGAGCAGGAGCCGTTGCTGCCGCTGGTCACGTCGTACAGGTTGCTCGTGTGGGAGTACGGGTACTTCGCCGGGTAGTCACCGGAACCCGGGGTGCCCGCGAGGGCGTAGACACCGGCGACGATCGGGGCGGAGGCGCTGGTGCCGCCGTAGACCGCCCAGCCGGAGCCGCCGTAGGTGTCGTAGACCGCCACGCCGGTGGCCGGGTCGGCGACCGCGGAGACGTCGGCCTCCATGCGCTTGGAGCAGCCGCTGTCGGTCTGCCAGCTCGGCTTCGGGTCGTACGCCGAGCAGCCGGAGCCGGTGCCCTCGGTGGAGCTGGTGTGCCACACCGACTCGCTCCAGCCACGGGAGTTGGAGGCGGTGGACAGCGCGGTGCCGCCGACGGCGGTCACGTACTGGGAGGTCGCCGGGAACTCGGCGCCGTAGGCGGAGTCACCGGAGGAGACGGTGATGGCGACGCCCGGGTGCTTGAAGTACTGGGTGTCCTCGCTGGTCTGGGAGGAGGACTCGGAGCCGCCCCAGCTGTTGGAGACGACCTTGGCGCCCAGCGTGACGGCCTCGTTCTCGGCGATGCCGAGGTCGGTGTCGTTCGCGGAGTTCGCCTCGACCAGGTCGATGCTGCAGTTCGGGCAGACCGCGCTGACCATGTCGAGGTCGAGCGCCTCTTCACCGGCCCAGCCGGTGTCGTTGGTCGGCAGCGAGGTGGTGGAGCCGGTCTGGCTGACCTGCTTGAAGCAGCCGTTGGCCTTGGTGCACGCGGACAGGCCGTAGGTGGAGCGGTAAGTGGCCAGGTCCGACTCGGCGTTGGGGTCGTTGTAGGCGTCGACGATGGCAACGGTCAGGCCGGAGCCGCCCGTCGAGGGCAGGTTGTAGGCGCTGTGCAGATTGGCCGGGGAGAGGCCGGAGGGCGCGGCGGCGGCGAGCGCCGAGGCGAGCCGCTGCTTGATGTCGGTGCGCCGCTGGGCGAAGCAGGACGCGTGGCCCGGCTCGGCGGTGGCGCACAGATGGGTCGTCGGGACCTTCTGCCCGGCCTTGCCGGTCGAGTGGAAGATCTGCCGCTCGGGTGCGGTCAGAGCCTTGGTGTTCTGCGCGGCCCGGGAGATGTGGGGCGCGGGAGCGGCGGCGGCCAGGGCCCCGGCCACCGGCGCCGCGGCCAGTCCGGCGACGGTCAGGGCGAGGGTGGGGAGGGCGACGGAGACGAGTCTTCGAAGACTCCGTGTCCGCCCGCTCGGGCGTGACTCACGCATGGGGTACTGCCTCCATGGGGAAGTGGGGTTTCTCGCACTGGTTGGGCAGGCCCTTGACGCGCGTAGCGGCGGCAGTACCGCGCAGTCATGAGCATGACACTTCAGACGCCCCGCATGCCGAGTGAGCGTGACATGACAGGGTGCGGGAGGACCGTAGCCCCGGCCGAAGAGCCACCGGCAGTACCGGAGGTAATTCTTTGCCCCTCCATAGGATGGGATTGGCCCCCTCATAGGAGGGGGCTGGCGTGCGCTTGAGGCGTGCTACGCCCAGAGCTGGCCCTGGAGCGTCTCGATGGCCTCCTCGGTGGTGGCCGCCGTGTAGACCCCGGTGGAGAGGTACTTCCAGCCGCCGTCGGCCACGATGAAGACGATGTCGGCGCTCTCGCCGGCCTGCACCGCCTTCCTGCCGACACCGATCGCCGCGTGCAGTGCGGCACCGGTGGAGACGCCCGCGAAGATGCCCTCCTGCTGCAGGAGTTCACGGGTGCGGGTGACCGCGTCGGCCGAGCCGACCGAGAAGCGGGTGGTGAGCACGGAGGCGTCGTACAGCTCCGGCACGAAGCCCTCGTCGAGGTTGCGCAGGCCGTAGACCAGGTCGTCGTAGCGCGGTTCGGCGGCGACGATCTTCACGTCCGGCTTGTGCTCGCGCAGGTAGCGGCCGACGCCCATGAGGGTGCCGGTGGTGCCGAGGCCCGCGACGAAGTGGGTGATGGAGGGCAGGTCGGCGAGGATCTCCGGCCCCGTCGTCGCGTAGTGGGCGCCCGCGTTGTCCGGGTTGCCGTACTGGTAGAGCATCACCCAGTCGGGGTGCTCGGCGGCCAGCTCCTTGGCCACGCGCACGGCGGTGTTGGAGCCGCCCGCGGCCGGCGAGGAGATGATCTCGGCGCCCCACATGCCGAGCAGGTCCCGGCGTTCCTGCGAGGTGTTCTCGGGCATCACGCACACCATGCGGTAGCCCTTGAGCTTCGCCGCCATGGCCAGGGAGATGCCCGTGTTGCCGGAGGTCGGCTCCAGGATCGTGCAGCCCGGGGTGAGCCGGCCGTCCTTCTCCGCCTGCTCGATCATGTGCAGGGCCGGGCGGTCCTTGACCGAGCCGGTCGGGTTGCGGTCCTCCAGCTTGGCCCAGATACGGACGTCCGGGGACGGCGACAGCCGCGGCAGGCGCACCAAGGGGGTGTTGCCCACCGCGGCCAGCGGGGAGTCGTAGCGCATGCCGGTCTCAGGCCATGCCGCCGGCCACGGCCGGCAGGATCGTCACGGTGTCGCCGTCGGTCAGCTTGGTGTCGATGCCGTCGACGAAGCGGACGTCCTCGTCGTTCAGGTACACGTTGACGAAGCGGCGCAGCTGGCCGTTGTCCACGATGCGGGCCTGGATGCCCGCGTGCCGGGTCTCGAGGTCGGTGAACAGGTCGGCGAGGGTCTCACCGCTGCCCTCCACCGCCTTCTGACCGTCGGTGTACTGGCGGAGGATGGTCGGGATGCGGACCTCGATGGCCATGGTTGCGGGCTCCTGTCGGAAAGGGTCGGTTCGTCGAATCGGTGTGGGCGCGCCTGGATCCCCCCAGGCGTTCGGCACTGGGTGAGCGCCGCGGCACGGCCGTACGGCGGCGGGGAACGTCAACAGATGGCGCTGTTCAGCCTGCACAGGTCGACGTGCAGCCGCGCCACGAGCAGAATGCCCGGCGTCATCTCGCTCACGTCGTTCAGAACCATGGGCTCATCGTATCGATTCCCGGTCCCGCTCCCGGAGTGTGATCTCAGATGGTGGATGAATTCTGACCGAATCGCGGGATCAGTAGGCCTCCACGACCTTGACCTCCTCCTCCGTGACCTCACCTTCCACGATGCGGTAGGAGCGGAACTGGAAGTCGCCGAGTCCGTCGGTGTCGGCGGTGGACACCAGGACGTAGTGGGCGCCGGGCTCGTTCGCGTACGAGATGTCGGTGCGGGACGGGTACGCCTCGGTCGCCGTGTGCGAGTGGTAGATCACCACCGGCTCCTCGTCCCGGTCGTCCAGCTCGCGGTAGAGCTTGAGGAGGTCGCCGGAGTCGAACTCGTAGAACGTCGGCGACATGGCCGCGTTCAGCATCGGGACGAAGCGCTCGGGGCGGTCCGAACCGGCCGGGCCCGCGACGACGCCGCACGCCTCGTCGGGGTGGTCCTTGCGCGCGTGCGCGACGATCTGGTCGACGAGGGCCTGGGTGATGGTCAGCATGTCCGCCAGGATAAGCAGAGGGGCCGTCCCGTACCGAGGTGTGGTACGGGACGGCCCGCATGATGGACGTCCTGAGCGGCAGCCTCCGGGAGTGCCACGAGTACTCCCGGCGGCCGGACGTCCTGGGGATGGTCTCCCCGGTGGTCAGCCCACCTGCTCCAGCTCCGGCTCACGCCGGTCGGCGATCTCCGGCGTGCGGTTCTTCAGGAACAGCCAGCCGATGCCGAGCGCGACCGCCCAGACCGCCATCACGTACAGGCAGACGCGGGAGTCGGCGTCGTAGGCGATCAGGCCGGTGACGAAGAGCAGGAACGCGATGGCGATGTACGAGCAGACCGCACCGCCCGGCGCCGGGAAGGACGAGGCGGGCAGTCGGCCCGCGTCGACCGCGCGGCGGTACAGGACGTGGCTGACCAGGATCATCAGCCAGGTCCAGATGCCGGCCGCGGTGGCGACGGAGGTGACGTAGCCGAACGCCTTCTCCGGGACGACGTAGTTCAGCACCACGCCGATGCCCATGAACAGCACCGAGACGGTGATGCCGAGCGCCGGGGTCTTGGACGCCGACAGCTTCGAGAAGGCCCGCGGGGCCTCGCCGTTGTCGGCCAGGGTGCGCAGCATGCGGCCGGTGGAGTACATGCCCGAGTTGCAGGACGACAGGGCCGCGGTGAGCACCACGAAGTTGACGATGCCGGCGCCGGCCGGGATGCCGATCATGGCGAAGGCCTTCACGAAGGGGCTGACGCCCTCGGTGAACTCGGTCCACTTCACCACGCACAGGATGACGGTGAGGGCACCGACGTAGAACAGGCCGATGCGCCAGGGCAGCGTGTTGATGGCCTTCGGGAGGGTCTTCTCCGGGTTCTCGGACTCGCCCGCGGTGACGCCGACCAGCTCGACGGCGAGGTAGGCGAACATCACGCCCTGCAGGGTCATCAGCGAGGAGCCGATGCCCTTGGGGAAGAAGCCGTCGAACTGCCACAGGTTGGAGACGGACGCGGTGTCACCGGCGGCGCTGAAGCCGAAGGTGAGCACACCGAGACCGATCACGATCATGCCGATCAGGGCGGTGACCTTGACCATCGAGAACCAGAACTCCAGCTCACCGAAGAGCTTCACGGAGATCAGGTTCACCCCGAAGAGGATCACCAGGAAGACGAGTGCCGTCACCCACTGCGGGACGGACGGGAACCAGTAGTTGATGTAGATCGCGGCGGCCGTCAGCTCGGCCATGCCGGTGACCACCCACATCAGCCAGTACGTCCAGGCCGTGAAGTAGCCGAAGAACGGGCCGAGGAACTCGCGGGAGTAGTCCGCGAACGAGCCGGAGACCGGGCGGTAGAGCAGAAGCTCGCCCAGGGCTCGCATGATGAAGAAGATGATCACGCCTGCGAGGGCGTACATCAGGATGAGGCTGGGGCCCGCCTTCTCGATGTTGGCCCCGGCCTTGAGGAACAGACCGACGCCGATGGCGCCGCCGATCGCGATCATCTGGACCTGGCGGCTGCCGAGCCCGCGCTCGTAGCCCTCCTCAGGGGCTTCGGTGACCCTCTCAGAGGTCATGTCGTGGTGCGCCTTTCTCCATGCCGACCCAGGCCTTTCGTCGGCCTCGGATCGGGTTTCGATCCCCCCGGATTGATGGAGCTGAGCGGGTTTCGCGAGCCCGCTCGTGCCTGGCCGACGGTCGCCGGCTCGGTGGCGCACCCGGCCGGACATGGGTGGTGTCGGCCGGGCGGTCGTGAAGATTTATCACGGCCGCAATATTGATCACAGAAGCACGATGTGGCGCACCGCACAGGGAAAAGCGGACAAAGAACGCTCTAAAGCGGCAAACCGGGCCGCAACGGTGACGTGATCGTTATCCGGATTTGAGCGTCCCCTGAGCGAACGCGAAGTCCGCTCAAAATCGGGACAAGTTACGGCATAAGAGTGGTGACGAGCGTCTCCTGGAGGCCGCCGAGCCACAGATACGCCATCACCATCGGCTTGCGAGGGTCCTCGTCGGGGAGCCGGTAGAGCAGATCGGCGTCGTCCTCGTCGGCGATCTCCAGCCGGGCACCGATCGCCAGGCGCAGGTCGTTGAGGGCACCGAGCCAGTACCTCGACTCCTCCGGTGACAGCTTGAGGACACCCCCGCTCTCGTCCACCGGGGACAGCGCGTCCAGGCTGCGGATCACCGTGAGGGCGTTCTCCCGCTTGCCGGCCCTGAGGTCGTTCTCCGTGTAGCGGCGGAACTCGGCCGAGTGAGCCAGGCGCTCCTCGGCCTCGGCCGGGGAGTCGGGCGCCTGCTCCGGGTCGCTGTAGGCGTCGGGGAAGAGTCTGCGCAGGACGGGGTCGCTGGGCGGCTCGCTGGGGCCCTCGGCGAACAGCTCGGCCAGCGGGTCGGCGGGGGCGTCCGCCGCGGGTCCCGGGCCGATCAGCTCCAGGAGCTGGACGGCCAGCGACCGGATGATGGAGATCTCGACGCCGTCGAGTGCGACGGCCGCGCCGCCGCCTGGGATGTGTTCGAAGTGTCCGGACATGAAGAGGATTCGCTACTTCCGGTCCTGCTGGAGGGTGGCCCACAGTCCGTAGCCGTGCATCGCCTGCACGTCGCGCTCCATCTCCTCGCGAGTACCGCTGGAGACGACCGCCCGGCCCTTGTGGTGGACGTCGAGCATGAGCTTGGTGGCCTTGTCCTTCGGATAGCCGAAGTACGCCTGGAAGACGTACGTCACATAGCTCATGAGGTTGACCGGGTCGTTGTGGACGATCGTGACCCAGGGGACGTCGGGCTCGGGTACGGCGAAGACCTCCTCCGCCGACTCGGTGCGTTCGATCTCTACGGGCGCGGGTGACGTCACACACTCCATGCTGCCACGCGCCCCACAAATCGTCACACTGACGAAATGGGGGTACGATCCATTGCCATGAACACAGCGGACCTTGGGCTGCCGGTGGACGTTCCCTCGACGGCACTCTTCACGGACCAGTACGAGCTGACGATGCTGCAGGCAGCGCTGCGGGCCGGTACGGCCGAGCGGCGCAGCGTGTTCGAGGTCTTCACCCGGCGGCTGCCGGACGGGCGCCGCTACGGCGTGGTGGCGGGCACCGGGCGTGTCCTGGACGCGGTCGAGAACTTCCGCTTCGACGAGGACGTCATCGGCTTCCTGCGGGAGCGGGAGATCGTGGACGAGGAGACCCTGGAGTGGCTCGCCGGCTACCGCTTCAGCGGTGACATCTGGGGCTACCCCGAGGGCGAGGTGTACTTCCCCGGCTCGCCGATCGTCCGGGTCGAGGGCACCTTCGCCGAGTGTGTGCTGCTGGAGACCGTGATCCTCTCCATCCTCAACCACGACTCGGCGATCGCGGCCGCGGCCTCCCGGATGGTCTCCGCCGCGGGTGACCGCCCGCTGATCGAGATGGGCGCCCGCCGCACCCACGAGCTGGCGGCGGTGGCCGCGGCCCGGGCGGCGTACGTCGGCGGCTTCACCACCACCTCCGACCTCGCGGCCGGCTTCCGGTACGGGATCCCGACCGTCGGCACCTCCGCACACGCCTTCACCCTGCTGCACGACCACGAGCGGGACGCCTTCCGGGCCCAGGTGGCCTCCCTCGGCCGGGGCACCACCCTGCTGGTCGACACCTACGACGTCGCCGAGGCGGTCCGTACGGCGGTGGAGGTGGCCGGGCCCGGTCTCGGCGCGGTGCGCATCGACTCCGGCGACCTGCTCCTGGTGGCCCACCGGGTACGTCATCAGCTGGACGAGCTGGGGGCGACCGCCACGAAGATCGTCGTGACCTCCGACCTGGACGAGTACGCCATCGCATCGCTGGCCGCGGCGCCGGTGGACGCGTACGGCGTCGGCACCCAGCTGGTGACCGGATCCGGGCATCCGACCTGCTCGATGGTCTACAAGCTGGTCGCCCGCGCCGAGTCCGCCGACCCGGCGGCGCCGCTGGTGCCGGTCGCGAAGAAGTCCACCGGGGGCAAGACCTCCGTCGGCGGACGCAAGTGGGCGGCACGGCGGCTGGACGACGAGGGGGTGGCCGAGGCCGAGGTGATCGGCACCGGACCGGTGCCGGACGGGCTGGCCGGCCGGCAGCTGCTGGTGCAGCTGGTCAAGAGCGGTGAGGTGGTCGCCCGCGAGCCGCTCGACGTGCCGCGTGCGCGGCACATCGCGGCGCGGGCCAACCTGCCGTTGTCCGCTACACAGCTCTCCCGCGGGGAACCCGTCATTCCGACGGAGTATGTCCAGGGGCGCTCGGGTAGCTAGAGCGCGACCGCCGTCCGCTCCCTGTCAATGCCCCCTCCCGAACAGGCCGCAAAGTCTCTAGGCTCAGTTACTTAACCCTCGGTCGAAGGACACCCATCATGCGTCGCGCGTTGATCGTCGTAGATGTGCAGAACGACTTCTGCGAAGGGGGCAGCCTCGGGGTCTCTGGGGGCGCCGACGTGGCCGCCGCGATCACCGAGCTGATCGGCCAGGCGGCCGGTACCGGCTACCGCCACGTGGTCGCCACCCGGGACCACCACATCGCGCCCGGCGGCCACTTCGCGGACAACCCCGACTTCGTCCGCTCCTGGCCCGCGCACTGCGTCGCGGGCACGGAGGGGGTGGGCTTCCACCCGAACTTCGCCCCGGCGGTCGCCTCCGGGGCGGTGGACGCGGTCTTCGAGAAGGGCGCGTACTCGGCGGCCTACAGCGGCTTCGAGGGCACCGACGAGAACGGTGTCCGGCTCGCCGAGTGGCTCCGGGACCGCCACATCGACGAGGTCGACGTGGTGGGCATAGCGACGGACCACTGCGTACGCGCCACGGCCCTGGACGCCGCCCGGGAGGGCTTCCGCACCCAGGTCCTCCTGGACCTGACCGCAGGGGTGGCCCAGGAGACGACCGACCGGGCCCTGGAGGCGCTGCGCGAGGCCGGCGTGGAACTCACGGGCAAGCCGGTCGTCAGCGGCTAGCAGGCGCCCGGGAAGGGGCCACGCCGGGCGAGCCGCGCAGGACCTGCCGTCGCCCGCCCGGCGGAGCCGCCCTCAGCCCTGCTGCACCACCGCCGACCTGCGAAGCAACGCTCGGATGGGATGCCACAGCTCCGTCACGATGACACCGTTGTCGGGTGCCGTACGCCATATCAGGCCGTCGGGGTGGTGCAGGACCGCGGTGATCTCGTCCGGGCTCGGGGGCGCGGCGTTGCCCCGGAGGTAGACGGCGCGCAGGCCCAGGTTGCGCAGGCGGGTCAGGGCCCGGGCGCGGTTCTGGGCGTGGACCAGGACACGCACCGCGGTCGAGCCGCCGGCGGGGCCGGGGCTGGGCAGATTCAGTGCCACCACCACGGTGCCGTTCGGCAGCTTGCAGAAGCCTCCTGCGGCCATGCGGTCACATCCCCGTTTCGGTCGGTGTCAATAAGCGAGCCACAGGACGCACCTAAACACGATCGGCGGCGACCCGCCAGGGGGTCACCGCCGATACGCTTCTGACCTGCGGAAATATCCGCTACTTCACCGCGGGGCCGACTTCCAGCTCGATCGTCGAGCCGTTCTTGGCCTGCTTCGTGATCTTGATCTTGGTGTTGGTGTCAGTGATCTTGACACCGCCGGTCGGGTTCGACCCGTCGTAGTAGGTGCTCGTGTGGTCGTTGAAGACCGAGACACCCTTCTGCGACTTGATCTTGGTGGCCTTGTCCGCCTTGTGCAGCGTGAAGGCGTCCGTGGCGTCGAGGCCGAACGGCGAGTCGAAGGCCTGGATGCGGTTGCGCAGCAGCGTGCCGTCGGAGTACTTCAGCGCCTTCCAGTGCGCGTCGACCGGCAGGATCAGACCGGTGCCCGGGTGCTCACTGGCGTTGGTGTTGTTGTCCGCCTGGGAGGTGTCCCACTTCCAGATCAACAGACCGTTCTGGTACGGGTAGTGCTCCACCCAGTCCGGACGCGACGTGAAGCCGAAGTTGTACGGGCCGACCTTCAGGGTCTTGTCGTACGACACGTACTGGCGGTTCTCGGCGAGGTAGTACTGCTTGTAGTCCTTGGTGAAGGACGCGCCGATGCGGGAGAACCCGGCCGCGGTCCAACCGGCGTCCGCCGTCTCGGCGTTGTCGGAGAACAGCGCCGTACCGTCCGCGGTCACCGAGATCTCGTCGGCCGCGAAGCCCTTCTGGGCCACACCGCCGTCGGTCTGGTAGCGGAAGCGGACATCGATCTTCTTGCCCGCGTAGGCGTCCAGCGAGTACGACAGCTTCTTGTAGCCGTCGACCGTGCCGGTCAGGGTCGGCTTGCCCGAGCCGTCGCGCGGGATGGCCTGGCCGTCCACCGTGCCGTCCACCGCGGTCCAGTTGGCGCCACCGTCGGTCGACACCTCGGTGTAGAGGTAGTCGTAGCCGTTCTCGATGTCGTACCAGCCGTCGAGGGTGAGCGCGGCCGAGGTCTTCCCGGTGAGGTCCACCGAACGCGTCAGCGTGTTCTTGAGGTTGTCACCGCTGCCGCTCCACCACTGGGTCGCGCCCTGCGCCGGGGTGACGATCTCGGTCTTGACCGCCTTGGTGGGCAGCGTGACGACCAGAGCCTGGCGGTACTTGGTGTTGTACTCGGCGACGCCCAGCTTGTGCCAGGAGGAGACGCCGGCCTTGGCGCTGTCGTAGTTCAGCCAGCCCAGCTGCAGCTTGTCCCAGGCGTTCATGTCGCCGGGCAGGTTGCCGATGGACTCCTTGCCGGTGCCCAGCCAGGAGCCGGAGGACATCAGCGTCCAGAAGCCGGTGGAGTTGTCGCCGCCGCTGGTGTCGTACTCGTCGGGCAGGCCGAGGTCGTGGCCGTACTCGTGGGCGAAGACACCGAGGCCGCCGTTCTCCGGCTGGATGGTGTAGTCGCCGACCCAGACGCCGGTGTCGCCGACCTGCGCACCGCCGAGCTTGTTGTTGTCGGGGCCGGTGGCGCCGGCGTCGGTGCCGAAGGCGTACCAGCGGTGGGCCCAGATCGCGTCCTTGCCCTGCGCGCCGCCGCCCGCGGACTCGTCCTCGCCGGCGTGCACGATCTGGAAGTGGTCGACGTAGCCGTCGGGCTCGTTGAAGTTGCCGTCGCCGTCGTAGTCGTAGCGGTCCCACTGGTCGTACTTGGCCAGGTCCGCCTTGATGGCGGCGTCGGTCTTGCCGGCCGCCTTCTGCTGGGCGACCCAGGCGTTCAGACCGTCGCTGACGACGTTCCACACGCTCGGGCAGTTGGTGGAGCCGCAGGCGTTGTTGCCGTAACGGGCCTCGTTGTAGGGCACCTTGACCCAGTCGGCGACCTCACCGGCGACCGAGTAGCGGCCCGAGGACTGCTTCTCGTAGTACTTCTTCAGCGACTCGGTCTTCTTGCCGGTGCCGAAGTAGAGGTTCTGGTAGTGCTTCTGGTTGTAGTCCTTCTGCCAGGCCGTCGAGTTGTCCTTCTTGCGGTCCGGCGCGGCGATCGTGTTGTGCAGCGGGCCGCGGGTGCCGCCGAACTTCGGGTCGGTCTGGTCCCCGAACTCCACCAGGATGGTGAAGATCTTGTCGGTCTTCTCGCGGCTCAGCTCGACGTACTTGCTGTCGCCCTTCTTGCTCTTGAGCTGGACGACCTTCGAGCCGTTGCGGTCCTTGGCCTTGACCTTGCCCGATATGAGCTGGTTCAGGGCCTCCTGGCGCTGGGCCTTCTGCGTCTTGCTCATGGGGCCGTCGAGGTCGTGCGACTGCTGCTTCACCGGGGCCGGGTCGTGCCGGTTCGCGGCAGCCGGGCGGGCCGTGGTGCTCGCCTCTGCGACGGCGAACGTCGCGAAGGTGGCGGAGGCCGTGGCGAGCGCCACACCGATGGCGGCAGCTCTGAACATCCAGGGTCTGCTGGTCACTTGAGTTCCTCCCCCGCGCCGCACGCACGGACAGGGGGGTCCTCGGTCATGGGAAGGGGTCCGTGCGCGCACGATCAACGCGTGTAATCAAGTGACGACATTTGACTAGAGGTTTAGAAGAAAAGACAGACCTTGACTTGAGCAGGACAAGTGCACTATGCGGAGCGTGCGTTCGCTTTACGAACGTGCGTACCTGTCGGTCAACGGGCGCGCGCACCCGTCCACTTCCCGGACCCCATGACTCCGTGCGCCCCCCGTGCACCGGTACCGTGGGTTAGGTCACGCTTACCACGCGTCCGGCTCGGGCATGCACGCGATGAGAGTCGAATGGCGCCCCCACCTTTCTTCCGAGGACACGATTGCCATGCCTCGTCCGACCGCCGCACAGCTCGCCTACGGTTCGTGCACCGTGATCTTCTCGACGCTCGCCATGCTGCTGCTGTCCCAGACGAGTTCGGGCCTCGGGGTCACCGTGATCGCCCTGGCCGCGCTCGGGCTCGGGCTGCTCGTCGCGATGACGGTGCCACTGCCCAGGCCGCGCACGATCGCGCCGCCGGCCGAGACCGCGCACGAGAGCGAGCGGGTCCCGACCAGGTTGTGAACGACGCGCCCGCACGGCGCACACGAGAGGGGGGGGGGCGTGGGGGGGTGGGCCGGGTTGTCTTTTTTTTTTTTTTGGTTGTCCCTCTTTTTCCCCCCCTTCCCCCCCCTCCTTCTTTCCCCCCCGCTCTTCCTTCT
>NZ_JBWKFN010000024.1:0-38928 GCF_056434245.1 Streptomyces sp. NPDC044064
CAACCATGCCGCACTCCGTTTGCGTCCCCAATCACCCTCCGGGGGCAGCCAGAAAACGCCCCCCCCCCCACCCCCCCCCCCGCCACGCCCCCACCCCCCCCCCCCCCCCCCCCCCCCCCCCCCCCCACCGCCCCCCCGCCCCCCCCCCCCCCCCCCCCCGCGCTCGATGTGCGTGTGCGGTGCCCGCTCGGCTACTCGCCGGCCGCGACCCCCGCGGTCACCGGGATCTCCATGAGAACCGTGCGCCTCGGGTTCGCCGTCTGGGCCGGGAGGTCGACGGTGTGCTCCGGCAGCTCGGGCGTCTGCAGTTCGTCGGCGTCCTCGAGGTGCGCCAGAGTCGTGCGCCGCGGGTTGGCTATGTTGCGGAACATCATCGTCGTCTTCACCGTTGTACGTCCTGTGGCCTCGTGTCGGAGTTGGCAGAGTCGCCTGTCATGTAAAGCGCCAGGCTAAACATGCGATTCCCCGCCTCAGACATGAACTCCCCATGATCCGCATGTGAGTTTGCTCACGAATCCAGGGGCAAACCGGTCAATTCCGGCCGACAACTCGCCCCATCGAAACGGACATTGCCCCCCTGAAGCCGTCATTCCGCTCCTGATCATGGCGACTGGGACACGTGACACCAGGGGGCGACTCGCATGCATACGCCTGCTTTGACCTGGATCATTCTCCACAGCTGGTAACTCAGGCCTCACAACCCGTCACGTAGGTCACAGCTCGGGACACGGCTCTTGTTGGAGATCCGGCACTGTGCTGGAATTCCACGGACCGCCGCGGGATCGAGCCGGCGCGCAGGGGCGCAACGCAGCGCCGAGTGGCGGCCAGATAGGGGGGAACCTGCGCCGGTCACTTCAGACCACTCGGAGAGCGCATTCAGGGCGTTCTCCAATACGCCGACACCGTGTCCTTCCGTTCAAGCGGAGGGGTGCCTGGTCCAGAGGTTGCGACGCTAGTGCAGGGACGTTTCAAGAGGGATGGCAGCGCTTCGGCGGAGCCGGAGGCGCACGGCAGGACCGACCGCGGCTCCACGCCCCAGCACGCCCAGATCCCGGGCCCGGCCCCGTCCGGAGACAGCGGTGAGCGCCCCGGGCGCCCCGGCGCGTCCTCCTCGGCGGGCCCCACGAAGACCGGGAACCCCACCCCGACCGTGAAGTCCACCCAGGGGCCGACGGGCCCCGGTTCGCGCGTGGCCCTGCGCAACTGGCGCATCTCCACGCGTCTGGTCTCGCTGCTCGCGCTCCCCGTGGTGGCAGCCACCTCGCTGGGTGCACTGCGCATCGACCAGAACATCACCGACATCCAGCAGCTCGACAACATGAAGCTGCTGACGGAGATGACCAAGCAAGCCACGGAGCTGGCCCAGGCGCTCCAGGACGAGCGCGACCAGTCGGCCGGTCCCCTGTCCCACGGCCTGAAGTCGACCGACTACCAGATCAAGGGCTACCAGGACAAGACCGACCGGGCCCGCGAGAACTTCCTCAACGCCTCCGAGGAGATCGACGGGGCGAGCAAGAGCGGCAACCTCCAGGGCGTCCGCGACACCCTGGTGAGCCTCGCCAACCAGCTGGACGACCTGGCCAAGATCCGCCGTTCCGCCTACCAGGCGAAGGGCAACTCGACGCAGACCGTCGAGTCGTACCACCGGCTCATCACCCAGCTGGTCGACCTCTCCCAGGCCATGGCCGAGGCGTCCAGCAACCCCGAGATGATCACGCGCACCCGCGCCCTGGCGGCCTTCTCCAGCGCCAAGGAGTACGCCTCCATGCAGCGTGCCGTCATCGCCGCGGCGCTGACCACCAGCGGCAACACCAAGGGAACGCTCTCCTCGAACGACCGCCTCTACGGCCAGTCGGCGTACGAGAGCGAGAACTCCGAGATCGCGATCTTCCGGAAGATCTACAGCAGCCAGAACCCGGACGAGCTGCTGAAGCCGATCGAGGAGAACAACCCGACGATCCAGGGCGCCGACCTCTACGCCAAGCGGACCTTCGAGTCCCCCACCGGCCTGGACGGTCTGCCGCCCCGCTCGTACCGCGACTGGGTGGACGACAGCACCACCAAGATCGACCAGATGAAGAAGATCGAGCACACGCTGCTCGAGGACATGGAGCAGAAGGCCCGCGAGCTGCGCAGCGCCTCCGAGCGCGACGCGATCATCTCCGGTGCGCTGATCCTGATCGTCCTCGGCATCTCGCTCGTCGGCGCCTTCGTCGTGGCCCGCTCCATGATCCGCTCGCTGCGCCGGCTGCAGGAGACCGCCACCAAGGTCGCCCAGGACCGCCTGCCCGAGCTGGTCAAGCAGCTGTCCGAGTCCGACCCGCAGGACGTCGACACGTCCGTGGAGTCGGTCGGTGTGCACTCCCGGGACGAGATCGGCCAGGTGGCCGCGGCCTTCGACGACGTGCACCGCGAGGCGGTCCGCCTCGCCGCCGAGCAGGCCCTTCTGCGGGGCAACGTCAACGCGATGTTCACCAACCTCTCGCGCCGCTCCCAGGGCCTCATCCAGCGTCAGCTCTCGCTCATCTCCGAACTGGAGTCCCGCGAGGCCGACCCGGACCAGCTGTCCTCCCTCTTCAAGCTCGACCACCTCGCGACGCGTATGCGCCGTAACGGTGAAAACCTCCTCGTTCTCGCCGGTGAAGAGCCCGGCCGCCGCTGGACCCGCCCGGTCCCGCTGGTCGACGTGCTCCGTGCCGCCGCGTCCGAGGTGGAGCAGTACGAGCGCATCGAGCTGGCCGCGGTCCCGACCACCGAGGTCGCCGGCCGCGTCGTCAACGACCTCGTGCACCTCCTCGCCGAGCTGCTCGAGAACGCCACCTCCTTCTCCTCGCCGCAGACCAAGGTCAAGGTCACCGGTCACGCCCTGCCCGACGGCCGGGTGCTGATCGAGATCCACGACACCGGTATCGGCCTCTCCCCCGAGGACCTCGCGGCGATCAACGAGCGGCTCGCCTCGCCGCCCACCGTGGACGTCTCGGTGTCCCGCCGCATGGGTCTGTTCGTGGTCGGCCGGCTGTCCCAGCGCCACGGCATCCGCATCCAGCTGCGCCCCTCCGACTCCGGTGGTACGACCGCGCTGGTCATGCTGCCCGTCGACGTCGCCCAGGGCGGCAAGAAGCCCACGGGCAAGCCCGGCGCCCCCGCGTCGACCGGTGGTCCGGCCGCCGCGCAGGCCGCGGCCGGCGCTGCCGCCGCCCGCCGCAACAACGGCGGCAACGGCTCGGGCGGTGCCCTCGGTGGTGCCCCGTCCGGCGGCGGCCTCCTCGGCGCCGGTCCGTCCCCGCGTGGCCAGGTCGGCTCCGCCCAGGGTCCCCGGGCCGCGTTGCCCGGCACCGGCCAGGGCGGCCGTCCCGGTGCGCCGGGTGGTGCGCGTGGTCCGCAGGGTCCGGGCGCCCCGCAGCAGGGCCGGCAAGCGCCGGCCGGTGCGGGTGCGGGCGGCTTCGGCGGTCCGGGTGCCACGCAGGGCCTGCAGTCCGGTGGCCTCGGCGGATCGCAGCAGGACGCCTTCGGCGGTCGTGGTCCGGCGCAGCCGCGCGGTGGCGCGGGCGCTGCCGACCAGGGCCGTCAGCCGCAGCTGCCGCCGCGCGGCGGTCAACGGGCCGAACTGCCCGGCAGCAACCCGCCCTCGCGCACCCAGGACTGGAGCGACAACGCCCAGGCCCCGCTGTCACGCGCCTCGCTGGACACCCCGCGCGGCCATGACGAGCAGGACCCGGCGCAGACCTCGCGCATGCCGCGCGTCGACGACCGGCAGGGCCCGGGCGCGACCGCCGAGATACCCCGCATCGACGCTCAGGGACCGGCCGCCACGGGCCAGTTCCCGCGCCCGGACCTGAACGGCACGAGCAGCTCGACGGGCCAGTTCCAGCGTCCCGGCACCCAGCAGGGCAATGGCCAGTACGGGCAGCAGGGCAATGGCCAGTACGGCCAGCAGGGCAACGGCCAGTACGGCCAGCAGGACGGCAACGGGTTCGTCCGCCCCGATGTGTACGGCACGTCGGCGGCCGGGCAGCAGGACCCGCAGAGCACCGGCCAGTTCGCGGCCCCGCAGGCCTACGACGCCGGCTCCACCGGCCAGCACGCGCTGCCCGGCCGTCCGGGCCAGAGCCCGGCGAGCACCGGCCAGTTCGAGCAGCCCCAGCAGGGCAACCGAGGCGCCTCGCGCCCGCCGGCCCCGCAGCAGCGTCCGGCCCGCCGTGAGCCGGAGGCGCTGCCGCCGGCCACCGGTCCGGTCGACGGCCGTACCCCGCTGTACGACACGCTGGAAACCAACTGGTTCCACGGCACCCAGCCGGAGCGGCAGCCGGAGAATCCCCCGGCTCCGTCCCCGGCAACGCAGCAGCAGGCGCCCGCGCCCGCTCCGCAGCGCTCTCCCGCCACCGGCTCCTGGCGCACCTCGCCCAACGACGAACTCGTTCGGCAGGCGGAGCGCGTCCGGCAGCCCGCGGCGGGTGGCATCACCACCTCCGGCCTGCCGCGCCGGGTGCCCCGGGCGAACCTCGTCCCGGGCACGGCTCAGCAGCAACAGCACCAAGCCGGTCCGCAGGTCTCGCGTGCGCCTGACGACGTACGCGGCCGGCTGACCAATCTCCGTCGGGGTATCGCACAGGGTCGTCAGGTCGGCAACGGCCAGACCGGCAGCTACCCGAACCCCACTCACCAGCAGGAGCGTTAGTTGAGTCCGATGAGCCAGGCGGCACAGAACCTGAACTGGTTGATCACCAACTTCGTGGACAACACCCCCGGGGTGTCGCACACGGTGGTGGTCTCCGCCGACGGCCTTCTGCTGGCGATGTCCGAAGGTTTCCCGCGGGACCGCGCCGACCAGCTCGCGGCCGTCGCCTCCGGGTTGACCTCCCTCACGGCCGGGGCGTCCCGGATCTTCGAGGGCGGCAACGTGGCACAGACGGTCGTCGAGATGGAGCGCGGTTTCCTCTTCCTGATGTCGGTCTCGGACGGGTCGTCCCTCGCGGTCCTGGCCCACCCGGAGTGCGACATCGGCCTTGTCGGCTACGAGATGGCACTGCTCGTCGACCGCGCGGGTGCGGTACTCACCCCGGATCTGCGCGCCGAACTTCAGGGCAGTCTGCTCCACTGACCCGCCCCGGCACCACCCACCTCACGAAAACACCGTCCGGCCGTCACAATCCCCCCACCGGCCCCATAAGACGGCTTGACTGACCGACTTGCTGTCCCGCCCGGAGGATTCATGACCCCGCCCACCGCCTCTCATGATCCGTACGCGGAGCCGTACGGGGATGAGGGCGACCAGCCGCTGGTACGTCCGTACGCGATGACCGGCGGCCGGACCCGGCCGCGCTACCAGCTCGCCATCGAGGCGCTGATCAGCACCACGGCCGACCCGGCAGCGCTCATGGGGCTGCTCCCGGAGCACCAGCGCATCTGCCACCTGTGCCGTGAGGTCAAGTCGGTCGCGGAGGTGTCGGCGCTGCTGGCCATGCCGCTCGGCGTGGCCCGGATCCTGGTGGCCGACCTCGCCGAGGCCGGCCTGGTCGCCATTCACCAGCCGGGTGGCGACGAGAACAACGGCGGCGCTCCGGACGTGACGCTGCTCGAAAGGGTGCTCAGTGGACTTCGCAAGCTCTGACACGGGCCGGGCCACCACCTCGGCGAAGATCGTGGTGGCGGGCGGCTTCGGCGTGGGCAAGACCACGTTCGTCGGCGCCGTCTCGGAGATCAACCCGCTGCGCACGGAGGCCGTCATGACGTCCGCTTCGGCGGGCATCGACGACCTGACCCACACCGGGGACAAGACCACCACCACGGTGGCCATGGACTTCGGCCGTATCACCCTGGACCAGGACCTGATCCTGTACCTCTTCGGTACGCCCGGTCAGGACCGCTTCTGGTTCATGTGGGACGACCTGGTGCGCGGCGCCATCGGCGCGGTGGTGCTCGTGGACACCCGGCGCCTCGCGGACTGCTTCCCGGCCGTGGACTACTTCGAGAACAGCGGTCTGCCGTTCGTCATCGCCCTCAACGGCTTCGACGGCCATCAGCCGTACACGCCCGACGAGGTGCGGGAAGCCCTGCAGATCGGGCCGGACGCGCCGATCATCACGACCGACGCCCGCCACCGCGCGGACGCCAAGAGTGCGCTGATCACGCTCGTGGAGCACGCCCTGATGGCGCGCCTGCGGTAGCACCCAAATGCAACGTGCCGTACGGCAGTTGCCGTAAAGCAATCGGAGCCGACTGTGGCCTTTGACACGGTCGGCTCCGCTGTTCATAACAGTTCGGCAGAGGAATCCCCCGGCATCACCACGCGACGCGGTCGAGCGGTACCGCTGCGCTCACAAAGGCCCCGCCTTTTGGCGGGGCTCGTTCTTTATGACCGTTTTATCTGGGGCTTACAAGCGCACCGTTCGGGGGTTTCCACTGTTTGGAAGTGCGCTGGTCGACGTGCTGGAATGCCTGAACTGCCCAATAGTCAAAGACGTACCTAGTGGTCGATGACGAACGGGGCTCTGAGAGACTGCGGCACGACGAAGGTGCCGACCGCCGAGAGGTTGTTGGTCGAGTGAGGCGAAGCAAGAACGGTCCCGAGCCGTCGGCGCGGGGCAACTTCACCCCGCCGCCGCGCGCTGCGGCGCCCACCCCTGTGCCCGGCTCGGAGCCGGCGGCCACTCCCGCGAAGAGCGGCGGCCGCTTCTCCCCGCGCAACTGGCGCGTGCCGACCAGGCTGAACGCGATTCTGCTCATACCCGTGGCGGTGGGTCTCGTCATGGGCGGCTTCCAGGTGAAGAGCTCGATCGACACCTGGCAGGACGCTCAGGACGCGGAGAACACCGCCCGTCTGGTCCGGGCCTCGCTGTCCTACGCCGACGCCCTCTACAACGAGCGGGACATCACGGCCACGCCCCTGCTGAAGGGCAAGAGCCAGACACCCGAGGACAAGCTCACCGTCAAGCAGGCCCGCGCCGCCACGGACCGCGCCGCCCAGGCCTTCACCGACGCGGCGCAGAACATGCCGGACAAGTCCGGCCTCAAGCGCCGGCTGACGCTGTTCCGCCAGGCCGAGCCCTTCCTGCAGACGCTGCGCGCCGGTGCGTACACCTCCAAGTTCACCGGTGTGCAGACCGAGGAGGGCTACGTCAAGGTCGCCCACCCGCTCATGGAGTTCGCCAACGAGCTGGGTCTCGGCACCGGAAACATCACCTCCTACGGCCGTACCGTCTACGCCATCTCGCTCACCAAGGCGGCGCTGTCGCTGGAGCGCTCCATCGGCATGCACATCCTGGAGAAGCCGGGTCCGGACGCCCCGAACCTGGCGAGCCAGCGTGTGGCCCTGTCCTCGTACGCCTACCTCGAGGGCATCGCCGTCGAGGAGTACGAGGGCGGTGGCACCCAGGCCGACGCGGACAAGCTCGACCAGCTGAAGAAGGACATCCAGACCAAGGCCGCGGCCATGGCCCAGCAGGCCAAGGCCAAGAACCCGAACTACGTGCCCCCGCCGGAATCGACGAAGATGATCGGGGCGCTCGCCCAGCTGGACACCACGGCTCCCGCCGCGCGCCAGCAGCTCGCTCTGCACGGCATCAGCGCGGAGAACTGGTGGGCGGTCAACACCCTCAAGTTCAACGCCTACCGCACGATCGAGTCGGACATGGCCGACAAGGCCGTGAGCGAGGCGTCGAGCATCGCCGACGACGCCAAGACCTCCGCGATCATCACCGGTGCCGTGGTCGTCATCGCCCTGCTCCTCGCGTTCATCCTGGCCGGTACCGTCGCCCGCCAGATGAGCCGCTCGATGCGCCAGCTGCGCAACGCCGCCTTCGGCATCGCCGAGCAGCGCCTGCCGATGCTGGTCGACCAGCTCTCGCGCACCGACCCCGGCCGCGTCGACACCCGTGTCGCTCCGATCCCGATCAACTCGACGGACGAGATCGGCGAGGTCGCCCGGGCCTTCGACCAGGTCCACCGCGAGGCCGTCCGGCTCGCCGCCGAGCAGGCCCTGCTGCGGGGCAACATCAACGCGATCTTCACCAACCTGTCGCGCCGCAACCAGTCGCTGATCGAGGGCCAGCTGACCCTGATCACCGACCTGGAGAACAACGAGGCCGACCCGGACCAGCTGGAGAACCTCTTCCGCCTGGACCACCTCGCGACCCGCATGCGCCGCAACGGCGAGAACCTCCTGGTCCTCGCCGGCGAGGAGCCGGGCCGCCGCTGGGACCAGCCGGTCCCGCTGGTCGACGTCCTGCGCGCCGCCTCCTCCGAGGTGGAGCAGTACGAGCGCATCGAGCTGTCCGGTGTCCCGGAGGCCGAGATCCACGGCCGTGCCGTGACCGACCTCGTGCACCTGCTCGCCGAGCTGCTGGAGAACGCCACGACGTTCTCCTCCCCGCAGACCAAGGTCCGCGTCACCGCGACCCGTCTCCCCGACGGCCGCGTGATGATCGAGATCCACGACAAGGGCATCGGCCTCACCGCCGAGGACTTCGCGGACATCAACCACAAGCTGGCCAACCCGCCGACCGTGGACGCCGCGATCTCCCAGCGCATGGGCCTCTTCGTGGTCGGCCGGCTGTCCGACCGGCACGGCATCCGCGTCCAGCTGCGCCCCTCGGGCGAGCAGGCGGGTACCACCTCCCTGGTCATGCTGCCGGACGCGATCACGCACGGTGGTGGCGGCGAGACGCCGCTGGACCGCGAGGAGTTCACGGTCTCCCAGATCATCCCGGAGCAGAACTTCCAGGGTGAGAGCTTCGGCCAGGTGGCGCCCATGCGCACCGCCGCCGAGCTGGGCTTCGACGACAGCGCCTACACCGAGGTCCCCGACGACATCCGCGGTCTCGACCCCGTCGGCCGCTCCCTGATGCGTGAGGGGCGCCGGGCGGCCCTGGAAGCCCAGAACGAACAGCCGCAGGAGACAGCCGAGCAGTCCGCGTACCGGGACGGGTTCGACGCGCAGCAGGGCTTCGACGGCAGCAGCACGGGTTACACCGAGCAGACGTCGTACCCGGAGCAGCCGCAGCAGCCGTACCAGGAGCAGACGTACGAGGAGCAGCAGCACACCTCGTACGAGAAGCCGTACGACGAGCAGTACTACGCGCCGAACGGCGGTCTGCCGCAGCGCGACGGCTTCGCCCAGAACGGCGGCGGCTACCCCGAGCCCGCGTATTCGGAGCCCGCTCAGGACGAGCACGCGCCCGCGCACGCCTCCGCCTCCGACGGGTTCGGCTCCTACGAGAGCCAGTCCTACCAGGACGACTGGCCGCAGCAGGACGGTTACCAGAACGGCTATCAGGCCCAGTACGCTCCGGAAACGGAATCCGCGCAGGCCGGTGACGCAGATGAGCGGAACCGCGTAGGCTTCGACCGTCCGGGACCGGCCACTCCCGCCTCCCACTCGCTGACCGACGCCGGGCTGCCCCGCCGCGGATCCGTCCCGAGCGGCTCCAACGGTTCGAGCGCCGCAGGCGGCACGGCACGCGTGCAGCAGGAAGCGCCGGCTCCCGCACCGGGCAACTCCCCGGGGCAGAGCGGCGACAGCGGCTGGCGTTCGGCGAACGACGAGCGCTGGCAGCAGGCCTCACAGCTCCGGAAGCCCAAGGCGGGCGGGGTCACCTCCTCCGGTCTGCCGCGGCGGGTACCCAAGGCCAACCTGGTCGAGGGCACCGCCGAGAGCACCCCTCAGGGAGGCCCACAGGTCTCCCGCGCCCCGGAGGACGTCCGGGGCAGGCTGAGCAACCTGCGTAGGGGCGTCCAGCGCGGACGCAACGCAGGCAGTGAAACGAACGGCCAGGGCTTCGGTCCTGACAGCACCTACAACCAGGAGCGTTAGTGTGAGCCCGATGAGCCAGGCGGCACAGAACCTGAACTGGTTGATCACCAACTTCGTGGACAACACCCCGGGGGTGTCCCACACGGTGGTGGTCTCCGCCGACGGACTCCTTCTGGCGATGTCCGAAGGCTTCCCCCGCGACCGCGCCGACCAGCTCGCGGCCGTCGCCTCCGGTCTGACGTCCCTGACGGCAGGCGCCTCCCGGATCTTCGAAGGGGGCGCAGTGAACCAGACGGTTGTGGAGATGGAGCGGGGATTCCTGTTCATCATGTCCGTATCCGACGGTTCGTCACTTGCGGTTCTGGCCCACCCGGAGGCGGACATCGGCCTCATCGGGTACGAGATGGCCCTTCTGGTGGACCGCGCGGGCACGGTCCTCACCCCGGATCTGCGTGCAGAACTCCAGGGAAGCCTTCTCAACTAACAGACGAACGGTGCGTATACGCGTCCCGGGGCCGTAAGGTTTCGGGACGCGGCTCCACAGGGATGGGTGCCCGGCACGGTCGGAGGAGGAGAGAAAGTGGCAACACCCCCAGGCGGTTCGAATAACGGCAACTGGTCGTACGGTCCTGCCCAGGGCCAGGGCGACGGTTCCGCGAACCGGTACAACTTCCCCTCCGCCCCGAGCCACCGGCAGCCGTACGCGCCGCAGGGCCCCGGTCCGTCGCCGTACGACCAGCCCCCGGCCCCGCGCATCCAGCCGGTACAGCCCCAGCGCCGCCCCGAGCCGGCGCCGGCCTCGGCTTCCAACAACCCCCTGGTGCGTCCGTACGCCATGACCGGCGGCCGGACCCGCCCGCGCTACCAGCTCGCCATCGAGGCACTGGTGCACACCACCGCGCAGCCGCACCAGATGCAGGGCCAGCTGCCCGAGCATCAGCGGATCTGCAACCTGTGCCGGGAGATCAAGTCGGTGGCCGAGGTCTCGGCCCTGCTGTCGATTCCCCTCGGCGTGGCCAGGATCCTCGTCGCCGACTTGGCGGAAGCGGGCCTGGTCGCCATCCATCAGCCCGGCGGCGACGAGAACGCCGGTGGCCAGCCAGACGTGACACTGCTCGAAAGGGTGCTCAGTGGACTTCGCAAGCTCTAGCGGCGGTCCTTCCCGCTCCACCACCTCCGCGAAGATTGTGGTGGCGGGCGGCTTCGGCGTGGGCAAGACCACGTTCGTCGGCGCCGTCTCGGAGATCAACCCGCTGCGCACAGAGGCCGTCATGACGTCCGCTTCGGCAGGCATCGACGACCTCACCCACACCGGAGACAAGACCACCACCACGGTGGCCATGGACTTCGGCCGTATCACCCTGGACCAGGACCTGATCCTGTACCTCTTCGGTACGCCCGGTCAGGACCGCTTCTGGTTCATGTGGGACGACCTGGTGCGCGGCGCCATCGGCGCGATCGTCCTGGTCGACACCCGCCGCCTCGCCGACTGCTTCCCCGCGGTCGACTACTTCGAGAACAGCGGTCTGCCGTTCGTCGTCGCGCTCAACGGATTCGACGGCAGCCAGCCGTACAACCCGGACGAGGTGCGCGAGGCCCTGCAGATCGGCCCCGACACCCCGATCATCACGACGGACGCCCGCCACCGCGCGGACGCCAAGTCGGCGCTGATCACCCTGGTGGAGCACGCGCTCATGGCGCGCCTTCGCTAGGACTGCCGCTCGGCACCACAGACTTCGGCCCCTGTTCCTCCTCGCGAGGGACAGGGGCCTTTGTCGTGTGCGTACTTGCCTGTGCGTACTGCCCTGTGCGGGCCGGGCGCACCGGTGTGTCCGGAACGCACCTGGGCCCCGCCCTCCCGGAGGAGAGGCGGGGCCCAGGCCACGCGCAGAAACTCAGTGCCAGCTGTGCGGCGCCCGGAAGCCGGGCTCGCGCTCCAGGCGGCGCCAGCCGGCCTTCGCACGGCCTCGGTGGGTCTGGGACGAAGCCGCCGGCTGGGCGGCCGCACGGGCCAGGAGGACGGCCGTGATGGCGGCGACTTCCTCGGGCTCGGCGTGGCCCTTCTCGACGCGGATGTCAGGCGTGTTCATGGATGTCAGTCTCCGTGAGAGAGAGGTCCGCGGGGTTGCCGCGACGGGTCCGCTCGGTTACTGCGGGGGGTTGCCGTGCTTGCGGGAGGGCAGGTCGGCGTGCTTGGACTGCAGCATCGCCAGGGACTTGACCAGGACCTCGCGGGTCTCGGCGGGGTCGATGACGTCGTCCACGAGGCCGCGCTCGGCCGCGTAGTACGGGTGCATCAGCTCGGCCTTGTACTCCTTGACCATCTTCTGCCGCATGGCCTCGGGGTCCTCGGCATCGGCGATCTGACGGCGGAAGATGACGTTGGCCGCGCCCTCCGCGCCCATCACGGCGATCTCGTTGGTGGGCCAGGCGTAGGTGAGGTCGGCGCCGATCGACTGGGAGTCCATGACGATGTATGCACCTCCGTACGCCTTGCGCAGGATGAGCGAAATCCTCGGCACGGTCGCGTTGCAGTAGGCGTACAGCAGCTTCGCGCCGTGGCGGATGATTCCGCCGTGCTCCTGGTCGACACCGGGCAGGAACCCCGGTACGTCCAGGAAGGTCACGATCGGGACATTGAAAGCGTCACACATCTGGACAAAGCGCGCAGCTTTTTCGCTGGCCTCGATGTCCAGGACGCCGGCCAGGACCTGGGGCTGGTTGGCGATGATGCCGACGACCTGGCCGTCCAGCCGGGCCAGCGCGCAGATGATGTTCCGCGCCCAGCGCTCGTGGACCTCCAGGTACTCGCCGTCGTCGACGATCTCCTCGATGACCTTGGCCATGTCGTACGGCCGGTTGCCGTCCGCCGGGACCAGGTCGAGCAGGACGTCGCTGCGGCGGTCCACCGGGTCGCCGGACTCCACCCGCGGCGGGTTCTCGCGGTTGTTCTGCGGGAGCAGCGAGAGGAGGTAGCGCACCTCGGCGATGCAGGTCTCCTCGTCGTCGTACGCGAAGTGGCAGACACCGCTCGTCTCGGCGTGCACGTCCGCGCCGCCCAGGCCGTTCTGGGTGATCTCCTCGCCCGTCACCGCCTTGACCACGTCCGGGCCGGTGATGAACATCTGGGAGGTCTCGCGGACCATGAACACGAAGTCCGTCAGCGCCGGGGAGTAGGCGGCGCCGCCCGCGCACGGGCCCAGCATCACGGAGATCTGCGGGATGACACCCGAGGCCTTCGTGTTGCGCTGGAAGATGCCGCCGTAGCCCGCGAGGGCCGAGACGCCCTCCTGGATACGGGCGCCCGCGCCGTCGTTCAGGGAGACCAGCGGCGCACCGGCCGCGATGGCCATGTCCATGATCTTGTGGATCTTGGTGGCGTGGGCCTCGCCCAGCGCACCGCCGAAGATCCGGAAGTCATGGGCGTACACGAAGACCGTGCGGCCCTCGACCGTGCCCCAGCCGGTGATGACACCGTCGGTGTACGGCTTCTTCGCCTCCAGGCCGAAACCGGTCGCCCGGTGCCGGCGCAGCTGCTCGACCTCCTGGAAGGACCCCGGGTCCAGGAGCAGCTCGATGCGCTCCCGCGCCGTCAGCTTGCCCTTGGCGTGCTGCGCCTCGGTCGCCTTCTCGCTGGGGCCTGCCACGGCCTGCGCACGGATCTCGTGCAGCTCGGCGACCCGTCCGCGCGCGTCCGTCGGCTCGCCGGTCGGCTCACCCGTCGTCTCTTCCAAAACGGTCATGTAGCGACCTTACGAAGGACACCAAGGAAAGCGAGCCGTCGACTCCGTACAGTCTCCAGCCCGTTTTCCTGGTGCCACCAAACAGAACCCGAGCGGCATGCAGCCGTTCCGACTGCTCAGGGGGCGTCGGCGTTGTAGGGAAGCCACAAAGGTGTCACCTGAGAGCCAGCTCACATTCGTGTGTGGAGCATGCCATCCCTGGAGTGACACGGAGCCTCGGACGGGGGACCGTCGAGAGGATTTCCACGGTGTCGTCCGCCCGGACGACCGAGCGCACGGGGTGGTCCCAGACGATCTCCAGCGGAGCGCCCGTGCGGGGCGGCTCGCTGACACAGAGGGTAGCGGTCCCACCCCGGCGCCGGACCAGCACGCTCGCGCCCGCGGAGGCGGTCAGACCACCCACCGTACCGGCTTCCCACAGGTTCACCGCGGTCAGTCCGAGCGCGGGCACGGCCACGGCCTGGCGGCGGGCGTCATTGGCGAGGACGCACAGCCAGTGACGGTCGGCGGCCCGGGCGGCGACCTCGTCGCGGGAGGCGCCCGGCAGCAGGACGTAGGCGTACGTGGCGTCGGCCGGGTCGGTGCCGTGGTCGAGCCAGAGGGTCTGCCAGCGGCGGGTGCGCCGCTCGTCCGTACTGGTGGTGTTGATGTCGGACCAGGAGCCGGTGCGGTCCTCGCGCAGGGTGCGCAGCTCGCCGCCGCAGGGCAGGATCCAGCCGCCGTGACCCTCCAGGTGGGCCCAGCCGGGGCCGCGCACGAAGGTCTGGGTGCCGTTCTCGCCGAGATTGCGGTTGTCGACAACCGTCTCCACGGGGACGCCGTCGGCGCAGGTGATCCCGGCGCCCAGGCAGACCACGGCGGCGTCGAGGAAGAACCAGGACTTGCGGGCCCGAAGCGTCGACCCGAGCCCCTTGAGGTGCTGGCCGACGGCCGCGTACTCGCCGTCGGTCACGCCGCCGACCCAGCGGACGTCCGGTCTGGGGGCACCCCACTCGCCGCCGGCGCGGTCGCCCAGGCGCCGGGTCGACACGGTCGTGCCGGGCAGGCGGTACCAGTCCACTGTCGGCCAGAACCAGTCTGTGTATTGGTCGGCCCGATCGGACCGGTCTCCGCGCCCGGCCGGCCACCAGGAGAGCATCCCGGCACCGGTGTGCCAGCCGCGCGGGTTCTCGCCGTTGCCGCACTCGTAGTGCGCGATGCGGTCGGAGGCCATGGAGAGTGCCGCGGTGAAGCGGGGGCGGCGGTGGACGACCCGGTCCATGGCCGGAAAGAGCCGGTGCCCGACAGGTTCCGGGCTCGCGGGTACGGCCGCGTCGGCGACCGCGTGCAGCCGGGCGAGGTCGGCCACCTCGAACTGGCCTGCCGTCAGGATCGGGGTGACGGTGTCCCGTTGGATCCAGCCCTTGATCCGGCCGTGCCACCGCTCCCGCTCCGCCTCGCTCGCGCCGCCCGCGAGCAGGGTGATGGCCGCGATCAGGGCCTGGCCGTGGAAATGGTCACTACGCATGATGTGCAGGTCGTCACTGAGCAGATAACCCCGGCTGATGGCACGGCCGTTGACGCAGTCCATCACCAACCCGTCGTGGATCAGCGGGGCGTAGGCGTGCTCGACGCCGTCCAGGACATGCTGCCGGGCGGGGTCGGTGACCTCCCAGGGCGACCCGGCGAGCAGCGCGAACAGCCGCCCCAGGCCGTCGAGCAGCACCTGGCCGTACGTCCCGGAGTAGGCGACCCAGGTGTGCTGGACGAAGGAGCCGTCGACGTAGAGGCCGTCGCCCCGGGTGACGTACGGGAAGACCGGCGAGAGGGCGTCCCGCGCGAGCGCGACACGGTCGCCGGACCGGCCGAGGATGCCACGCAGGGCGACGGAGCGGCACAGGTCGACGCGGTTGGCACCGGTGGAGGTGCCGGAGTAGTCGCCGAGCGTCGTGTCCGGGACGAAGTGGCCGACGGTGGCACAGGCGGCCGCGACCCGGGCCTCGCCGAGGTGGTCGTACAGGGCGGCCGTGAGGTCCATGAGGAGCCGGGGGCTGCCGATCTGCCATTCCCACCAGTTGCCGTAGCGGGTGGTGGCCGGGTTGTAGACGGTGGCGGAGAGGTGGTCGAGTCCGCGCAGCACGTCGGCGAGGAGGGTGTCGTCGCCGGTGGAGCCGGTGCCGGGCTGGACGTAGGCCTGGGCCATGGTCCACAGCCGGCCGTAGCTGAAGGTGATGCCGGCGGGCGGGTCGAAGGGGTGGCCGGGCCAGAGGGAGCCCGGGGCAGGGGCCATGCCGCCCCGGAAGTCCTGGGCCAGTGCCCCGAGTTGGGCGAGCCGGGAGGCGTACGGCTCGGCGGCCGGGTCGTAACCGGTGCCGAGGGCGATGTCGAGCCAGCGGCGGCGAAGGGCTTCGTAGGGATCGGCGGCGGGTGCCGCCTGGGCCGGGGGCGCCAGGCCGGCGGCGAGGGCGGCGGCCAGCAGCAGGGCGCGCCGCGTCGGTCCGGTCGTACCCATGTCGGTGGTCACCGCCCCTGCTCAGCAGCCGCCGCAGTTGTAGTAGAGGACGTCCCAGTGGCTGCCCTCGTCGGCGTAGATGTTTCCGGAGCCGGACTGGTACTGCGGGGCGCCGTCCCCGCGCAGACCGATGTAGGTGAACTTGCCCTTGATGTACGACGTGACGCAGGTGTTCTTGCCGTAGTCGAGCTTGTAGCCGTTCCAGTGGGAGTAGGTGCCGGAGGCGTGGCCGGTCTCGGTGCCGCCGGTGATGTTGAGGCCGCAGCCGCTGGCCCGCTTGAGGGTCTGGGCACCCTGCGCGGTGGCGAGGTTGAGCTGCTCGAAGGACGTACAGGTGGGGTTGTTGCGGTCGGAGCAGTTGCCCGAGGAGGACCAGGTGATGCCGACGTCACGGAACATCTGGGTGGCGGTCGCGTGGCTGATCCTGGTGACGGCGAAGGCGTCGGTGGCGGTGCCGACGACGGCGACACCGGGGGCGACGACGAGGGCGAGCGCGGTCAGGACGGAGCGGACCTTCATGGGGACCCTTCCTGCGGATGGCCGTGCTTCCTGTGGGGCGGCTGTGCAGGTGGTGCACGCCGATGGTGCCCGAGCACCGCGCGGGTCCACCAGAGGGCGCACATGGTGACTCCCGGTTACCGTGAAAACACGTAGCGGATGATGTTGAAAACTGAACGGAATAGGTCTACGGTCAGAGTCGTTGGATTCGTTGAACGTTAAACAGAAAGTCCGCGGCTTCGGCATCGCCGACCGCGACCGTCCCCAAAGGAGCACGTCATGGGCATTTTCGGCCGTAAGGAAAGCACCCCCGCCGCCGCCTCGGCGCCCGCCACGGTCAGCCCCGACCTGGCCGCGCTGACCGGTGACTACACGCTGGACCCCGCGCACACCACGATCGGCTTCGTGGCTCGCCACGCGATGGTCACCAACGTCAAGGGCAGCTTCCAGGACTTCACGGGCACGCTGCACCTGGACGGCGCGGACCCTGCCAAGTCCACCGCCACGATCGACGTCCGGATGGAGAGCGTCGAGACCGGCAACGCCGACCGTGACGGCCACCTGAAGTCCTCGGACTTCTTCAAGACCGACGAGTTCCCGACGATGACCTTCCGCTCCACCAAGGCCGAGGCCCTGGGCGGCGACGACTACCGCATCACCGGCGACCTCTCCATCCTCGGCGTGACCAAGTCGATCGCCATCGACCTGGAGTTCAACGGCGCCGCGAAGGACCCGTTCGGCAACGAGCGCGTCGGCTTCGAGGGCAAGACCGAGATCCTGCGCTCCGAGTGGGGCCTGACCTGGAACGCGGCGCTGGAGACCGGCGGCTTCCTGGTCTCCGACAAGATCAAGCTGAACTTCGACATCTCGGCGATCAAGAACGCGTGAGCCTCCGGCGGTTCAGCCGCCCCCGCGACCTCCGCACCCTGAGCGCGCCCGCCCTCCACTCCCCCGAAATGAGAGGGCGGGCGTTCGCCTGTTCGTGTCAGAGTGGTCCGATGGCAGCACGCTCCGAGCACGAAGAGACCGACTGGGTCCACCTCGCCTCGTTCCCGAACCTGCCGGGGCATCCCAACCCGGGCCGGTTCCTGCTCGGTTGACTGCGTGAGCGCGGTATCGACTGGATGCCGTTCTCGCAGGAGGAGATACGGGTCGACCTCATGTGCCGCATGGACGAGGACGGCCACTGGCACGGCACGCTCGGCCTGAACGTGCAAGCCGGGGCACTGTGTCGGCTCGGGCTGCATCCCGCTCAGCCGAACTCCGTCGTCAACGGGCCCTCTCCGCCCGCCTGGTGGCACGCCGCCGGTGAGCGTTACGCGTCCCGGAACGCCGTGCGCCGGCGCCACGGCTTCCGCTGAACCGGAAGCAGGAGCCAGGACGCCCCGACGGACAGCACCGCGCCGACGGCGATCGCGGCCAGACGTGTGGGCAGCAGACTCTGCGCGTCCTGGCCGAAGTAGCCGAGGAGCAGGGAGAGGGCCGTGGTCATGCCCGCCGCCCAGCAGGCGTAGGAGAGCGGGCGCAGCCACAGGGCCACGGCCAGTACGGCGAACAGCACGACCAGCGCCGGGTGACCCGTGATGCCGGCCGCCGCCACGCCCGTGGCGAGCAGGGTGCCGGCGCAGGCACCCAGGAAGCGCTCGACTCCCTTGCGCAGCACGTCCGTCCGGCCCCGGTTGCCGCTCGCCACGACGTACGCCGTCAGGACCAGCCACGGCCAGTGGTCGTCGTAGAGCAGCCGGCCGAGCGCGAAGGACGCGGCCACTCCCGCCGCCATCTGTACGGCCATCCGGGTACTGGGGCGGGGGCGCAGCCGGGAGGGCCGGCGCGGGGTGTCCGGGCCGGCCTCGGCCGGCCAGGGGCCGTACCGGTCGGCCGCCGTCTGCACCAGCCACACGCTCGCCCACGCCAGTACGCCGATGAGCGCCGACCATGCCCAGCTCACCAGCTCCCCCTGCGCCTCGGGCGGGAGGGCCGGGCCCGGGACCACCAGGAGCGCCACCAGCGGCAGGGTGATCAGGGTGCCCGCCCTGGTGGCGGCCGGGCCGTAGCGGCGGATCCAGATCGTCAGGGAGATGCCCGCGGTGAAGACGGCCGCGCCCAGCCAGTAGTGGGTGGCGATCAGTCGGCCGATCAGGGCGCAGACCGCCGACACCGCCGGCAGCAGGGCCAGCGCCCGGAGGCGGTCCCGGGTGTCCGCCGTCCGCTGGGTCCGGGCGAGCGTGACGGTCAGGACCACCGCGAGGACGACCGAGTCGGTGTGCAGTCCGGCCGCGCCCTCCAGCCACAGGGCGATCGACCAGGAGAGCAGAACGGCCGTCATCGTCACAGCCGCTTCGTACGCGTTGCGTATTAATCTGTCAGCCATCAGGCCAGAATATTGAGGTTTTGCGGACGATGATAGTACGCGTTGACGTATCATTCTTCGTCATGGATCACCTTTCCGAGGCCGCCGTTCTCCGGCGTGCCGTCGTCCGGCTGAACCGGCGGCTCCGGCAGGAACGCGGGGACGGGAGCCTCAGCCCCAACCAGCTCGCGGTGCTCGGGCACCTGCACCGGAGCGGGTCGGCCACGCCCGGTGAGATCGCGGCGGAGGAGCGGCAGCGGCCGCAGTCGCTCACCCGGGTCTTCGCCGAACTGGAGGCCGATGGGCTGATCGCGCGGGAGCCTGGCACGGCCGACCGGCGTCAGGCCGTGCTCACGCTCACCGGACCGGGACGGCGGGCGCTGGAGCGGGACATGGCCGAGCGGGACGCCTGGCTGGCCGAGGCGCTCGGGGCGCTGGGCGAGACGGAGCGCGGGGTGCTGGCACTGGCCGCGACGGTGCTGGACCGGCTGGGCACGATGGACGTGTCCGCGCGGCACGGCTGACGAGCTCAGAAGCCCCCGCCGAAGTCCCCTCCGCCGCCCCCGCCGCCGTCGAAGCCCCCGCCGTCGCCGAAGCCGCCGCCGAAGTCGCCGGGGTCGAAGTCCGCGCCGGACACGTCGCCGCCCTCGTAGCCGCCGCCGAAGTCCGCGCCGCCGAAGTCGCCGTACCCGGTGCCGTAGTCGGCCGCGTACGACGGTGTGGCCATCACGCTGCCGAGCAGGGTGCCGACGAGCAGACCGGGGAGGATGCCGCCGCCGAAGTAGCCGCCCGCCCAGGGCCCGTAGGCCGGGCCCGCGTCCCAGTAGGGGCGGCGGCCGTAGTCGGTGTCGACCTCGCGGATCACGGGGTCGCGGCCGTCGGCCAGGCGGGTGGCGTCGGCCGCGCAGACCGGGACCTCGCGGGGTGCGCCGCCGGGCGGGGTCCAGGCGGCATCGGCGACCGAGGGGCCGTGCCGCGGGTCGAAGAAGCAGGGCGGACGGCGCTCCGGGAGGGGGCGCCCCTCGCGGCGGGCGGCCAGTTGGGCCAGGGAGAAGCGGCCGTCCTCCAGGGCCTCGGTGACCGCGCGGACCTCCTCGGGTCTTCGGGCGTCGGCCATGTACTGCTTGGCCTTGTCGTAGGCGTCCAGGGCCCGTTCGTAGTCGCCGCGCATGGCGTCGTCGGCGCCCGCCTCGGCCGGGTGGAAGTCCAGCCGGTCGAGTTCCTCGCCGAAGGCGGTGATGTCCTCGTCGACGACGACCCGCAGGCGGTCCAGGGCGGCCCGCTGCTCCTCGGCGCGGCGCCGGCGGTTGCGGCGGACCAGGGCGAAGGCGCCCGCGCCACCGGCCACGAGGACCGCGGCCGTGGTCACCAGTGCCGTGGTGGACGCTCCGCCGCTCCGGCCGGAGGAGCCCCAGGACGCCGGGGCGTGGCCGCCCATGTTGGCCAGGGCACGGTCGGTGAAGTCGGTGAGCTGGGTCCTGGCGTCCTCGCCCTGGACGCTGGCGACGAGGTTCTGCACGGCGCTGCGCGGGAGCACGGAGGAGTCGGCGCGGGCGTCGAAGCGGTCGCCGAGGCGGATGGCGTACAGGCCGGTGACACCGGTGGCCGTGCGCAGGCCGGAGAAGAGGTTCTGGGTGGGGTGGCCGGCCGGCAGGACCGCGACGAACAGGGGTTTGTTCGCGCCCTTGATCTGTTTGGCGAGTGCGCCTGCGTCGGTGGCGGACAGCTGGGCGGAGGCCGCCGGGTCGACGTAGACCGGGCTCTTGCGGAGGGCCTCGGCGATGGTGTTGATGCTGGTGGCCGCCATCGCGCCAGGGGTCAGCGCGGTCACGATCACCAGGGTGAGGACGGCCAGCAGCAGCGCTGGGAGGCTTCGGGTCCGCAGGACGGCCTTCATCCTTCGAAGCTACCCGAAGCCTCCCAAAATTGGGCATCCCTCGGGCTCACGCTGCCCGGTACGCCTCCGTCAGCTTCTGCACCGCCTTTCCGTACCTGCCGGTCAACAGCAGATGGTCCGCGTCGGCGAAGGGCTTCGCCACGGCCTGGGTGATCCGCTGTCCCACCTTCTGCTGGACCAGCAGCCGCGCCCGGGCGACCAGCTCGCGTCCGGTCCGGCCGGCACCCGCCCGCTCGGCCGCCGTCGCCGCGACGGCGAGCGCGCGCAGGGTGGCGGTGCCGCCCTGCGGGACCCGGGTGAGCGTGGTCAGGCCCCAGCCGTAGGGGAACTGCGGGTCGTACGACGTGTCGCCGACGTTGATCGGCAGCTGGGACTCGGACCTGGGCCAGGTCACCGGCAGCTGTCCGGTGAAGGGGCGCCTGCCGTAGAGGACGTCGGCGACGCCCTCGCCCTCCGTGCCCGGCAGCCAGGAGGCCACGAGCGCGTCGATCCCGTCGAGCCGGTCGCCGATCAGCTGGGGGCGCCCGGAGACGATCAGCACCGCGCACTTCATGGCCGCGCACACCTTGTCCACCGCGGCCCGGTCGGCGGCGGACAGCTGGAGGGAGTGGCCGTTGCCGACATCGCCGACGCCCTCGGCGTACGGGGTCTCGCCGACGACGACCACGCCGGCGTCGTAGCCGTCGGTCGGTGCGGAGGCGTCCTTGGAGTAGGTGACGTTCCCGCCGGCCTCGCGCATGCCCTGGAGGACGCTCGTGCCCTTGGTGATGTTCCCGGAGGAGCCCTGCCAGGTCAGCGTCCAGCCGCCGGACTGGTTGCCGATGTCGTCGGCGTTGGACCCGGCGACGTACACCTTCTCGCTCTTCTTCAGCGGCAGCAGTCCGCCGGTGTTCTTCAGCAGCACCTGGGACTCGGCGGCGGCCCGGCGGGCGACCGCCCGGTGCGCCGGGGAGCCGATGACGGCGGCGTACGGGTGCTCGAACAGGCCCAGCGCCAACTACCCGTCGCTAAGGCGACGGGCTTGCACAACGGGCATCACTGGCGGTGATACGTCGTTTGCGTCCAGCCCCACCCTTGGGTTTCAGGGGTGGGGCGGGGGCCGTTGACTGGGCCCCGCGTCGCCACAACTCCCACGCACGCGCGCGGATGTTGCGGGAGCCGTTCCGGTCCGCGTGATCAACGAATCCGCAGGACCGGCACGCGAACCAGGCCTGCGAGACCCGATTCGCCCTGCCGAGGTGCCCGCACTCGGCGCAGGTGCGCGAGGTGTACGCCGGATCGACGTAGACCACCGGAACCCCCGCCCGGCGGGCCTTGTACGCGATGAACGCCGCCAGCTGGCCAAACGACCAGCTGGAGTGGGTGGCCCGTTGGGGCTTGCGAAGCCGTACCCGCTCGCGGATGCCCGTCAGCTCCTCCAGGGCGATGCCACGACCAGTGCGTTCTGCCTCGGCCACCACATGCTTCGAGATCTTGTGGTTGATGTCCTTCGCCCGCCGCGCCTCCTTGCGCCGCCGTTTCTTCAGTCGGCGCTTGGCGGACGGGGTGTTCTTCTTCTGCAGCTTGGTGCGGAGCGTGCGCTCCCGGGCGCGCACGCGGTTGAGTTCGCGCCCGGCCATGATCTCGCCGTCGGAGGTGGTGGCGATGTTCACGATGCCCAGGTCGATGCCGAGAAAGTCCACCAGGTCCGTGTTCAGCGGCGCTTCGGGCACCTCGCAGGTGGCCAGCAGGAACCACATCCCGTCCCGGCTCACCAGGTCGGACTCGCCCCTTCGGTACAGCGCCAGGATGGCAAGCTGCTCGGGGGAGGCGGCGAACGCCACGTCCTTCACCCGCCCGACAGTCGTCCAGATCGACACCCGGCGCTCGGCGATCTGCCAGGACAGCATCCGGTCGTCGTACGGCTGCGCACCCTCCGGCCGGAACACGATCGGCTTCTCCACGGCCTTCCGGTACCGCTTCGAGCCCGGCCTGCCCAGGCGCCCGGCCCTCAGGTTCGCCTTCAAGGTCGCGTACGCATCGCAGGTCTTCTTGATCACGTGCTGGGCGGCCTGCGCACCCAGCCCCCACCGGGACTTCACCTCGCGATAGGTGTGCACACGCAGCGCGAAGTTCCTCGTCACGTCCTTCTCGAAGGCAACCCGGCTGCACCATGTGGCGGCCTCGTTGCACGCATACAGGGTTGCCCCCAGCGCCGCCGCCTGCTCGGGCGTCGGCAGCAGCCTGACCTGCAGCACCAGCTTCACGATCACTGATCGTAGACAGGCGTGCGACAGACCATCACGCATACGCTGGCGTTCACCACATCGAGTGACTCCTATCCGCGGCGCTACGCGTCGCGGACCCCAATTCGCGATTCCTCCCGGGCGTTCGCCCGGGGTTCCTGGCAAGATCCCACTGAACGGAGGCCCGCAGCGACTGATCGGCTCGCCCGTACAACCCCACGCCGTCCATGGCGAACCGGCCCTTGACCCCGGCCGGGAGCGTGACGGCGTACCCCCACATCCCGGTCAGCCCGAGGACGTGGTCGATGCCGCCGACGGGCTGGTAGTCCGTGCGGTAGACGAAGTCGGTGAAGGGGATCTCGACCTGTCTCCAGCCGGTCCGGTCGTCGGTGAACGAGGTCGTCCACAGCTCGGAGGTCTCGCCGTTCGCACCGCCGTCCTTGATCTCGAAGGCGATCTTCTTCCCGTTGTCCTGGCCGTCCCACCAGAAGCGGATGCCCTTGTGGGCGGACCAGTCGTGGGCGGGTTCGGTCGCGGCGAAGTCGTGGGTGAAGCCGCCGTAGCCGCTGATGTCGTAGCTGCCGGTGAGGACCTTCGCGCCCTCGGGGGCGTCGGAGCGGGCGGTCAGTTGCAGGGCCGGCGGATCGTCGGTGTCACTCCCCCAGGTGAAGATGCCCTCGGCGGGCTGGGAAGCGAAGGGGACCTCGCCCTCGAAGCGGTCGACGGGGACGGGAGCGGGGTCGTCGGCCGCGTGGGACACGGCCGGTGAGAGCAGGGCTGCGAGCAACGCGGCGGACACGAGCAGGGCGGTTCTTGGCATAGACCATCCTCGACTCTCGTGGTTCACTCAGGACTTAGATCACGCCGTGAGTTAACTAACGGCCCACAGACCCGTCAAGACGTCACGTCAGACATTCCGGGAAGGGTGACGCCCCATGAGGAGATCCCCCCGCGCGGTCCGGCTGCTGCTGGCCGGACTGCTCTCCACGGCCGGCCTCACCGCGGCCACCACCTCCGCGCACGCGTCCGGCGAACAGGTCACGGCCTGGCTCACCACGACCGACGACTCCGCCGGACGGCACGTCGTGCGCGGGCTCCAGGCGCAGACGCCGTTCGCCTTCCAGTCCGGGACCGGCGGCAGCGGTGAGAACATCACCGTCGACGAGAACACCCGCTACCAGACCTTCACCGGCGGCGGAGCGTCCTTCACGGACACCGCGGCCTGGCTGATGAACAGCAGCGGGGCACTGTCGCAGAGCACTCGGGACACGACCATGCGCAAGCTGTTCTCGCCGTCGGACGGGATCGGGCTGTCGTTCCTGCGCAATCCGATGGGCGCCTCGGACCTGGCCCGGTACGGCTACACCTACGACGACGTACCGGCCGGCCAGACGGACCCGTCGCTGTCGAAGTTCTCGATCGCGCACGACCTCGCGGACGTCGTCCCGCTGACGAAGCAGGCACTGCAGCTCAACCCCTCCCTGACCGTGATGGCCTCGCCGTGGACCGCGCCGGCCTGGATGAAGGACAGCGGCTCGCTCAACGGGGGCTGGCTGAAGGCGGAGGACTACGGAGCGTACGCCTCCTACTTCGTGAAGTACCTCCAGGCGTACAAGGACCAGGGCGTCGACGTCTCGTACGTCACCGCGCAGAACGAGCCGACCTGCTGTTCGGGCTACCCGTCGATGAGCTGGAACGCGAGCGGACTCGCCTACTTCACCAAGACCGAGCTGCTGCCGAAACTGCAGGCGGCGGGCCTGTCGACGAGGGTGCTGGCGCACGACTGGAACTGGGACGTCTACGACTCCTACGCGGCCCGGTCGGTGGACGACGCGGCGGTCCGCAACCACCCCAACTTCGGCGGGATCGCCTGGCACGGCTACGGCGGTGACATCGGCAAGCAGACCTCCGTGCACAACCAGTATCCGGCGCTGGACGCCTTCGGCACCGAGCACTCCGGTGGCACCTGGATCGCCGACCAGCAGCGCGAGGACATGTCCGACATCATCGACTACACGCGCAACTGGGCGAAGTCGGTGACCAAGTGGTCGCTCGCGGTGGACCAGAACATGGGTCCGCACAACGGGGGTTGCGGCACCTGCACCGGTCTGGTCACCGTGCACGACGGGGACGGCGCGAGCGGGACGGTCGACTACACGGTCGAGTACTACGACATGGGCCACCTGACGAAGTTCGTCCGCCCGGGCGCCCAGCGGATCGCGTCCACGGCATCGACCGCGGTGCCGAACGTGGCGTGGCGCAACCCTGACGGCAGCAAGGCGCTGATCGCGTACAACGACTCCTCCTCCGCCCGGACCGTGACGATCGACTGGGGCTCCCAGCACGCCACTTACTCGCTCCCCGGCAACACCTCGGCGACCTTCACCTGGTCCGGTACCCAGTCGGGCGGCGGCGACCGGTCGGGCGCCTTCGTGGGCCTGGCCGGCAAGTGCCTCGACGTGGCGGGCGGTTCGAGCGCCAACGGCACGGCCGTCCAGCTCTACGACTGCAACGGCAGCGGCGCGCAGCAGTGGACCGTGCAGACCGACGGTTCGGTCCGGGCGCTCGGCAAGTGCCTGGACGTGACCTCGGGTTCGACGGCGGACGGGGCCAAGGTGCAGTTGTACGACTGCAACGGAACCGGTGCCCAGCAGTGGTCGTACAACGCCTCCACCGGTGATGTGGTGAACACGGCGGCGAACAAGTGCCTGGACGTGACGGACAACTCGCCGGCGAACGGGGCGAGGGCGCAGATCTGGTCGTGCACCGGGGCCGCCAACCAGAAGTGGCACTTGCAGTAGGGCGGGTCGCGTCCCGCCCTCGGAGGGGGCGGGACGTGAAACGCAGGGACGCACTGAGGCGACGGGCGGCCGGCGTGTTCGGTGTCGTGGGCGGGGTGCTTGTGCTCAGCGGCTGCGCGGCGGTCGATCTGCCGCTCGCCGGGGTGCGGGTCGGGGCGGACGGGGTGGCGTACGCGCTGTTCCGGCCGTGCGGTGACGACGGCTATCAGGGGCCCTACCTCGACGGGCGGGCACGGGGCGGCGGTGAGGGGCCCGTCACCACCGGGTGGGACGTGCGGAAGGAGGGGCTGCACGGGGACGCCGACTTCCCCCTGTTCGCACCGCCCGGGCGCTGGAAGGCGCGGCACCGCGGCGCGCAGCGGCTCCTGCCCGGCCATCGGTACGTGCTGGGCTTCGGGCACTACGTGACCGGCGACTCGTACAACGCGATCGTGACCTTCACCGGAGAGCGGCTCGAGCGGCTCGGGCCCGGGCAGGTCTGGGCCGACGGCCGGGCGATGAGCCCGGGGGCGTTCGAGAGACTCGCCCGGGACTCGTGCTGAGGAGCGGGCGCCCAGTGGGTGGGGGACGATGAAGACGGGCGGGGAGCCGGACCAGACGCCCCGGGGCCACGCCTGACGTTTCCGACCTGGAGGACGGCATGAGCACAGCGCGGGACCTGTTGATCGTCGCTCTGGACGTCCCGTCCGGCCGGCCCGTCGAACAGGGGGACCTCTCGCTCGCCCTGGCGGGAGCCGAGCTGGTCGATCTGATCGACGCCGAGGCCGTCACCCTGGACGACGTGCGCATCGTGCCCGGCCTGCAGCCGGCCACGGGTGACCGGCTGCTGGACGCGGCGGAGGCCGCGCTCGCCCGGCAGACGCCGTACGAGTCCGTGGAGGACTGGCTGTGGCGCCGCGGGCGCGGTCTGGCCGCCGCCTACGCGGACGATCTGCAGGAGCGGGGGCGGCCGGCCGCCGGGGCCCGGCACCACTGGCTGCCCTGGCGGAGCGGGGACGACACACCGTCCGGCGCCCCGGCCGACTCGCCGGAGCGACGGCACGCCTCCGACCGCTGGACCTCCCGCGAGCCCGTCCTCGTCGGTCTCGCGGCCGCCCTGGGTATCCCCGAGGGCGCGCCGGAACAGGCTCCGGAGGACCTGCCCGGCGACGCGGTGGTGACCGTCCTCGCGGCCGTCAACGACGCGCTGACGGAGCTGGAGGCCGTGCGGCAGCGGCGGCGCATCGAGGAGGACGCCTTCGACAACGTGTGGCGTGCCCCCTGACCCGGGTCACTCCGCCGGCTGGACCCCGGCCCGCAGCAGGCCGTAGGCGTAGGCGTCCTCCAGGGCCTGCCAGGAGGCGGCGATGACGTTGTCCGCCACGCCGACCGTGGACCACTCACCCGTGCCGTCGGAGGTGGAGATCAGCACGCGGGTGGTGGACGACGTGCCGTGCTTGCCCTCCAGGATGCGGACCTTGTAGTCCACCAGCTCCAGCTTGGCGAGCTGCGGGTAGATCTTCTCCAGGGCGACGCGCAGCGCCCGGTCCAGGGCGTTGACCGGGCCGTTGCCCTCCGCGGTGGCGACGATCCGCTCGCTCTTGGCCCACAGCTTGACCGTGGCCTCGTTGGCGTGGGTGCCGTCGGGGCGGTCCTCGACGATGGCCCGCCAGGACTCGACGTCGAAGTACTTCAGGGGCCTGCCCTCGACCTCGGCGCGCAGCAGCAGCTCGAAGGAGGCGTCCGCGGCCTCGTACGTGTAGCCCTTGAGCTCACGCTCCTTGACCCGCTCGACCACCCGGCCGACCAGTTCACGGTCGCCGCCCAGGTCGATGCCGAGCTCCTTGCCCTTCAGCTCGATGGAGGCGCGGCCGGCCATGTCGGAGACCAGCATCCGCATCGTGTTGCCGACCTGCTCGGGGTCGATGTGCTGGTACAGGTCCGGGTCGACCTTGATCGCGGAGGCGTGCAGACCCGCCTTGTGCGCGAAGGCGGAGACGCCGACGTAGGGCTGGTGGGTCGACGGGGTGAGGTTCACGACCTCGGCGACGGCGTGCGAGATGCGGGTCATCTCGCGCAGGCGGCCGTCGGGCAGCACCTTCTTGCCGTACTTCAGCTCCAGGGCCGCGACCACCGGGAAGAGGTTGGCGTTGCCGACGCGCTCGCCGTAGCCGTTGGCCGTGCACTGGACGTGGGTCGCGCCGGCGTCCACCGCGGCCAGGGTGTTGGCGACGGCGCAGCCGGTGTCGTCCTGGGCGTGGATGCCGAGCCGGGCGCCGGTGTCGGCGAGGACCGTGGCGACGACCGCCTGGACCTGGGCGGGGAGCATGCCGCCGTTGGTGTCGCAGAGGATGACGACGTCGGCTCCGGCCTCCGACGCGGTGCGTACGACCGCCTTCGCGTACTCCGGGTTCGCGCGGTAGCCGTCGAAGAAGTGCTCGCAGTCGACGAACACCCGGCGGCCCTGCTCGCGCAGGTAGGACACGGTGTCCCGGACCATCTCCAGGTTCTCGTCCAGGGTGGTGCGCAGCGCCAGCTCCACGTGCCGGTCGTGCGACTTGGCGACCAGCGTGATCACCGGGGCACCGGAGTCGAGGAGCGCGTTGACCTGCGGGTCGTCGGCGGCCCTGGCTCCGGCGCGGCGGGTGGCGCCGAAGGCGACCAGCTGGGCGTGCCGGAAGTCGATCTCCTGCCGGGCGCGGGCGAAGAACTCGGTGTCCCGCGGGTTCGCGCCGGGCCAGCCGCCCTCGATGAAGCCCACGCCGAAGTCGTCCAGGTGCCGTGCGATGGCGAGCTTGTCCGCGACGGTGAGGTTGATGCCCTCGCGCTGCGCACCGTCGCGCAGCGTGGTGTCGAAGACGTGGAACGAGTCGTCGAGCTCGCTGGTTGCCGTCTCGGTCATGGTCTCAAGGCTCCTGATTGTGGATCTTCGGTCTTACCGGAATGACCGGCTCCACCGTCCCCCCAATAGTCCCTCGCGCTCCGCTCCCGGCTGAAGGTGGGCCGGAAAACCAAAAAACCCCTCGCGGGTGCGAGAGGTCTGCGCGCGGGTCGAGGACGACGGTGGCCACCCGTACCTGGTCGTACGTGGTGGTCACAGCGGACCGGCGCGCCTGCTGCCAATAATCATGGCGAACGAGAGCACGGAGGAAGTCTGGCACAGCCCCGCCCCCGGCTCACGGACCGTCTCAGGATGCGGTCGTCAGGTGTCCGGCGTGAGGAGTGTCTCCGCGAGGAACTCCCGTACATGGGAGATCACTTGTTCCCGTCCCGTGCCGCGCAGACCGATGGCGACATGGATGGAGAAGCCGTCCAGCAGGGCGCGCAGCCGGGCGGCGAAGCGGTCGGCGTCGACCGGGCGGAACTCGCCGCGCGAGACGCCCTCGGCGAGCAGCGCGACCAGGTCGCGGTGCCAGGCGCCCTCGATGGCGGCCTGCCGCTCGCGGGCGTCCTCATCGGCGTTCTGCGAGCGGTTCCAGACCTCCAGCCAGAGCGTCCAGTGCGGGTCGCGATGGCCGTCGGGGACATACAGCTCGACGTACGCCTCCAGGCGCTCCCGGGCGGTGCCGGGGCGGGTGAGCAGGCGGCTGCGCTCGGCGCCGAGCCTGCCCTCGCTCCACTCCAGGGTCTGCAGCAGCAGCTCGTCCTTGGAGCGGAAGTAGTACAGCAGATGGCCGCTGCTCATCCCGACCTCACGGCCGAGCCCCGCCATGGTGAGCTTCTCCAGACCGCGCTCGGCGATCATGTCCATGGCGGCGACGAGAACCTCCTCGCGCGGCGGCGCGTTCCTGCGCGCACGGGCCGCACCGGCCATCTGCTGCTCCTGTGTGTGTCAGACCTTCGGCTGCTGCTGGGTGATGCAGTGGATGCCACCACCACCGGAGAAGATCGTACGGGCGTCCACCAGGGTGACCGTCCGCTCGGGGAAGAGACGGCGGAAGATCCCGGCGGCGATCTCGTCGCGCGGGTCGTCGAAGCCGCACAGCACGACCCCGCCGTTGCAGAGGTAGTGGTTGATGTAGGAGTAGTCGGCCCAGTGGCCGTCGGCCTCCAGGGCGCTCGGGGCGGGCACCTCGACCACCTCCAGCCTGCGGCCGCGCGCGTCGGTCGCCGACTTCAGGAGGCCGATGACCTCCTTGGTCACCTCGTGGTCGGGGTGGGCCGGGTCCGGCTGGTGGTGGGCGACGACGACACCGGGGCGGGCGAAGGCCGCGACGATGTCGACGTGGCCGAGGGTGCCGAAGCCGTAGGGCGGGTAGTCGCCGGTCAGGCCACGGGGCAGCCAGATCGCCTTGCTGGTGCCGAGGTGGGCGTGGATCTCCGCCTCGACCTGCTCCTTCGTCCAGCCCGGGTTGCGCTCGGGGCCGAGCTGCACGGTCTCGGTCAGCAGCACGGTGCCCTCGCCGTCGACGTGGATCGCGCCGCCCTCGTTGACCAGCTTCGAGGCGTACGTCTTCGCGCCCGCGAGGTCCGAGACGTACGCGCCGATCTTCGAGTCGTGCTCCCAGCGGGCCCAGTCCTGGGCGCCCCAGCCGTTGAACGTCCAGTCCACTGCGGCCAGTTCGCCCCGGCCGTTGGTGAGGAAGGTGGGGCCGATGTCCCGCATCCAGGCGTCGTCCAGTTCGCGCTCGACCGTGTCGACTCCGGGGCCGAGCAGCACCTGCGCGTCCGCCGCCTCGCCGGGGCCGCACACGACCGTCACCGGTTCGAAGCGGAGGACGGCGCGGGCCACCGCGGCCCAGGCCATGCGGGAGAGACGGAGGTCGTCCGGGTCGTCGAAGGTGGGGTTGGGGCCCGGCCACGCCATCCAGGTGCGCTCGTGCGGGGTCCACTCGGCGGGCATGCGGAAGCCGTCGGCTGCGGGGGTGGTCATGTCGCGGGTCCTTACAGGAAGTAGAGGCGGTTGAGGGAGACGGAGTCGGCGGGCTCGGAGCGCAGCGGGTCGCCGTCGAGGGTGACCAGGCCGGTGCTCCGGTCGACGTCGACCGCTCCGATGCGGGCGTTCAGTCGCAGGTCCGCGGGGCCGATGCCCCGGGTGCCCCGTACGGCGACCCGGCGGCGCCGGGTGGGCATCCGGTCGTTGCCCTGGTCGAGGGCGGCCTGTGCGACGAACGCGACCGAGATGTCCGCGGGCGTGCCGCCGTGCGCACCGAACTGCGGGCCCAGGACGAGGGGTTCGCAGGTGTCGGTGGCCGCGTTGGGGTCGCCGACCACGCCGTACGCCGGGAAGCCGGACTTGAGGACCAGCTGCGGCTTGGCGCCGAAGTACTCCGGGCGCCACAGCACGATGTCGGCGAGCTTGCCGACCTCGATCGAGCCGACCTCGTGGGAGAGGCCGTGCGCGATGGCGGGGTTGATGGTCAGCTTGGCCATGTAGCGCAGGACGCGGGCGTTGTCGTCGCCCTCGCCGTCGCCCTCCAGCGGGCCCAGCTCGGCCTTCATCTTCCCGGCCATGGCGAAGGTACGCCGGACCGTCTCCCCCGCGCGGCCCATGCCCTGCGCGTCGGACGAGGTGATGCCGATCGCGCCCAGGTCGTGCAGCACGTCCTCGGCGCCCATCGTGCCGGCCCGGATGCGGTCACGGGCCATGGCGGCGTCGCCGGGCAGGTCGGTCTTCAGGTCGTGGACGGAGACGATCATGCCGTAGTGCTCGGCGACCGCGTCCCGGCCGAAGGGCAGGGTGGGGTTGGTGGAGGAGCCGATGACGTTCGGCACTCCGGCCATCTTGAGCACGTTGGGTACGTGTCCGCCGCCGCAGCCCTCGATGTGGAAGGCGTGGATGGTCCGGCCCTCCAGCACCTTCAGGGTGTCCTCCACCGACAGGCACTCGTTCAGCCCGTCGCTGTGCAGGGCGACCTGGACGTCGTGCTCCTCGGCGACCCGCAGGGCCGTGTCGAGCGCCCGGGTGTGGGCGCCCATGTCCTCGTGCACCTTGAAACCGGAGGCACCGCCCTCGGCGAGGGCCTCGACCAGCGGAGCGCCGTGCGAGGACGAACCCCGGCCCAGGAAGCCGATGTTGACCGGCCAGGCGTCGAAGGCGTTGAAGGCGTGCCTCAGCGCCCAGGGCGAGTTGACGCCGACGCCCCACACCGGGCCGAACTCCTGGCCGATGACCGTGGTCACGCCGGAGGCGAGGGAGGCCTCCATGATCCGCGGCGACAGCAGGTGGACATGGGTGTCGACGGCACCGGCGGTGGCGATGAGCCCCTCGCCGGACACGATGGACGTACCCGTGCCGACGACGACGTCGACCCCGTCGAGGGTGTCCGGGTTGCCGGCCCGCCCGATCCCGCAGATGCGTCCCTCACGGATGCCGATGGACACCTTGCGGATGCCCTGCGCCGCGTCGATCACGACGACGTTGCTGATCACGACGTCACAGGTCTCGCGGACGGCGGCGGCCTTCAGGTGCAGCCCGTCGCGGGCGGTCTTGCCGAAGCCGGCGAGGAACTCGTCGCCGTACTTCTGCGAGTCGGACTCGACCCGGATCACCAGGCCCGAGTCGCCGAGCCGGACACGGTCACCGGCGCGCGGGCCGTGGGTGGCCGCGTAGGCGTGCGGGTCGATGTGGATCGACTCGTCGATCTCGCGTCCCTTCGAGCGGCTCATCGCTCGCCTCCTTCCGGCGTGACTCCCAGATAACCGCAGGCAGCGGCCCTGCGCAGGGCTTCTTCCCTGGCTCCGGGCGCGTCCAGCGGCCCGTCGACCAGACCGGCGAAGCCGATCGCGATCCGCTCGCCGCCGATCGGGACGAGCCCGACCTCGGCGCTCTCCCCAGGCCCGAACCGCACGGAGGACCCGGCGGGCACGGCGAGCCGCATGCCGTAGGCCCGCTCGCGCACGAAGTCCAGCCGCGGGTTGGCCTCGAAGAAGTGGAAGTGGGAGGTGACGGAGACCGGCACGGTCGCGGTGTTGGTGACCGTGAGCCGGACGGCGGGCTCGGGCTCCGAGTGCAGGGGGCCCGGCAGCAGCGCGCCCGGACCCTCGGCTCCGACGCCGTTGCCGATCGGGTCGGAGACCACCGCGAGCCGGGAGCCGTCGTCGAAGACGGCCTCGACCATCACCTCGGTGACGACGTCGGCGACGCCCGGCAGCACGTCCTCGGGACCGAGGACCGACCGGGCGGCCTCGATGGCCTCGGCGAGCCGCCTGCCGTCCCGCGCGGCCTCGCAGACGGTGTCCGCGATCAGCGCGGTGGCCTCCGGCACGTTGAGCCTGAGACCCCGCGCCCGGCGGGCCCGGGCCAGCTCCGCGGCTCCGAAGAGCAGCAGCCGGTCACGTTCCGTGGGGGTCAGTCTCACGACGCGGCACCTCCTTGCCATCCATATGTTTGAGCAACACTCTAAACACTCTATTCAGGAAACTGAAGCATTGACCGACGGCCTCTGTTCACGTCACATTGAACGTCGCTCAAACTCAAAGAGGCGGCCGTCGAAGGAGACCCAGCCATGCCGATCGAACAGCGCGGAGTCGACACCATCCCGGACGAGGAACGGACCAGCGGTCCACGGGACCTGGTCTCGATCCTGCTCGGGTCCAACCTCTGCCTCGGAGTGATCATCTTCGGCTGGCTGCCGCCGTCCTTCGGGCTCGACTGGTGGGCGTCGGTGACATCGGTCGTGGCGGGCACGGTGATCGGCACGCTGTTCACCGCCCCGCTGGCACTGGTCTCCCTGCGCACCGCGACCAACCTCTCCACCTCCTCCGGCGCCCAGTTCGGTGTGCGCGGCCGGCTGGTCGGCTCGGTCGTCGGCCTGCTGCTGGCGCTCGGCTACACCGCCCTGACCGTGTGGATCGGCGGCGACGTGATGGTGGGCGTGCTCGGCCGGCTGTTCGGGCTGCCCGCGGACGGGGTGTCGTACGCCGTCGTCTACGCGGTGCTCGCCGCGGCCACGGTCGCGGGCGCGGTCTACGGCTACCGGGTACTGCTCGCCATGTCCCGGGTGCTGGCCATCGGCATGACCGCCCTGCTGGCCCTCGGGATCTTCGCCTACGCCCCGCACTTCACGACCTCGGCCCTGCCCGGGGCGGGCGGCTATCTGCTGGGCTCCTTCTGGCCGACCTGGCTCCTGGCGGCCGTCGCGGCGGGCCTGTCCGGACCGATCGCCTTCATCACCCTGCTCGGCGACTACACGCGCTACATCTCCCCGGCCCGCCACTCCGGCCGCCGCGTCCTGCACGCCACCTGGCTCGGCCTGATCCTGGGGCTGCTGGTGCCCCAGCTGTTCGGCACCTTCACGGCGTACGCGGCCCGCTCGGCCACCGACTACGCCGGGCCCCTGGTGTCCGCCTCCCCCACCTGGTACCTGGTCCCGCTGCTGCTGTCCGCCTCCGCGGGCTCGGTCGGCAACGCGGGCCTGATGCTGTACTCGATGGGCCTCGACCTGGACGCGATCCTGCCCCGCGCCTCCCGTGCCCGCGCCACCTACACGGTCGCCGTCGTGGCCACGGCCTGTGTCTTCGTCGGCCACTACGCCTGGAACGCGCAGTCGGCGATGACGTCCTTCGTGCTGCTGCTCACCGCCATCGGCACCCCGTGGGCGGTCATCACCCTGATCGGCTTCGTCCGCTGCCGCGGCGTGTACGACGCCGACGCCCTGCAGGTCTTCAACCGCCGCTCGCGGGGCGGGATCTACTGGTACCGGGCCGGCTGGAACGTCCGGGCCGCCGTGTCCTGGGCGGCCGGCGCGGCGGTCGGCCTGCTCGCGGTGTCCCTGCCGTCGTACGAGGGCCCGCTGCTGCGGCTCACCGGTGGGGTGGACTGCAGCTTCCTGCTGTCGGGCGCGGTCGGCGGACTGGTGTACCTGTTGCTGACGTCCCGCCCGGAACACAAGGGGGCCGCCGCGGACGTCGTAGAGTCCACGGCAGCCCTGAGCACGTCCGGAAAGAGCTGAGCGGTAGCGCCCCAAAGGGGCGCGGGGAACTGCGCGACCAGCCACAACGGCGCAGCAGACGAACGACGGCCGATCGCGTCAGTTCCCGCCGAGCCATCAGCCGATACGGTGCATCCAGCCGTGCTTGTCCTCGGACTTGCCGCGCTGGATGTCGAGGAGGGCCTGGCGCAGGCGGAGAGTCACCTCACCCGGCTCTCCGCCACTCTGCTTCCACTCGGCGGAGGCACGCTTCACCGTGCCGACCGGCGTGATGACGGCCGCGGTGCCGCAGGCGAAGACCTCGGTGAGGGTGCCGTTCTCCGAGTCGGCCTGCCACTGCTCGATGGAGACGCGGCCCTCCTCGGACTCGTAGCCGAGGTCGCGGGCGACGGCCAGCAGGGAGTCACGGGTGACGCCCTCCAGGATGGAGCCGGTCAGCGTGGGCGTGACGATCTTGTCGCCGTACACGAAGTACAGGTTCATGCCGCCGAGCTCCTCGACCCACTTGTGCTCGACCGCGTCGAGGTAGCAGACCTGGTCGCAGCCCTGGGCGGCGGCCTCGGCCTGGGCGAGCAGGGAGGCGGCGTAGTTGCCGCCGGTCTTCGCGTCGCCCATGCCGCCGGGGACGGCGCGGACGCGGTCCTCGGACGCCCAGATGGAGACCGGCTTCACGCCGCCCGGGAAGTACGCGCCGGCCGGGGAGGCGATGACGATGAACAGGTACTCGTTGGCGGGCTTGACGCCGAGACCGACCTCGGTGGCGATCATGAACGGGCGCAGGTAGAGCGACTCCTCGCCGCCGTGCGCGGGCACCCAGTCCTTGTCCTGCTGGACCAGGGCGTCACAGGCCTCGACGAACGTCTCGACCGGCAGCTCGGGCATGGCGAGGCGCTTGGCGGAGCGCTGGAAGCGCTTGGCGTTCTGGTCGGGGCGGAAGGTGGCGACCGAGCCGTCGGGCTGACGGTAGGCCTTCAGGCCCTCGAAGATCTCCTGGGCGTAGTGCAGGACGTTGGTGGCCGGGTCGAGGGGGATCGGCGCGTACGGAACGAGCTGGCCGTCGTGCCAGCCGCGGCCCTCGGTCCACTTGACCGTCACCATGTGGTCGGTGAAGTGGCGGCCGAATCCGGGGCTGGCCAGGATCGCCTCGCGCTCCGCGGCGGCGAGCGGATGGGCGGAGGGCTTGAGCTCGATCGTGGGCGTCGTCATGAGTGGGTGTCCTTCACCGGTTGTAGTGAACGGGCCGCGCTCACTCCCGTCACCGGCTTGCGCCGGTGTTAGGACGTCCGAGCTTTCCCTCATACCGCGGCTCCGCGTTCGATTATCGCGCGGGGCCGTGGTCGGAAGGAATCGGGGTGAATGCGGCCCAGGGGTTGATGGTGGCACCCGGCGACCGCATAGGAAAAGCCGCCGGGTGCTGATGCGACCCGGCGGCTCGTTGGGTAGCGCTGGGCGTCAGCCGGCTACTCGTACGGCGAGCGCGTCACCGATCTCCGACGTACTGCGGGCGGGCTTGCCGACGCGTTCGGTGAGGTCGGCGGCGACCGCGGTGTCGATGCGGTCGGCCTCGGCGTCGTAGCCGAGGTGGCGCAGCAGCAGGGCGACGGACAGGACCGTGGCGGTGGGGTCGGCCTTGCCCTGGCCTGCGATGTCCGGGGCCGAGCCGTGGACCGGCTCGAACATGGACGGGAACTCGCGGCTCGGGTTGATGTTGCCGGAGGCGGCCACACCGATGCCCCCGGAGACGGCCGCGGCGAGGTCCGTGATGATGTCGCCGAACAGGTTGTCGGTGACGATCACGTCGAACCGCTCGGGCTGGGTGACCAGGTAGATGGTCGCCGCGTCGACGTGGATGTAGTCGGTCTCGACCTCGGGGAACTCCGCGGCGACCTTGTTGAAGATGTTCGTCCACAGGTGCCCGGCGAAGGTCAGCACGTTGTTCTTGTGGACCAGCGTGAGCTTCTTGCGCGGGCGGGCCTGGGCACGGGCGAAGGCGTCGCGGACCACACGCTCGACACCGAAGGCCGTGTTGACGGAGACCTCGGTGGCCACCTCGTGCTCGGTGCCCTTGCGGATGGTGCCGCCGTTGCCCGTGTAGGGGCCCTCGGTGCCCTCGCGGACGACGACGAAGTCGATCTCCGGCTGGCCGGCCAGCGGGGTCGCGACACCGGGGAGCAGCTTCGACGGGCGCAGGTTGACGTGGTGGTCGAAGGCGAAGCGGAGCTTGAGCAGGAAGCCGCGCTCCAGGACGCCGGACGGGACGCTCGGGTCGCCGATCGCGCCGAGCAGGATGACGTCGTGCTGCTTGAGGGCGGCGAGGTCGGCGTCGGTGAGGGTCTCACCGGTGGCGTGGTAGCGCTTGGCGCCGAAGTCGTACTCCTTGGTCTCCAGCTTCACATCCTGCGGCAGGACGGCGGAGAGGACCTTGAGACCCTCGGCCACGACCTCCTGGCCGATGCCGTCACCGGGGATCACTGCGAGATTGATGCTGCGAGACATGCCGGCACCCTACTCCTCGTCCCAGGTGATGACATGCCCTGTCCGTCATACGGACACCCGTATGGGTTGCAGGTGTCCTCCCGTCGGCTGTCGTTCACCCGTATGTGACACGGGTGTTGGCCTCCCGTGGAATCTTCCCCAGCATGGAGACCCCCGACTTCGGCATCCCGCCCGCGCTCGCGGAGCGGATGAGCATGGCCGAACAGTACGAGTACCTGCGCACCCGAATGGTCCGCCGCCGCACCCTGGTGACGGCGGGTGCGGTCGCGGGCGGTCTGCTGACCGGCTGTTCCGCCGGCTCCGGTACGGCCGCGCACCCGGCCCCGGCCGCCTCGCGGGTGTCCGGTTCGGTGGTCCGCCCGTTCGGCCGCCATCTGGCCTTCGGCGCCGACCCGAAGACACAGATGCGGGTCTCCTGGCAGGTGCCGCTCGCGGTGAAACGGCCGTACGTGCGCGTCGGGCTGCGCCCCGACGACCTCGGCCGCCGGATCGAGGCCGAGGTGCGCAACCTGCACACCCCCGGGGTGCAGGGGGTGCGGTCCGCGGTCGAGCAGTACTACCTGCACGCGGCCCTGGACGGTCTCAAGCCCGGCACGACGTACTACTACGGCGTCGGCCACGACGGCTGGGACCCGGCCGCTCCCGCCCACCGCACCGGCCTCGCCTCCTTCCGCACGGCGCCCGCGACACCGGAGCGCTTCGTGTTCACGGCCTTCGGCGACCAGGGCGTGGGGCAGGCCGCGAACGCCAACGACCACCTCGTGCAACGCCAGAACCCCGCCTTCCACCTGCACGCGGGCGACATCTGCTACGCGGACGTCAACGGCGCCGGACAGACCTCGGACGGCTACGACCCCACGTTCTGGGACCAGTTCCTGCAGCAGAACGACCCGGTCGCCAAGTCGGTGCCGTGGATGGTGACCACCGGCAACCACGACATGGAGGCCTGGTACTCACCGGACGGCTACGGCGGACAGCTGGCCCGGTTCTCCCTGCCGGACAGCGGCTTCGACCCGCACGGGACGCCGGGCGCCTACGCGTTCGCCTACGGCAACGCCGGCTTCGTCGCGCTGGACGCCAACGACGTGTCGTACGAGATCCCGGCCAACTTCGGGCACAGCGGCGGCCGGCAGACCAAGTGGCTCGACGCGACGCTGGGCGAGCTGCGCGCGGCGAAGGGCGTGGACTTCCTGGTCGTCTTCTTCCACCACTGCGCCTACTCGACGTCCCAGCACGCCTCCGACGGAGGCGTGCGCAAGGAGTGGCTGCCGCTGTTCGCGAAGCACCAGGTGGACCTGGTGATCAACGGGCACAACCACGTGTACGAGCGGACGGACGCGATCAAGGGCGGCGAGGTCGGCAGGTCCGTCCCGATCGGCGCGTCGACCGATCCGACGCGGGACGGGATCGTGTACGTCACCGCGGGCGGCGGCGGCCGGGACCTGTACTCCTTCCCCTCGGGCGTCAAGGACAGCTACGAGGGTCATGTCACCCGGCACGACGCCGTGCAGACCTTCCACTGGACCAAGGACAAGGAGCACGCGACGGAGACGGCCCAGTGGTCGCGGGTGCGCTACACCGGCTTCTCGCTGCTCGCGGTGGAGGCACGGCCGGGCCCGTCACCGCGGCTCACGGTGTCGGCGCTGGCCGAGGACGGACGGCGGATCGACCACTTCGAGGTGCGGCGCGGCGGATGAGATCCGAGGTGGGGGGGGGGGGGGGGGGGGGGGGGGGGGGCGAGGGGGGGGGGGGGGGGGGCGCGGGCGTCCTCACGTCGAGGGTCCCGTCTCGGATGGAGGAGGTCTGCTGTTGGGGGTCTGCGGC
>NZ_JBWKFN010000024.1:38938-53695 GCF_056434245.1 Streptomyces sp. NPDC044064
CTGCCGACGTCACCCCCCCCCCCCCCCCCCCCCCCCCCCCCCGCACCCGACCCCCCCCCCCCCCCCCCCCCCCCCCCCCCCCCCCCCCCCCCCACCATGGGGGTTCTCCCCGCTCCAGCGAAGCCCGGAGCGGGGAGGGTGCGGCTCCCGGATCAGTGACGGCTCACCGGCGGCTTCGGCGGCCGAGGCGGCTCAGTGGCCGGTCTCGCCGCCGTTGTCGCGGCGGTCGAGGGCACGCTGGAGGGCGGCGGCGGCGTTCTGGCGCTCGGACTCGCTCGTGCGGGACACGTGGCGGACTCGGCGGCGGACGGTCGTCTCGGCCATGGAAATCGACTCCTTCGGCAAACCGGAGTGCGGCAAGGGGGGTGCGAGACGCCGGATGGGCGGGGAGCGGTGCCGCAGGGGTTGCCTGCACGGGGCCCGGCTCACGACCGCCATTCGCTTGATCGAGCGAGACGTTCGGCTCCTACAAAAGTAAGGGAGCCGGCCGAGCCTGTCTGCACAATTACTCGGACTTCCTACTATCTGAGACGGTGGACTGGGTCACACCGCTGCGACCTGTGCTTTTGCCGTCCGCGGATGGAGTGAGCGCAGCTCCCGGACGAGCGCCCGAACGGCGGAGGTGGCGGCCAGTTCCGGGGTGGTGACGTAGCCGACGGAGCGGGACGGCCGCTCGGGTCCGAGGTCGGTGACGGCCACCGCGGGCGGGGCCCCGGTGAGGGAGAGCGCGGGCATGATGGCCATGCCGAGACCGCTGCCCACCATCGACAGCACCGCCCCGTCGTCCTCGGCGCGCACGGTCGCGGCCGGGATCCAGTCCTGGGCGGCCCACCACTCGCGGGTGCAGGAGCCGCAGTTCTCCATCCAGTCGACCAGCGGGAGGGTGCGCGGCGCCGGGTGTCCTGCGGGGTGGACCAGGGAGTACGGCTCCTCCAGCAGCACGTCGCCGACCAGCCCGGCGGGCAGAGGCGAGCCGCCGCCGAGGGTGGCGATCCCGAGGTCGGCCCGCCCTTCGGCGACGGCGCCCGCGGTGCCGGGGCCCAGTTCCCGTACGACGGTGACGGTCACCTCGATGCCCGGGTGCCGTTCGGCGAGCCGCTCCAGGGCCGGCGGCAGCAGATGCAGGGCGGCGCTGCGGAAGGCGGCGACGCGCAGTGCACCGGTGGCCTCGCCGGTGCCCGCGCCCCGGGCGTCGGCGGCCAGCGCCCGGAGCATCCGCAGCACGCGCCGGGCATGAGCCGCCGCCCGCTCCCCGCCGGGCGTCGGCCGGGCGCCGAACCGGCCGCGCTCGAAGAGGACGACGCCCAGCTTGCGCTCGATGCCGCGCACGGCGTGGGAGACGGCGGACTGGGTGGCCCCGAGCCGGCCGGCCGCGGCCGAGAAGCCGCCCTCGTCGGCGACGGCGACGAGGATCCTCAGCTCCTGCGGGGTAAGGTCGGCTGCTGTCACTCGGGGCTCCCACCTGCGTCTATGAGGGCGGTTCATGGATCACCGCGTTCCATGAACGCAACCCTCTGCCCGGCCCCGGCATTCCTTCCTACGGTCCCTGCCATGACCGATATCGCACTCACCGTGCAGCAGACCGCCCGTCCGGCCGGCTTCCCGACCGCAGACCACTTCCGCTTCGTCGAGTCCCCCGTGCCCGAGCCGGCTCCGGGCACGGCTCTGCTGGAGAACCTGTACTGGTCCGTCGACCCCTACCACCGCGAAATGATGGACGGCGACTTCGAGTTGAACGCCCCGCTGGAGGGCCGCACCCTCGGCCGGGTCGTCGCCTCCCGCACCCCGGCGCTCCCCGAGGGCGAGATCGTCTTCCACCGGCAGGGCTGGCGCACCCACTCCGTGGTCCGCCCCGAGGAGGTCAGGCGGCTCCCCCACCACGCGGGCGTACCGCTGTCGGCGCACCTGAGCGTGCTGGGCGGCACGGGCCTGACCGCCTACGTCGGTCTCACCCGGATCGCACAACTACGGGCGGGCGCCGACGTGTTCGTCTCCGGCGCGGCGGGCGGGGTCGGCACGGCCACCGGCCGCTTCGCCCGGCTGCTGGGCGCGGGCCGGCTGATCGGCAGCGCGGGATCGGCGGAGAAGGTCAAGTACCTGACGGAGGAGGTCGGTTACGACGCCGCCTTCGACTACCACCGCGCCCCCGTCGCCGAACTCCTCACGGCGGCCGCCCCGGACGGCATCGACCTGTTCGTCGACAGCGTCGGCGGCGACCACCTCGGTGCGGCGATCGGCGCCCTGCGGGAGCGGGGCCGGGTGGTGCGGGTCGGCACGATCAGCAGGTACAACACCCCGGACGCACCACCGGTCGTCTTCAACCACTCGGACGTCGTGGAGAAGAGCCTGCGCATCGAGGGCTTCCTGGTGAGCGGCTACCGGGACGTGCAGGAGGAGCTGTACGACTTCGCCGTACCGCATCTGCGCAGCGGGGCGCTCGCGGCCGACGAGACGGTGGTGGACGGGTTCGAGCTGATCGTGGAGGCGTTCCTGCTGATGCTGCGGGGCGGCAACACGGGGAAGATCCTGGTCCGCAGGGCGTGATGCGCCGTCAGGCGACGTCCCCGTCACGCCAGTCGAGGACGAGCGCATGGGCCGGGTCCAGGGGTCCGGCGAGCCCGGGCCTGACGTGGAGGCCCCCTTCCTCCTCCGGCAGGCGGACGATGCCGTCCGGCGAGAGGGCACAGACGTGACCGCTCCACCGCTGCCAGCCGCGGGCGGTGTACAGCGGGGCACCGTCCTCGCTCGCGGAGAGCGCTCCGAGGTCGTAGGCCCGGTCGACGATCCGTTCCAGCTCGGCCATCACCCGCCCGCCGAGCCCGGTACGGCGCACGTCGGCCCGTACGGCGACCGCCTCCACGTATCCGGCGCGCAGCCAGCGCCCCTGGTGCCGTATCCGGCGCATCACGACCGAGCCGTGCGCGGCGAGACCGGCACCGTCGTGGACGAGGGCATGCATGCCGCCGAGGCCGTGGTCCCAGTCCTGGTCGGCGAAGTCCCCGTCGAAGGCCTCGTCCAGGAGGGCGCGGGCGGCGCCGAGGTCGGCGGGGTCGAGGTCGGCCGTGTGGGCGGTACGCAGGCGAAGGGTCATGGAGCAAGGGTCGCATCTAACCGCTAAAAGCCTCTTGACTGGTTAGGTGAGAGCGTGATGCACTGCTGTCATGTCGATTCACCAGGTTCACCACCGCACCGTCACCGTCCGCGGCCTCGACGTGTACTACCGCGAGGCGGGCCCGGAAGACGCACCGGTCCTGCTGCTCCTGCACGGCTTCCCGAGCAGCTCGCACATGTTCCGCGAGCTGATCCCGCTGCTCGCCGACTGCTACCGAGTGATCGCCCCCGACCACATCGGCTTCGGCCGGACCGCGGCCCCGGCGGCCACGGAGTTCACGTACCGCTTCGACGAGCTGGCCGCGATCACCGGGGAGTTCACCGAGCAGCTGGGGCTGAAGGAGTTCGCCCTGTACATCCAGGACTACGGCGCCCCGATCGGCCTGCGCCTGGCCCTCGCCCACCCCGAGCGGGTGACGGCGATCGTCACGCAGAACGGCAACGCCTACGAGGAAGGGCTCGGCGAGCAGGCCTGGGCGCCGGTGCTCGCGCTGATCGCGGAGCGGACGCCCGAAACCGAGGCACCGGTCCGGGAGATCAGCAGCCCGGACGGGATCAAGTGGCAGTACCTGCACGGGGTTCCGGACCCGTCACTGGTCAGCCCCGACGCGTACGAGCACGACGCGGCGCTGATGGCCCGGCCCGGCCAGCCGGAGATCCAGCTCGATCTGATCTCCGACTACGGCTCGAACTTCGCCCTCTATCCGGCCTTCCACGAGTACTTCCGCACCAGCCGGGTGCCGCTGCTCGCGGTCTGGGGCGCGCACGACGAGATCTTCGTGCCCGCGGGCGCGCTCGCCTTCCAGCGGGACCTGCCGAGGGCCGAGGTGCATCTCCTGCCGGCCGGGCACTTCGCCCTGGAGACGCACGCGGACCAGATCGCCGCCCTCATGCGGGACTTTCTCGGCCGGCATCTGCCCGCTGCCGCCACTGCCTGAGCGTCTCCCGGAAGCCCTTCGGGTCCTCCGCCCACGGCAGGTGCCCGGCGTCCGGGAGGATCACCCGCCGGGCTTGGGGCAGGGCCTCGGCGAGGGAGTCGACGGCAGCGCGCGGCCGGATGTCCCGGGCGCCGTCGATGATCAGAACCGGCACGTCGAGCTTCTGGCAGGCGGTGTACAGCGCCGGGGTTCCCCAGACACGCTTGCGCTCCTCGCCCAGCACCGTGTTGGACTCGGAGTTGATCCCGAACCACGGCTCGGCCATGCGCCCGGCGGGCCCCAGGGCCCCGTCCCGGTCCTCGAACTCCACGGACCACTGCAGGACCGCGCGCTCCCGCTCCTCCTCCTCGGTGCGCTGTGCGCGGGCCGTCAGCTCCCGCCAGCGGACCAGGCGTTCGGGGTGGTCGGCGAGGCGGGTGAGGAAGTTGTGGTGGTAGGCGCCGTACCAGTCGGAGTCCGGGCCGATGCCCGTGCCCGCGACGTACACCAGCGAGCCGACCCGGTCCGGATGCGCCAGGGCGTAGCTCAGCGCCAGCTGCGCACCCCAGGAGTGGCCGAGCAGCGCCATCCGCTCCAGCCCGAAGTGCCGTCGTACGGCGTCAAGGTCCGCGACGAACCGCTCGCTCGTCCACGGACCGTCGCAGCGCTCCGACCGCCCGCAGCCGCGCTGGTCCCAGCGGATCACCGGGGTCACGTCCGCGAGCAGCCCGGCCACGTCACCGAACATGTCCCACAGGCCCGGTCCGCCGTGGCACAGCACCAGCGGATCGCCCGCACCGCCCGACCGCTCGGCCCACAGCCGTACTCCGTCGTCCGTCATGACCGTCATGGGTCCAGTGTGACGGGGCGGGAAGACGGGACGGGGAAATTGGAAACGGGCCGGGAACCCTGCTCGGATGTCAGGTTTCCCGGCCCGTCGTTCGGGGGCGGCTGAGGATCAGCCCATGTGCGGGTACGTGTAGTCGGTCGGCGCGACCAGCGTCTCCTTGATGGCGCGGGTCAGGGTCCAGCGCATCAGGTTCTGCGGGGCACCGGCCTTGTCGTTGGTGCCGGAGGAACGGCCGCCGCCGAAGGGCTGCTGGCCGACGACGGCGCCGGTCGACTTGTCGTTGATGTAGAAGTTGCCGGCCGCGTAGCGCAGCTTCTCCATCGTGTACGCGGCGGCCGCGCGGTCGTTGGAGATGACCGAGCCGGTCAGGGCGTAGTCGGAGACCGACTCCATCTGCTCCAGCATCTCGTCGTACTTGTCGTCCTCGTAGACGTGGATGCCGAGGACCGGACCGAAGTACTCGGTGCGGAAGATCTCGTTCTCCGGGTCGGTGGACTCGATGACCGTCGGGCGGACGAAGTAGCCGACCGAGTCGTCGTAGGTGCCGCCCGCGACGATCGTGCAGGTCGGGTCCTCCTTGGCGCGGTCGATCGCGGCCTTGTTCTTGGCGAAGGCACGGTCGTCGATCACGGCGCCGATGAAGTTCGACAGGTCGGTGACGTCACCCATGGTCAGGTAGTCGACCTCGGCCGCGAACTCCTCCTTGAAGCCCGAGTTCCAGATGGAGGCCGGGATGTAGGCACGGGAGGTCGCGCTGCACTTCTGGCCCTGGTACTCGAAGGCACCGCGGGTGAGGGCGGTCTTCAGGACGGCGCGGTCCGCGCTCGGGTGGGCGACGAGGAAGTCCTTGCCGCCGGTCTCGCCGACCAGACGCGGGTAGGAGCGGTACTTCTCGATGTTGTTGCCGACCGTCTTCCACAGGTACTGGAAGGTCTTGGTCGAGCCGGTGAAGTGGATGCCGGCGAGGTCGCGGTGGACCAGGGCGACCTTGGAGACCTCGATGCCGTCACCGGTGACGAGGTTGATGACGCCCTTGGGCAGACCGGCCTCCTCCAGCAGCTGCATGAGGAGCACGGCGGCGTGGGTCTGGGTGGGCGACGGCTTCCACACGACCACGTTGCCCATCAGCGCGGGCGCGGTGGGCAGGTTGCCCGCGATGGCGCTGAAGTTGAAGGGCGTGATCGCGTAGACGAAGCCCTCCAGCGGGCGGTGGTCCATGCGGTTCCACACGCCCGGGGAGTTCGCCGGGGGCTGCTCGGCGAGGATCTGGCGGGCGTAGTGGACGTTGAAGCGCCAGAAGTCGACCAGCTCGCAGGGGGTGTCGATCTCGGCCTGCTGGGCCGTCTTGGACTGGCCGAGCATGGTGGAGGCGGCGATGGTCTCGCGCCAGGGGCCGGACAGCAGCTCGGCGGCGCGCAGGATGATCGCAGCGCGGTCGTCGAAGGACATCGCACGCCAGGCCGGCGCGGCGGCCAGGGCCGCGTCGACGGCGTCCTGGGCGTCCTGCTGGGTGGCGTTGCGCAGGGTGCCGATGACGGCCTTGTGGTTGTGCGGCTGGACCACCTGGATGGTCTCGCCGCCGCCCATCCGCCGCTCGCCGCCGATGGTCATCGGCAGGTCGATCGGGTTCTCGGCCAGCTCCTTGAGCTTGACCTCCAGACGGGCGCGCTCGGGCGAGCCGGGGGCGTAGCCGTGCACCGGCTCGTTGACGGGCGTGGGGACCTGGGTCACAGCGTCCATGAGATCCGTAACTCCTTGTACGTGAGCGGGTGTTCGGGCTAGCCCTTGCTGACCATCGACCGGAGGAAGAAGCGCAGGTTGGCCGGCTTCTCCGCGAGACGGCGCATGAAGTAGCCGTACCAGTCGGTGCCGTAGGCGGTGTAGACGCGCATGCGGTGACCCTCGGCGGCCAGCCGCAGGTGCTCGTCGCCGCGGATGCCGTAGAGCATCTGGAACTCGTACTCGTCCAGTTTGCGCCCGGCCTGGTGCGCCAGCTCCTGCGCGATGGCTATGAGGCGCGGGTCGTGGGACCCGATCATCGGGTAGCCCTCGCCCTCCATCAGCGTCTTCAGGATGCGCACGTAGGCCTTGTCGATCTCGTGCTTCTGCTGGTAGGCGACCTCGGCGGGCTCCTTGTAGGCGCCCTTCACGAGGCGGACACGACTGCCGGCCTCGGCGAGGCGACGGGCGTCGGCCTCGGTGCGGAAGAGGTAGGCCTGGATGACGCAGCCGGTCTGCGGGAAGTCCTTCCGCAGCTCCTCGTGGATGGCGAACATCGAGTCCAGGGTGGTGTGGTCCTCGGCGTCCAGCGTGACGGTCGTACCGATGGCTGCGGCGGCCACGACGACCGGGCGGACGTTGGCGAGCGCCAGCTCGTGGCCGCCCTCCAGGGCCTGCCCGAACATCGACAGCTTGACGGACATCTCGACCTTCTCGCCGAGCTCCAGCTCGCGCAGCCGGTCGATCAGCAGCAGATAGGCGTCCCGGGCGGCGGTGGCCTGCTCGGGGGTGGTGATGTCCTCGCCGACGACGTCCATCGTCAGCTCCAGGCCCTTGGCCGTCAGGTCGCTGATGATCGGGACGATGTCGTCGACGGTCTCGCCCGGGATGAAGCGGTCGACGACCTGCTTGGTCACCGGGGCCGCCGAGATAAGGCGTCGCATCCGGTCGCTGCGCGACGCGGCGAGAATCACGGGACCCAGCACGGGGCACCTCCACAGACAAGCACCAGAACGGCCGCCACCCGACGATTCGGGTACGGCACGGAGAACCACCGTGAAACCTAAGGATCTCTTCGATCGTCGGCCATCGACAGCTGTCACGCATCCGTGCACCGGATCTCAGACATATGTATGAAGGCGGCGCGGAAATGCGCGAAGATGCCTGCGTGGCGGCGGATGCAGCATCCTTTGGAAGCGTGGGCGATTATCAGGAGCTGGTGGACGAGATCTCGGAACTGCTGGGGGCGCCCGCGACCCTGGAGAACCGGGACTTCGAGCTGATCGCCTTCGGCGCGTACGACAGTGAGGGCGACCTGGATCCCTCGGCGCTGGACCCTGTGCGCACCCGCTCGATCCTGACCCGGCGCTCCACGGCGACGGTGCGGGCGTGGTTCGAGGGCTTCGGCATCACGCGCGCGACGGGGCCGGTGCGGATCCCGCCGACCCCGGAGGCCGGCGTCTACCGCGGCCGCATCTGTCTACCGGTGCGCCATCGGGGTGTCGTCCTCGGCTACGTCTGGCTGCTGGACTACGACCCGGGTCCGACGGACGCGCAGCTGACCGCCGCCATGCAGGTGACGGGCCGGATCGGCGCCCTGCTCGCCGACGAGGCGCAGGCGGGAGCCGGTCTGGGCCGGGAGCTGCGGGCCGTGCTGACCGCGGAGAGCGGGTGGCAGCGGGACTCGGCGGTGATGGAACTCCGCACCGCCCTCGGGAGCCGTGCCGACGCCCCCCACACGGTGGTCTGCATCGCGCCATGGCCCTCGGCCGACCCGGCGCAGGCCCCGTCACCGCGTACGGTCCCGCACGCCACGGCCCTGTGCACGGTGCCGTGGGGGACGGCCGGTCAGAGCCTCGCGATCCTGGTGCGGCTGCGCTCGACCGATGTGGCGGCACCCGCGCTGACGGCGGCCTCCCGGCTGCTGAAGGAGGCGGAGGGGACGCGGTCGGGCGGGGGCAGGGCCGCCGCCGGTGTCGGCGAACCCCGCGGCGGACTCGCCGAACTGGGCACGGTCTGGCAGGAGGCCGCCGCCGCCGCGCGCGCCGCCCTGGCCGAGCCGAGGTTCGGCCCCGTGGCCGAGTGGCGGGGCATCGGCCCGTACCGCCTGCTGACCGCGCTGCCCGCGGAGGCCACCCACGACCCGGCCGTCGCACCCCTCCTCTCCCCCGCCCACCAGGAGCTGGCCCGCACGGCCGAGGTCTACCTGGACCGCGCGGGCCAGGCCGGCCGCGCCGCGGCGGAGCTGGGCATCCACCGCCAGACCCTCTACTACCGCCTCTCCCGTGTGGAACAGCTGACGGGCCTGGACCTGGACGACGGCGAGGACCGGCTGCTGCTGCACATGGCGCTGAAGAGGTCCCGGCTGTAGCCGCCGGCGCCGGGCGTCGGCATCGGGCGGCTGATCCGGACCCGCGCCGGGGTCCGGATCAGCGGCACTGTCCGGACCGCGGCCCGCTCACCGTGTTGTCGCTCTGGTCCAGGACGGGCCGGTTGTCTTCGCAGGAGAGCGGGCCGTCGACCCGGTTGCCCACGAACGCGGGTGTGGCCTCGTCGGGCAGCAGGCCGCTGCCGCTGTTGCCGGTGATGCGCACGGCGCCGGTCACCTCGTTGCCGACGACCCCGATGCCGCCGGTGCCGTCGTCCAGGGTCAGCGGTCCCCGGACGACGTTGCCCGCGCAGGCCGTCGTGCCGCCGCCGATGCGTATGTAGCCGGTGCTGTGTCCGACGGTGAGGGGCCCGGTGAGCGTCGACCGGCAGACGGCGAGGGCGAGGGCCCCGTCCGCGGTGACGGCTCCGGTGATCCGGGCGTCCGAGACGGCGAGCGATCCGCCGGGCCGCACCGTGACCTTGCCGTCCTGGCTGCCGCCCGAGCCGATGCAGATCGCCTGGTCGGCGGGGACGGTCAGGACACCTTGGTGGGCCGTGGTGATGCAGGGCCGGCTGAAGCCGACCGTGAGGTCGACAGGGCCGTCGGTCGCCGCCGGGGTGAAGGCGGGGTCGCCGCCGTAGGTGGCGGTGATCGCGTGGGAGCCGGGGCGGAGCCCGCTGGTGGTGAAGCGGGCCCGGCCGCCGTCGAGCGGCACGGTCGCCAGCGCGGTCGTGCCGTCCGAGAAGGTCACCGTGCCGCCCGGGGTGCCTGCGGCGGGGTTCACCGGGTCGACGGTGGCGGTGAGGGTGACGGCGTGACCGAACAGCGGGGTGGACGTGTCCGGGGTGAGCGAGACGGCGGTCAGGTAGCGGAAGGAGACGACCGCCTTGCCGGTGCCCTGGTTGACGCCCTGGAGCAGCGAGACCTCGGACGCTTCAGGTGTCGCGTAGCTGCTTCCACCGCCGCCACCGGCCCCGTAGAGGTTGTCCGGGTTGCCGCCGCCGGAGCCTCCTCCGCCGCCGAACCAGCCTCCGCCGCCTCCGCCGCCTCCGTTGCCGCCCCGGGCACCGTTGCCACCGGGGCCGCCGCTTCCGGGGTTGGGGAGACCGGTGTTGGGGTCGGTGTCGCTCGCGGCGCCGCCGGGGCCGCCGAGGGCCGAGTTGGGACTGCCGGTGCCGGGCGTGGTCCGGCTGCCCCCGCCGCCGGCGACGCCGGAGCCGTCGGGTCCGCCGCCCTGGCCGCCGTCCCGGCCGACCGGGCCGCCGCCGTCCCCTCCGCGCAGAAGGGGCCCGCCGTTGCCCGCGCCTCCGCCGCCGCCCGCCACCAGGACCCGGTCGGCGGCACCGAAGTCGCCCACCCGGACGTCGGAGGCGCCGCCGCCTGAACCACCGCCGCCGTGGGCGCCGCCGCCGCCGGACCCGTGGCCGAAGCCGCCGGGCCGGGCGAACTCGCCGTGCCGCGAGGTGCCCGGGATGCCGGCGGCCCCCACTGTGAGCTGGAGCTTCTGGCCCGCGGTGACGGCCAGCCGGGCCCGGGTCTCGCCACCGAGTCCGCCCGGTGCCCCGGTGTTCGGCGGGTTGGGGGCGACGAAACCGGCCGCGCCGCCGCCCTCGGCGCCGTACAGGTCGATGCCGATGGCGTCCACCCCGTCCGGCACGGTGAAGACGTCCGTCCCGGCGGTGTTGTAGGTGCAGGTGGGCGGGGTGGTGGTGAACAGGCCGCCGGCGCCGCAGGGCGAGGCGGGGGCGACGTCGGCGGAGTCGGCGGGGCCGGCCGGCACGGCGGCCCCGGCCGGCAGCGGCGCGAGGACCGCCGCGATCAGGCCGGCCGCGCCCACCGCGGGCAGGAGGGTGGTTCTGAGGAGGCTCAACGGGGTTCCCTGAGGCAGGAGTCGGATCATCGGGGAGCAGAGCCGGCGCCGTGTGGGCGCCGGCTCGCGCGGCGGTTCAGACGCCGTCGTCGGCGCACAGGGCCCAGACGTCGGAGGAGGTGCTCGGCGAGCTGCCGCCGCCGGTGTGGGTGACGGCGGACCAGTACGCGGCCGTGGTGGTGCCGTCCGCGACCGGGGTGCCTCCGGAGTCGCTGGGGTAGCTGCCGTTGAGGTGGTCGCCGACGGAGCCGGGGCCGGTGAAGTCGGTCGTGGTGACGCTGCCTCCGCTGATCGCGGCGCCACCGCTGACGAGCTTGCCGTCGTTCCCGCCGCAGCCGACGGTCACGGTCTGGCCGCTGGTCGCGGCGGTGGGGCCACTGGCCTCGCTGAAGCGCACCTTGACGGTCGTACCGCTGATGCCGATGTTGTTGCCGCTGCAGATGGCGTAGGCGTAGGTGGTGTTGCCGCTGTTGCCGCCTCCGCCGTTCCAGCCGACCGCGGTCCAGGAGTCGGGGTTGGTCTCGCCGTCGGCGGCGGCCTTCTGCCCGTAGTCGTGCGCGGAGTTGTCGAAGGTCGGGAAGCTCGCGATCGGCTTGAGGCTGCCGACGCTCGCGGGCGTGATGCGGGCGCCGCCGCCGAGCAGCCGGGTGTTCGCGGGGCAGGTGGCGGTGACCAGGCCGACCGTGCCACTGGTGGTCGGGCCGGCGAGCTTGTTCATCACCACCTGGGTGTGGTTGACAAGGTTGCTGGTGAAGCACAGGGCGTACGGGGTGCTGGAGAAGGCGGCGTTGACCGCTCCTCCGCTGCCGCCGATGCCGAGCCAGTGGGTGACGTCGGTACCGACCACGCCGGTGGAGCCGGTGTACTCGGTGCTGCCGTCGGGGCTGGGCGAGGTGCCGTCGATCTTGTTGCCGTTCGACGAAGTGCCGGTGCCGATGGCCTGGTTGATGCCACCGCCGGAGACCAGGCCGCTCGCGCAGGCCGCGTCGGTGGTGATCTCGGAGAAGGTGGCGGCGGGTCCGGCCGTGGCGCCGGGGGTCTTCACCGTGACCCCGACGGTGTTGGCGTACGCGACGCCCGGCACCGCGAGGGCGAGCGCGGCGCCGACGACCAGGGTCTTTCCTGTGACGAGCTGCCGCAGACGTCTTGTCCTCATCGAGTCCTGCCTTTGTGAGTGCCGCCGCGGGAAGCGGTCCCGCGCGGAGGGGCGACGGGCCGTGCGGCCGTCGCATGGGCCGACTCACTCCCTGTGGGGAGCTGGCTCCCGTGCCGCGGCGGCGGCGCCTCCCGGGTGTCCCGGGGCGCCCTCCGGCCGCTGGAGCATGCGGACCATATCAGCCACTAAGGCCCGCATCTGCAGCGTCAATTCGCTGAAATTCCTGGCAGATGCGGCATGCACAGTCGGGCCGTTCCGCGCCTCGGACGAACCACACACATGACGGCCGGACGCACCGCACCCGCTCGTGCGATGCTCCAGCGGGCGGTCGAGTTGTTGAAAATCGGCGTCACCAAGCAACGAATGGGCGCACCCATCCTTGGCCGCCCTTTTACCCGGACGGCCTGGGCCCCGGCCGCGGACCGGCAGGGTCAGTTCTGCGCGGCTCCCGCGATCGTCCGTCGCAGCCCCTCGGTGAGCTGCTCCGCGGTGGTCGCCGAGTCCGGGTCGAAGAGCCACTGGACCATCAGGCCGTTGAGGAGGGTCTGGTAGAAGCGGCCCTCGGTCTCGACGGTCCCCTTGTCGAGGTCGGACTCCGGAACCCCGCTGAACAGGGCCACGAGGCCCGAGCGGCCCTCCTCCTGCGCCTCGGCCAACAGCTTGCGCACCTGCGGGATCCGGTCGCCCTGGAGGATGAGTTCGAAGCTCAGCAGCCAGATCGCCCGCGACCCGGGAACGGCCCGGATGATGCTCGCCCACACCTCGTGGAACCGCTCCAGCGATCCCGGGGGCTGCGTCACCTCGCCGCCCACACCGGGGTCGAAACTCTCCCCCACGCCCTCGATCAGCGAGACGTACGCCTGCACCAGCAGCGCGTCCTTCGACCCGTAGTGGTAGCCGATCGACGCCAGGTTGGTGCCCGACTCCTTGACGATGTCCCGCGCGGTCGTGCGCAGGAAGCCCTTCTCCAGCAGGCAGCGCTTGGCGCCTTCCAGCAGATCCTCACGATGTCCCATGCGGACCACCCTACCGAAGATTCATACAGCCGTCCTAGACGCATGACTTATACAAGCGTTCTAGACAAGCGTTTAAGACGCTCGTACAGTCATCGGCATGACGAACTCGACGAGCACCGACTCACCCGCCGGACGCGCCGGCCGGCGCGAATGGACCGCGCTCAGCGTGCTGATGCTTCCGCTGCTGCTGGTCTCCATGGACGTCTCGGTCCTCTACTTCGCGATCCCCTCGATCAGCGCCGACCTGGAGCCGAGCGGCACCCAGCAGCTGTGGATCTTCGACATCTACGGCTTCGTCCTGGCCGGTCTGCTGATGACGATGGGCTCGCTGGGCGACCGCATCGGCCGCCGCCGGCTGCTCCTGCTCGGCGCGGCCGCCTTCGGGGCCGCGTCCCTGGTCGCGGCCTACGCGAACAGCGCCGAGACCCTGATCGCGGCCCGCGCGGTCCTCGGTATCGGCGGTGCGACCCTCATGCCGTCGACGATGGCGCTGGTCCGCACGATGTTCACCGACCCCGGGCAGCGGGCGAAGGCGATCGGTATCTGGTCCGGCGTCATGACCGGCGGCATCGCGCTGGGCTCCGTGCTGAGCGGAGTGCTGGTCCAGTACTTCTGGTGGGGCTCGGTCTTCCTGGTCAACCTGCCCGCGATGGTCCTGCTGCTGGTCCTCGGCCCGATCCTGCTGCCGGAGTCGAAGAACCCGGAGCCCGGCCGCTTCGACTTCGTGAGCGTGCCGCTTTCGATGGCGGCTGTGCTCCCCGTGATCTACGGCCTCAAGGAGATCCCGTCCGAGGGCTGGCACCCGCAGTACGTCGTCTCGGTCACCGTCGGCCTGCTCTTCGCGGCCCTTTTCGTCCACCGCCAGCGCACGGCGGCCTCGCCGATGATCTCGCCGGCCCTGTTCCGCGGCCGGAGCTTCGCCCCCGCGGTGGTCCTGAACCTCGTCTCCGCGCTCGCGATGATGGGTTCCGCGTTCTTCACCACGCAGTACCTGCAGTCGGTGCTCGACAAGAGCGCGATGGAGGCGGCCCTGTGGTCGCTGCTGCCCTCGGTGCCGATCGGCATGGCGGCCCCGATCGCGACCGCCCTGGTCCAGAAGGGCGTCAACCGCGCCTACGTTGTCACCGCGGGCTTCGCCATCGCCGCGGCGGGCTACGGCATGCTGGCCCTGGCCGGCACGGACTCCCTCTGGCTCGTCCTCGCGGCCTGCGGCGTCCTGGCCTCCGGCATCGTCATGGTGATGTCGCAGATGACCGACCTGGCCATGGGCGCGGCCCCGGTGGAGCAGGCGGGCGCCGCCTCCTCACTGCTGGAGACGGGAACGGAGTTCGGCGGCGCGCTGGGCATGGCGGCCCTCGGCTCCATCGGTACGGCGGTCTACCGCCACGAGATGCCGTCTTCGGCCCCGGCCGAGGCCCACGAGACCCTCGGCGGCGCGCTCGCGGTCGCCGGCCGGCTGCCGGGGCGCACGGGTGACGCCCTGGCGACGGCGGCCCGGGAGGCGTTCACCACCGGCATGCACAGCGCGGCGATCGCGGGGGCGGTGCTGTTGTCTCTCGCGGCCGTCGGGGCGGCGGCCACCCTGCGCCGAATCCACGTCCGGGAGACTCCGGAACCGGAGAGCGTCACGGCTCCTCAGACCGCGGTCTGAGCCTCACACCCCGGCACAGAAGCGGGGGGGGGGGGGGGGGGGGGGGGGGGGGGGCGCGGCGGATTGTGGTGGTGGGGCGCGGACGATAGCAATGGA
>NZ_JBWKFN010000024.1:53705-156597 GCF_056434245.1 Streptomyces sp. NPDC044064
TGGGGGGATCCGCTCCGGGGAGACTCGGGAAAGGGAGAGTTCTACGGCGCCTCAGATTGTGGTTGAATCCGCACACCCCGACACAAAAGCGCCGGGCGGGCTGAGAACTCCTCAGCCCGCCCGGCGCCTTGTACAACGGAAACTCAGACCAGGTTCACCGAGCGGGCGGACGTCGCCCCGATCTCCGACGCGACCTCGGCCAGAACCGCGGTGCCCACCGTGTCGTCCACGGTCAGCACGGCCAGCGCCTCTCCGCCGACCGCCGCGCGGGCGACCTGCATGCCGGCGATGTTGATGCCCGCCTCGCCGAGGATGCGGCCGACGGTGCCGACGACACCCGGGCGGTCCTCGTAGCGCAGGACGACCATGTGGTCGGCGAGGGCGAGGTCGACGTCGAAGTCGCCGACCGCGACGATCTTCTGCACATGCTTCGGGCCCGCCAGCGTGCCGGAGACCGACACCTCCTCGCCGCTGCCGAGCGTGCCGCGCACGGTCACCACGTTGCGGTGGTCGGCGGACTCGGAGCTGGTGGTCAGCCGCACCTCGACGCCACGCTCCTGCGCGAACAGCGGCGCGTTGACATACGACACCGTCTCGTCGACGACGTCCTCGAAGACGCCCTTGAGCGCGGACAGCTCCAGCACCTTCACGTCGTGCTGGGTGATCTCGCCGTAGACCTCGACGTCGAGACGGACCGCGACCTCGCCCGCGAGCGCGGTGAAGATGCGGCCGAGACGCTCGGCGAGCGGCAGACCCGGCTTGACGTCCTCGGCGATGACACCGCCCTGGACGTTCACCGCGTCCGGCACCAGCTCACCGGCGAGCGCGAGGCGCACCGACTTGGCGACGGCGATACCGGCCTTCTCCTGGGCCTCGTCGGTCGAGGCGCCGAGGTGCGGGGTGGCCACGACCTGGTCGAACTCGAACAGCGGGGAGTCCGTGCAGGGCTCCTTGGCGTACACGTCCAGACCCGCGCCCGCGACGCGGCCCTCCTTGAGCGCCGAGTACAGCGCCTCCTCGTCGACGATGCCGCCGCGGGCCGCGTTGACGATGCGCACGCTCGGCTTGACCTTGCGCAGCGCCTCGTCACCGATCAGGCCGAGGGTCTCGGGGGTCTTGGGCAGGTGGACGGTGATGAAGTCGGAGACCTCGAGCAGCTCGTCCAGGGACAGCACCTTGACGCCCATCTGCGCGGCCCGCGCGGGCTGCACGTAGGGGTCGTAGGCGACGACCTTCATACCGAAGGCGGACATGCGCTGCGCGACAAGGGCACCGATGCGGCCCAGGCCCACGACACCCAGCGTCTTCTCGGCCAGCTCGACACCCGTGTACTTGCTGCGCTTCCACTCGCCGACCTTCAGCGCGGCGTTCGCCTGCGGGATGTTGCGCGCGGTGGCGAGCAGCAGACCACAGGCCAGCTCGGCGGCCGTGACGATGTTGGAGGTCGGGGCGTTGACGACCATCACGCCGGCCTTGGTGGAGGCGGAGACGTCGACGTTGTCCAGGCCTACGCCGGCTCGCGCGACGACCTTGAGCTTCTTCGCGGCGGCGATGGCCTCCGCGTCGACCTTGGTGGCGGAACGGATCAGGATCGCGTCGACGTCGGCGATGGCGGGGAGCAGCTCGGCTCGGTCGGCGCCGTTGCAGTGCCGGATCTCGAAGTCGGGGCCGAGCGCGTCTACGGTCGCGGGCGACAGCTCTTCAGCGATGAGTACGACGGGTTTCGAGCTCACGTGAGTCCTCACAAGTCCAATGCGGACGGCCGTCCCGACGGCCGCTGGCGGTGGAGGGGGCTAGCCGCGGAAGACGCACGACGCTGTGGGCCTGACGCGTATGTTGTGCAGCAGTGTAGTGGCGTGCCGGAGGGCGTCTTGCGCCTCTGCGGAAGGATCACCCGTCCGTGGCTGGACGGGGTGGACAAAGGGGGCCGGAGCAGTTTGCCCCGACCCCCTGACGTGGGGCTTACGCCTCCTCGTTCACCCAGCTCATCAGCTTGCGGAGCTGCTTGCCGGTGGTCTCCAGCAGGTGCTCGGCGTCCTGCTGCTTGTACTCGTTGTACTTCTTCAGACCGCCGTGGTACTCGTCCATCCAGGTCTGGGCGAAGGTGCCGTCCTGGATCTCGGCGAGGACCTGCTTCATCTCGGCCTTGGTGGCGTCGGTGATGATGCGCGGGCCGGTGACGTAGTCGCCCCACTCGGCGGTCTCGGAGACGGACCAGCGCATCTTCTCCAGGCCGCCCTCGTACATGAGGTCGACGATCAGCTTCAGCTCGTGGAGGCACTCGAAGTAGGCGATCTCCGGCTGGTAGCCCGCCTCGACCAGGGTCTCGAAGCCGGCCTTGACCAGGGCGGAGGTGCCGCCGCACAGCACGGCCTGCTCGCCGAACAGGTCGGTCTCGGTCTCCTCGGTGAAGGTCGTCTTGATGACACCGGCGCGGGTGCCGCCGATGGCCTTGGCGTACGACAGGGCCAGCGGGAAGGCGTTGCCCGTGGCGTCCTGCTCGACGGCGGCGATCGCCGGAACGCCGCGGCCCTCCTCGTACTGACGGCGGACCAGGTGGCCCGGGCCCTTCGGGGCGACCAGGGCGACGTCGACGCCGGCCGGGGGCTTGATGAAGCCGAAGCGGATGTTGAAGCCGTGGGCGAAGAACAGCGCGTCGCCGTCCTTCAGGTTCGGGGCGATGGACTCCTCGTAGACCTGGGCCTGGATCGGGTCCGGGATGAGGATCATGATGACGTCGGCCTCGGCGGCGGCCTCGGCCGGGCTCACCACGCGCAGGCCCTGCTCCTCGGCCTTGGCCTTGGACTTGGAGGCCTCGTGCAGACCGACACGGACGTCGACACCGGAGTCGCGCAGCGACAGGGCGTGCGCGTGGCCCTGGCTGCCGTAGCCGATGACCGCGACCTTGCGGCCCTGGATGATGGACAGGTCGGCGTCAGCGTCGTAGAACAGCTCGGCCACTTTGGGTTCTCTCCTTGGTGTGCAGGTTGTGCGTCCCACCGTATGCCGGTGAGCGGACGGAAAGTCTCGGGGTCTCGGCATACGGGCGACCGGCGATGCGCCGACCGCCCGTATCCAGCCTTACGCGGATCGGTCGAGAGCGCGCAGCGAGCGGTCCGTGATCGAACGGGCGCCGCGACCGATCGCGATCGTGCCGGACTGCACCAGCTCCTTGATGCCGAACGGCTCCAGCATCTTGAGCATGGCGGACAGCTTGTCGCTGGACCCGGTGGCCTCGATGGTCACGGCCTCGGGGGAGACGTCGACCGTCTTGGCGCGGAACAGCTGGACGATCTCCACGATCTGGGAGCGGGTCTCGTTGTCGGCGCGCACCTTCACCAGAACGAGTTCGCGCTGAACGGCCGAACCCGGCTCCAGTTCGACGATCTTCAGGACTTCGACGAGCTTGTTGAGCTGCTTGGTGACCTGCTCCAGCGGCAGGGCTTCGACGCTCACCACGATCGTGATGCGGGAGATGTCGGCGTGCTCGGTGACGCCGACGGCGAGGGAGTCGATGTTGAAGCCGCGGCGGGAGAAGAGGGCGGCGATCCGGGCCAGGATGCCCGGCTTGTTCTCCACCAGGACGGAGAGCGTGTGCTTGGACATTTTCTTCTGCGTCTCTCTCGCTCAGTCGTCTTCGTTGTCGCCGAAGTCGGGGCGGACGTCCCGGGCGGCCAGGATCTCGTCGTTGGAGGTGCCGGCGGCGACCATCGGCCACACCATCGCGTCCTCGTGGACGATGAAGTCGATGACGACCGGACGGTCGTTGATGGAGTTCGCCTCTTCGATGACCTTGTCCAGGTCCTCGGGGCGCTCGCAGCGGATCGCGTAACACCCCATGGCCTCCGACAGCTTCACGAAGTCGGGGACGCGGGTGCCGGCGCTCGGCTCCTTGCCGGTGGCCTCCGGGCCGGAGTGCAGCACGGTGTTGGAGTAGCGCTGGTTGTAGAAGAGGGTCTGCCACTGGCGGACCATCCCGAGGGCACCGTTGTTGATGATGGCGACCTTGATCGGGATGTTGTTCAGGGCGCAGGTGGTCAATTCCTGATTGGTCATCTGGAAGCAGCCGTCGCCGTCGATCGCCCAGACCGTACGGTCCGGCCGGCCGGCCTTGGCGCCCATGGCGGCCGGGACCGCGTAGCCCATCGTGCCCGCGCCACCGGAGTTCAGCCAGGTGGCGGGCTTCTCGTACTGGACGAAGTGCGCGGACCACATCTGGTGCTGGCCGACGCCCGCGGCGAAGATCGTGCCCTCCGGGGCGAGCTGCCCGATGCGCTCGATGACCTGCTGCGGGGCCAGGGAGCCGTCCTCGGGCTGGTCGTAGCCGAGCGGGTAGGTCTCGCGCCAGCGGTTGAGGTCGCTCCACCAGGCGGTGTAGTCGCCCTTGTGGCCCTCGCTGTGCTCCTTCTGCACGGCCTGGACCAGGTCGGCGATGACCTCGCGGGCGTCGCCGACGATCGGCACGTCGGCGGCGCGGTTCTTGCCGATCTCGGCCGGGTCGATGTCGGCGTGGACGATCTTGGCGTACGGGGCGAAGCTGTCCAGCTTGCCGGTGACGCGGTCGTCGAAGCGGGCTCCGAGGGCGACGATCAGGTCGGCCTTCTGCAGCGCGGTGACGGCGGTGACCGCACCGTGCATGCCCGGCATTCCCACGTGCAGCGGGTGGCTGTCGGGGAATGCGCCGAGCGCCATCAGGGTGGTGGTGACGGGCGCTCCGGTGAGTTCGGCGAGGACCTTCAGCTCGGCGGTGGCCTGCGCCTTGATGACGCCGCCGCCGACGTAGAGGACGGGCCGCTTGGCGGCGGTGATCAGCTTGGCGGCCTCGCGGATCTGCTTGGCGTGCGGCTTGGTCACCGGGCGGTAGCCGGGCAGGTCCATGGTGGGCGGCCAGGAGAAGGTGGTCTTCGCCTGGAGGGCGTCCTTGGCGATGTCGACCAGGACCGGGCCCGGGCGGCCGGTGGAGGCGATGTGGAACGCCTGCGCGATGACCTGCGGGATGTCCTCGGCCTTGGTGACGAGGAAGTTGTGCTTGGTGATCGGCATGGTGATGCCGACGATGTCCGCCTCCTGGAAGGCGTCCGTGCCGATCGACTTCGAGGCGACCTGGCCGGTGATCGCGACCAGCGGCACCGAGTCCATGTGCGCGTCGGCGATCGGCGTGACCAGGTTGGTGGCGCCGGGGCCGCTGGTCGCCATGCAGACGCCGACCTTGCCGGTGGCCTGCGCGTAACCGGTGGCCGCGTGGCCGGCGCCCTGCTCGTGGCGGACCAGGACGTGGCGCACCCGGGTGGAGTCCATCAGCGGGTCGTACGCCGGCAGGATCGCGCCGCCGGGAATGCCGAATACCGTCTCAGCGCCGACCTCCTCGAGGGAGCGGATGAGGGACTGCGCACCCGTGACGTGCTCGACGGGGGCGGACTGCTGTCCTCCGGATCGGGGCCGCGGCTGCGGATGGGCCCCGGTGGCCTGCTCGGTCATCGGCATTCTCTTCTCGATGCTGAGGGTTTTTGCGAGGTTTGTACGGTGTACGACTGCGGTACGACAGGTGCCTGTGCAACAAAAAACCCCTCGTGCCGTAGGGCAAGCGAGGGGAGCGCGCCGGTGTGGTCGCTGGGGATTCCGGATCGTCCTCCGGTCGTTCCCAGCTCAGCCGACGCGCTGTCCAAGTACGAGAATTCGGGTGCGCATGGCACTGACCCTCCCCCCGACGCGCACCACGTGTCAAGTGGGTGGGACGGGAGTCTCATTATGTGAGCGAAGGGCACTGCCACCTCCGAAGACGGCGGACACACCTCCGGTGTACACCCCCGCTCCCCCGCCCGCGAACGCCGGCTCGGCCGGGGCGTGCGGAACGGGATAATGGCCTGATCCGAGCGCCCGGCGCAGCCGGTACTCGTCCAGCGGTCCCGCGAAGGCCATGCCCTGCCCATGGGTGCAGCCCATCGCGCGCAGCGCGACCACCTGCTCCGGCAGGTCGACGCCCTCGGCGACGGACTGCAGCCCGAGATCGCCGGCGATGCGCAGCAGCCCGCTGGTGATCTTGTGCAGCCGCGCGGACTCCACGACACCGTCGACCAGGCTGCGGTCGAGTTTGAGGATGTCGACGGGGAGCCTTCTGAGGGCCGTGATCGCCGCGTAGCCGCTGCCGAAGCCGTCGAGCGCGATCCGCACGCCGAGCCGGCTGAGCGCGGCCAGGCGCCGCTCCAGCTCGTCCAGCGAGGTCCTGGGGTCGGTGTCGGACAGCTCGACGACCAGTGCGCCGGGCGGCAGCCCGTGCCGGGTCAGCAGCGCCTCCAGGGGGCCGAGCGGTGTCGAGCGGTCCAGCAGCCGCCGGGCACTCGTCCGGACGGCCACCGGCACCACGCTCCCGGTGGCGGCCCGCTCGGCCGCCTGCTCCACGGCCTCCTCCAGGATCCAGCGCTCCAGCTCGGCGGTCTTGTCGCCGTCCTCGGCCACCCGCAGGAACTCGGCCGGGGTGAACAGCACCCCCTGGGAGGAGCGCCAGCGCGCCTGCGCGGAGACCGATGTGATCCGGCCGTTCTCCAGACAGACCACCGGCTGGTGCAGCAGCGCGAACTCTCCGTCGTGCAGCGCGGCGCGCAGCCGGGTGGCCAGCTCCGCCTTACGTACGACGTCCTGCTGCATCTGCGGTTTGTACAGCTCGACACGGCCCTTCCCGGCCGACTTCGCGCGGTACATCGCGAGGTCGGCGTTGCGCAGCAGCTCGCCCGCGCCGAGGCCGGGTTCGGCGAAGGCGACCCCGATGGAGGCGTTGACACGGACATCGTTGCCGTCGATCGCGTACGGCTGGGAGAGGGTCACCCTGAGGCGGTCGGCGAGCTCCAGGATGTTCCGCTCCCGGGCGGCACGGTCACGGGTGCCGTCCCCGACGATCAGGGCCGCGAACTCGTCGCCGCCCAGCCGGGACGCGGTGTCCCCGTGCCGGACCGCGTCCTGGAGTCTGCGGGCGGCCTGGACGAGCAGCTCGTCCCCCGCCTGGTGCCCGATCGTGTCGTTGACGGCCTTGAAGCCGTCCAGGTCGATGAAGAGCACGGCCGTGCCCCTCAGGGCGGCGCCGCGGTCGGTGGCCCGGCGGCCGGAGACGGCCTGCTGGACGCGCCTGGTGAACAGCGCGCGGTTGGGCAGGTCGGTGAGCGGGTCGTGCTCGGCGTTGTGCTGCAACTGGGCCTGCAGCCGTACCCGTTCGGTCACGTCCCGGCTGTTGAAGATCAGGCCGCCGTGATGCCGGTTGACGGTCGACTCGACGTTGAGCCAGCCGCCCTCGCCCGAGCGGAAGCGGCACTCGATGCGTGTGGTGGGTTCCTCCAGCGGGCTGGCGGCGAGGAAGCGGCGCACCTCGTGCACCACGCAGCCCAGGTCCTCCGCGTGGATCAGGGCCGCCAGTTCGGTGCCCACCAGATCCTCGGCGGGCCGTCCGTAGACCCCGGCGGCGGCCGGGGAGACGTACCGGAGGATGCCGTTGGGCGCGGCGATCATGATGACGTCGCTGGAGCCCTGCACCAGGGAGCGGAAGTGGTTCTCCTTCTGCGCCAGTTCCTGGGTGAGGGTGATGTTGTCCAGCAGCATGATGCCCTGGCGCATGACGAGCGCCAGCACGACGCCGCCCGCGGTGATCAGCACGACGTGGTCGGGCCGGCGGCCGTTGAGGACGTTGTACAGGATGCCCAGGGTGCAGACCGCGGCGGCGAGGTACGGCGTGAGCGCGGCGAGGGAGCCGGTGAGCGGCCGGCCGGCCGGGTACCGGGTGTGGTCGCCGCCCGGCGCGGGCACGTGGGGGTGGCCGGTGCCGCGCTGGCCGGGCACGTGCTCGTGGACGACGCGTGTGTGCCCGTCCGGCACGTGCCGCTCGCCGTCCTGCGCTCCGGGGCGCCGGGGGGCGGCCCAGGGGGCGTAGGCGAGCAGCAGGGAACCGGCGAACCAGCCCGCGTCCAGCAGCTGTCCGGAGTGGTAGCTGCTGTGCAGCAGCGGCGAGGTGAACAGCGCGTCGCACATCACGGTCAGGGCGAGCGCGCCGATCGCGGTGTTCACCGCCGTGCGGTTGCCGGGGGTGCGGCGGAAGTGCAGGGCGAGGACCATGCTGACGAGCGCGATGTCGAGCAGCGGGTACGCCAGGGACAGCGCGGTGTGCGCGACGCTCGGCCCGTCGAACCGGGCCGCCTGGGCGAGCGCGAGGCTCCACGACAGCGTGAGCAGGGAGCCGCCGATCAGCCAGGCGTCCAGCGCCAGGCAGATCCAGCCCGCCCGTGTCACCGGCCGTTTGGCGAGGACCAGCAGGCCCACGATGGCGGGCGGCGCGAAGCACAGGAAGAACAGGTCGGCGTAGCTGGGGCTGGGCACGGGTCGTCCGAGGACCACTTCGTACCACCCCCAGACCGCGTTGCCCAGGGCGGCCATCGCCGACGAGAGCGCGAACAGCAGCCAGGCGGGGCGGAAACGGACCCGCGGGCTGCGTGCGTAGAAGAAACAGGAGACTGCGGCGGTGCCCGCCGCGGCGGTCAGCCCGAAGTCGCCCATGATCAGCGCGAGTTTGCCCGAACCCCAGTCGAACATGGAGCCGATGACATAGGCGCCGCAGACCAGGGCGAGGGCGAGCTGATGGACCAGTCGCCTCCCGTCACCGGCGGCCGGCCGGCGGGGCGGCAGCGAGGCCCCCGGCGGATGCGGTGTGCGCAGCGCGCCGTCGAGGGTGGTCGTCACGGAGGGCGGCGCGTTCACCGGGGCCTCCCGGTGCGCGCCGCTCCCGGGCCCCGTGGGTCCCGGTGCGCATTCCTCCTGCGGCCGCCCGGCCTGCGGTGGTGGCTGTGATGGCTCATGTGGTGGCCGCGTCTGCGCGCCGCCGTGCGCCAGGGTCGCCGTCGGCGGCTCCGCCGCGTCGGATCGTTCGTCCATAGGCCGTGCATCGCCCGTCGCCCCCCTCACAAATCTGAAATGTCCATCCCCGGCGCCGTACGTCCCCGGCGCAGCCCCTGTCGGGACGATACACCAGTATCGTCACTCAGGGACATAGCTTCTCTACGCTCCGTGACGATCAACGGATATGCCGGCACGGTCTGCGTCCGGAAGATTGCGGAGGGTACCGGAAGCGGATTACGCCCCTGTTGTGAGGATCACGTTCCGCAGGGGCTCCCGGTTCACAAAACGGTTCAACTGGTCCACGAGCAGCCGCTTGGCGCGTGGCAGGAAGGCCGACGTGGGCCCGCCCACATGGGGGCTGATGAGCACGCCGGGCGCCTGCCACAAGGGGTGTCCGGGCGGCAGCGGCTCCGGGTCGGTCACGTCGAGGGCCGCCGCGATGCGCCCGTTCTCCAGCTCCGTGAGCAGCGCCTTGGTGTCGACGACCCCTCCCCGGGCGACGTTGACGAGCAGCGCTCCGTCCTTCATGCGGGCCAGGAATTCCGCGTCCACCAGACCCTGGGTCTCCGCCGTCAAGGGCGTGCAGAGGATCACGACATCGGCTTCCGGAAGCAGTGAGGGCAATTCGGTGAGTGGGTGCACCAGACCGCGCGCCGTGGTGCGCCTGGAGCGCGCGACGCGCGCCACCCGCGCTACTTCAAAGGGCACGAGCCGGTCTTCCACGGCCGAGCCGATGGCGCCGTAACCGACGATGAGGACGCTCTTGTCGGCCAGGGCGGGGTGGAACGCGCTCTGCCAGCGCTCCTCCTGCTGCGCCCGGACGAACCCGGGGATGCCGCGCAGGGAGGCCAGGGTCAGGGTCAGCGCGAGTTCCGCCGTGCTCGCCTCGTGCACACCGCGCGCGTTGCACAGCTGTACTCCGGGCACGATCGCCGACAGCCGGGCGGTGACGTCGTCCACGCCCGCGGTGAGCGTCTGGATGACCTGAACACCGGTCAGATGCTCCAGGGGGCGCACCTTGACCGGCCACCGCTTCATGTACGGCACCACGTACACGACACAGTCCGCGGGGTCGCCCGGAAACCCCTGGTCGCCGTTCTCGCCCCCGTCCCAGAACAGGTACCGGAGCCCCTCGGGAAGCCCTTCGATCTCGTCCGGCGGGATGGGAAGCCACACGTCTGCACTCATGCCAGGAGGCTATGTCAGTCGTACACGTGTGCAGAGGTTAGGTTGGGGGCCGGCACAGGGAGGTTCACGAGCAGGTGGAGCGCAGGACGATCGGCGCGGGGGCGCTCGCGGTGGGGGCCGTCGGACTCGGGTGCATGCCGATGAGCTGGGCGTACAACGGATCCCGGCAGCGGGGCGACCTATCGCTCAGAGCTGTTCACCGGGCGCTGGATCTGGGCTCGACCCTCCTGGACACGGCGGACATGTACGGCCCGTTCACCAATGAGCTGCTGCTGGGGCGGGTGCTGAAGGAGCGGCGCGAGGACGCCTTCGTGTCGACGAAGGTCGGGCTGCTCGTGGGCGAGCAGCACATCGTGGCCAACGGCCGCCCGGGGTATGTGCGGCGGGCCTGCGACGCCTCGCTGCGGCGCCTGCAGACGGACGTGATCGACCTCTACCAGCTGCACCGCGCGGATCCCGAGGTCCCGGTCGAGGAGACGTGGGGCGCGATGGCCGAGCTGGTGCAGGCGGGAAAGGTACGGGCGCTGGGTGTCTGCGCGGTGGGTGCGCGCGGCGGGCGCCGCTCGGGGTCCCGGCTGTACGACCCGACGCTGCGCCAGCTCCAGCGGATGCAGCAGGTCTTCCCGGTGAGCGCGGTGCAGGCGGAGCTGTCGGTGTGGTCGCCGGAGGCGCTGGACGGGCTGCTGCCGTGGTGCGCGGCGCGGGGCGTGGGCTTCCTGGCGGCGATGCCGCTGGGCAACGGCTTCCTGACCGGCACGCTCACCCCGGGCGAGGGCTTCGAACCGGACGACCTGCGCGCCCGCCACCCCCGCTTCACGGCCGAGATGATGGCGGCCAACCAGCCGATCGTCGCCGGACTGCGCCGTGTCGCCCGCCGGCACGGCGAGGGCGTCACCGCGGCGCAGGTGGCACTGGCCTGGGTGCTCGCCCAGGGAGGCCAGGTGATCGCGCTGCCCGGCACCAAGCAGGAGCGCTGGGCCGAGGAGAACGCGGCGGCGGCCGCGCTGCGGCTGACCGCGCAGGACCTGGCGGAGGTGTCCCGGCTGCCGGCCGCGCGGGGTTCCTGGGACTGAGGGCCCTGGCGGGGCCCGCAGTGGTGAGATGGGAGCAGCTGCCGCTGGATCACCGCCCCGAAGGGACCATGATCGTGCAACGTCGAGTTGTGACGGCCGTGTTGGCCGCGACCGCGCTCCTGCTCACGGCGGGCTGCTCCTCCGGCGGTGGTGGCGGCGGCGGCGCGCCGAACGGCAGCGGGAGCGCGACGTCACCGGGTGCCGCCGCCTCCTCCGCCCGGGCCACGGAGTCGGCCGCTCCGGCCAAGGGCTCGGTGAAGGTGCTGCGCACCGTGGCCGAGGGGCTGAAGACACCGTGGGGTCTGGCTCCGCTGCCCGGCGGCGGGCTGCTGGTCTCCTCCCGTGACGAGGGCACGATCACCCGGATCGACGAGAGGACGGGCAGGAAGACCGAGCTGGGCAAGGTCTCCGGGGTCTCCCCGGCCGGGGAGGGCGGCCTGCTGGGCATCGCCCTGTCGCCCGACTACGCCTCGGACCACATGATCTACGCCTACTTCACCTCGGCCTCGGACAACCGCATCGTCCGGATGCTGTACGACGAGCAGAAGCCGGCCGGCGAGCAGCTCGGCGCTCCCGACACGATCTTCAAGGGCATCCCCAAGGGAATCATCCACAACGGCGGCAGGATCGCCTTCGGCCCCGACGGGATGCTCTACGCGGGCACCGGCGAGAGCGGCGACCGCGGTCTGGCCCAGGACAAGAAGTCCCTGGGCGGCAAGATCCTGCGACTGACCCCCGAGGGCGAGCCGGCCCCGGGCAACCCGTTCCCCGGCTCCCCCGTGTACTCGTACGGCCACCGGAACGTCCAGGGTCTGGCCTGGGACTCCAGGCAGCGCCTGTTCGCCTCGGAGTTCGGCCAGGACACCTGGGACGAGCTGAACGCGATCAAGCCGGGCGACAACTACGGCTGGCCCCAGGCGGAGGGCAGGTCCTCACGGGCCGGTTTCCACAATCCGATCGCCCAGTGGCACACCGACGAGGCCTCCCCCAGCGGGATCGCCTACGTCGGCGGCGTCATCTGGATGGCCGCCCTCAAGGGCCGGCGCCTGTGGCGCATCCCCCTGCGGGGCACCGGGGCCGCGGCGGCCCCGCAGGCCTTCCTCACCGGCGAGTACGGCCGCCTGCGGACGGTGGTCCCGGCAGGCGGCGACAAGGTGTGGCTGGTCACGAGCAACACGGACGGACGGGGGAAGCCGAAGAAGGGCGACGACCGGGTACTGGAAGTGGAAGTGAAGTAGCTCCCGGCTCATCCGTGGGTCACTCGTCGTCCTCCGCCCCGGCTTCCGGGGAGGGCGGCTTGGGCCCGCGGACGACGACCTTCCCCGAGGCGAGGTCTATGGGTCCCCGGCTCGGGTCGTTGTCCCCGACGTCCTCCCGGGTCAGCTCCAGGCGCTTCTCTTCGTCATGGGTGTGCTTGCGACCGGGTGCGAACAGTTCCTCGAAGGCGTTGAACACGGCTTCTCCCCCTTGCCGGTTTCCTCCAGCGTACGGTCAGCCCGGCGCTTCCGCGGTGAGCGCTTCGGCCGGGAACAGCCCCAGCCGGTGCGCCACCGCCGCCGCCTCGCCCCGGCCCGCGACGCCGAGCTTGGACAGGATGTTGGAGACGTGGACGCTCGCGGTCTTCGGGGAGATGAAGAGTTCCTCGGCTATCTGACGGTTGGTGCGGCCGGCCGAGACCAGGCGCAGGACGTCCCGCTCGCGGCTGGTGAGGCCGAGGCTCTCGGCGGGGTCGAGGGCCCTGTGGGGCGTGTGGCCGAGAGTGAGGCGGGCGCGCTGGGCGAGGCGGCCGACGGCGTCGGCGAGCGGGCGGGCGCCGAGGTGGTCGGCCACGGCCCCGGCCAGACGGAGCAGTTCCGTGGCGCGGTGGCGCTCGTCGTCCCCGGCGGCCTCTTCGAGCAGGGCCTGGGCGAGTCGGCGGCGGACGCGGGCCAGGTCGTAGGGGCGGTCCAGGCACTCGAAGTCGGTGACCACGTCCGACCAGACCGCGGCGGTGTCGGTGCCACGGGCGCGGTGCAGTTCGGCGCGGGTCCAGCGCTCGTAGGCGTCCCAGACGGGTGCTCCGGTGGTGAGCTTCCGTGCGGCTTCGGCGAGCGTGTCGAGAACGGCGGCGCGGCCGTCGGCCGCCACGGGCAGGGCGCGGGAGTCGGCCTCGGTGGTGGCGGCGGCCAGCAGCAGGGGCCAGCCGTAGCGCTGGGTGCCTGGTGGGAAGCCTGCCGCCAGGGCGCGGTCCAGCTCGACGCGGGCGTCGAGGAGTCGTCCCTCCTCGGCGGCGACGCCGATGGTGATGCGGCCCACGGGCAGCAGCACCTGGGGCATCGGATCGTGGGAACCGTAGTGGGTGAGCGCGATGGACAACTGGCGGGCGGCCTCGGCGGCGTCGCCCCGGGCGAGGGCGATGTGGGCGAGGCGCAGGGCGCCGGCGCCCCGGGGTTTGGCGCTGGCCGCGGAACCGAGGGCGCCCGCGGCGGCTTCGGCGGCCTCGTCCCACTTGCCCAGCGCGTACAGCGAGTCGGAAAGGTTGCCGTGGAGCCACGCCTCGGAGTCCAGCAGGCCGAACCTGCGGGCGAAGACGAGACCCTCGCGCAGGATCGGCACGGCTTCCCGGGAGCGGCCGACCGAATCCAGCTCGGAAGGCAGGTTCACATACGCCCGGCCCACGACATGGGCCACGCCCTCCTGGAGCGCCGCCTGCTTGACCCGGGCCATCTCCGCCAGCCCGGTCTCGACGTCACCCGAGTCGACCATGAGGGCGGCCAGGGTCAGCTGCGCGTTGAGCTCGATCTCACGGGCGTCCACCATCCGCGCGTACTCCACGGCCCGCTCGGCGGCGGCGAAGGCCTCGGAGCCGGGCTGGTGGAGCATGGACCAGCTGGCCACGTTGGCCAGCACGTCGGCGTGCACCTCCGAGGGCGGCAGGCCGCGCACCAGGTCCTGGGCGTTGGCGAGTTCCTGCCAGCCGTCGCCCCGGGCCAGGGCCTGGACCAGCCGGGAGCGCTGCACCCAGAACCAGGCCGCGCGCAGCGGGTCGTGCTCGTCCTGGAGGAGCCGCAGGGCCTTCTTGGCGATCTTCAGGGCGCGTTCGCGCTCCCCGCAGAAACGGCCCGCGACCGCCGCCTCGGCCATCAGGTCGAGATAGCGCAGCGGGGTGGTGGCCGGATCGCACCCGCACGGCGGGTAGACGTCGGTGTAGTCCACCGGGCGCAGGGCGGCACGGACCTCTTCGGGTGCGGCGTCCCACAGCTCCATCGCCCGCTCCAGGAGCCGCAGTTGCTCGGTGTAGGCGTGCCGGCGGCGGGCCACGACGGAGGCGTCTAGGACGGCGGGCAGGGCCCGGGCGGCGTCATGGGCGTGGTACCAGTAGCTGGCCAGGCGCATCACGCGGGCGTCGGAGGGGACGAGCGTGGGGTCGGTCTCGACGGCCTCGGCGTAGCGCCGGTTGAGCCGGGAGCGTTCGCCGGGGAGCAGGTCGTCGGCGACGGCCTCGCGGACCAGGGAGTGCCGGAAGCGGTAGCCGTCGCCGCCGGGGGTGGCGGTGAGGATGTTGGCGCCGACGGCGGCTCGCAGCGCCTCGATGAGGTCGTCCTCGACGAGCCGGGCCACGGCGGCGAGCAGCCGGTACTCGACGGTGGAGCCGCCCTCGGCGACGATCCGGGCGACCCCTTGGGCGCTCTCGGGCAGCGCCTCGACCCGGACCAGGAGCAGGTCGCGCAGGGAGTCCGTGAGCCCGGTGCAGCAGCCCTCGACGGCGGCGACGGCGAGTTCCTCGACGAAGAAGGCGTTGCCGTCGGACCGCTCGAAGATCTCGTCGACCTGGGCGGGATCGGGTTCGGCGGCGCGGATGCCGGCGATCTGGCGGCCGACCTCCTCGCGGGTGAAGCGGGCGAGTTCGATGCGGCGGACGGTGCGCAGCCGGTCGAGTTCGGCGAGCAGGGGGCGCAGCGGGTGGCGGCGGTGGATGTCGTCGGCGCGGTAGGTGGCGAGGACCAGGAGGCGGCCGGTGCGCAGGGTGCGGAAGAGATAGGCGAGGAGGTGGCGGGTGGAGGCGTCGGCCCAGTGCAGGTCCTCCAGGACGAGCACGACGGTGTGCGCGGCGGCGACCCGCTCCAGCAGCCGGGCGGTGAGTTCGAACAGGCGGGCCATGCCCTGCTCGTCGTGGCGGCTGGAGGTGGCCTCGCCGAGCTCGGGCAGCAGCCGGGCCAGTTCCTCCTCCTGTCCGGCGCCGGCGGCGGCGAACTCCTCGGGCAGGGCATCGCGCAGGGCGCGCAGCGCGGTGGAGAAGGGGGCGAAGGGCAGCCCGTCGGCGCCGATCTCCACACAGCCGCCGACGGCGACGACGGCGGCACGGCGGCAGGCGGCCGCGGCGAACTCCTCGACGAGGCGGGTCTTGCCGACCCCCGCCTCCCCGCCGAGCAGCAGCGCCTGCGGCTCGCCCGCGGCGGCACGGGCGAGCGCGTCGTTCAAGGTGTCCAACTCGTCGGTGCGGCCGACGAACACGGGACTCACGGACCTGGTCTCCACGGGCCCGAGCATCGCACGAGGTCCGGACGGCGATGCACCCGTTTTCCACAGCCCCGGTGTGATCGTCGTACGAATCTGGGGCGGAGGACGGCCGACCCCCGTGCGGCCGCCCTCCGCCCTGCCCGCGCTCACGCGGTGCGCGGGAGCCGGTGCCTGCGGGGACGGTCGGTATGGGTCTCGGCACCCGCGGTGCTGTGCAGTGCGGCCTCCTCACGGCGGGCGATGCGACGGGAGCGCCGGACCTCGCGGGCGAGGCGCTCCTGTGCGGCCACCCGCAGCAGCTCGGTGGAACGCACCCGGTGGAGTTCGTACTCGTACATGGTCTGTCCTTCGGGAGAGGTGGTTTCGTGCTTCGCTTTCTGCGATGCCTCCACCTTCGTCTCCCAGGGGGGTGCGCCACATCGGGAGAGTTCCGCATCTTCGCGCGCGCGGGCGGCCGTTGACGCGCGTAAGGGGCCTCAGAGACTCCGTAAGGTACCTACGGATTCCCTAAGGCCCCTGGGACCTGCGGTTTCTCAGCCCGTCGAGGGCAGGGCGAGCAGCGCGTCGGAGTACTTCAGGATGGCCAGGAGCAGGCCGATGACGCCGAGCGAGACACCCGCCCAGGCGACCGACTTGATCCAGGCGGCCTGCGGGCGCCCGGGGACGCCGAACGCGGGCCGGGCGAGCACGACCACGCCGGTGATCAGCGCGGCCAGCGCGAACAGGCCGGCCCACAGGGCGGTGGTGTGCCAGGCGTCGCCGTAGACCTCCTTGACCTGCTTGGCGACGCTCGCCGAGGACGAGGTCTGCAGCTGGCCGACGAGGGTCTCGCGGGCGGCCGCGACCGTGCCGATCCAGCCGCCGCTGAGCGAGACCAGGCCCAGTGCGGCGGAGACGACGGCACCGGCGCCCTGGCCGACCCCGGAGGGGGTCTTCGCCCGAGGCGCCGGCTCGGGCTCCCCGCCCTCCCCGGAGTCGTCCCCGGTGCTCTCGTCGGTGCTCTCGCCGGTCAGCTGCCCGTCCGGTTCCGCGGTGTCCGTCCCGGCCACCGCCTCGGCAGCCGCGGCCGCCTCCTGCGGTGCCTGCTCGTCGTCGGTCTTGGTGGGGTCCTCAGTCTTCGTTGCCATGCCCGGCACCGTACGGACGCAGTCTGAGAGGTCTCTTAATGATCGTCGTGCGCGCCACGCGCGCGTGCGGCCCGCCACTCCGGGGCCAGCACCGCCCAGATCTCGGTGTCCGCGCGCACGCCCCGGTGCGGGTAGTTCTCCCGCAGGAGGCCCTCGCGGCTCATGCCGAGGCGCCTGGCCACGTTGAGGCTGCCCTGGTTGGCGGCGGAGGCGTACCACTCCACGCGGTGCATGCCGCGCTCGTCGAACGCCCAGTCCAGCAGCACCCGCATACCGCGCGTGACGAGGCCGCGCCCGGCCGCCGCCGGTTCCAGCCAGCAGCCGGCCTCGCAGACCCCGCCCGGGGTGTCCCAGACGCGGAACAGCAGGCCGCCGACGAGCTTTCCGTCCAGCCAGATCCCGTGCAGGCTGCCCGCGTCGGCGGCGCGCTTGTCGGCGTACGACTTCACCCAGGACCTGGCACCCGCCAGGTCGGACACCACGTCCGCCAGACCGATGTGCCGGCCGATGTACTCCCGCCCCCGGTCGATGTTCGCGAGGACCTCCTCGGCGTGCCAGACCTCCAGGGGGCGCAGTTCGGCGCCGTCCTCACCCAGGGATATCGCGTACATCGCGCTGCTGCTCCTCCCGCAGTTCCTCCATGGACACCCTGCTGAGCCTCTCATGCGCGGCACGGCACTCGGGCGGCTCGATGCTGATACGCGGCAGCCGGCGCTCCAGCCAGCCGGGCAGCCACCAGTTGGCGGCGCCGAGCAGGTGCATCAGGGCGGGCACGAGCAGGGTGCGCAGGACGAAGGCGTCGAGGGCCACGGCGGAGGCGAGCGCGATGCCGAACATGGCGATCACGCGGTCCCCGCTGAGCACGAAGGCGAGGAAGACCGAGATCATGATGACCGCGGCCGAGTTGATCACCCGGCTGGTCTCGGCGAGTCCGACGCGCACGGCCCGCCGGTTGTCACCGGTCTCCAGCCACTCCTCGTACATCCGGCTGACCAGGAAGACCTGGTAGTCCATGGACAGCCCGAACAGCACCGAGACCATGATCACGGGCAGGAACGGCTCGATGGGGCCCTCCCGGCCGAGGCCGAGCGGTTCGCTGCCCCAGCCCCACTGGAAGACGGCGACGACGATGCCGAAGGCGGCGGCCACGGCGGCGATGTTCATCGCGGCGGCCTTCAGCGGGATGCCGAGCGAGCGGAAGGCGACCAGCAGCAGCAGACAGCCGAGCCCGATCACCACGCCGATGAACAGCGGCAGTTTGCCCACGATCACATCCGCGAAGTCGTCGTAGCTCGCCGTCACTCCGCCGACGTGCACGTCGAGCGAGGTTCCCCTCTCCGCGCGCGGGAGCACCTCGGTACGCAGCCGGTCGACGAGGTCGCTGGTGCGCTGCGACTGGGGCGCGGAGCCGGGGACCACGGTGAGGTAGGCGGTGCCGCCGCCGGAGTCGTACGTCACCGGGGTGACAGAGGCGACGCCCCGGGTGGAGCGCAGGGTGGTGTCGAGGCCGTCCAGGACGAGCTTGTCGTCGCCGCCGTCCACCCGGGTCACCAGGGTCAGCGGACCGTTCACGCCGGGTCCGAAGCCCTGCGCGAGGAGGTCGTAGGCCTGCCGTGTGGTGGACGAACGGGGGTCGTTGCCCTGGTCGGAGGTGCCGAGGTGGAGGGAGAGCGTGGGCAGCGCGAGCAGGGCGATGACGGCGACGGCGAGAGAGCCGAGCAGCTTGGGCCGGCGCTCCACGAACGCGGCCCAGCGGGCGGCGAGACCGGTGGGCAGCTCGGGCCGCGGCCCGCGCCGGGCCAGCCGGCGCCGCTCACGGCGGCTGAGCGCGCACGGTCCGATGCAGGCCAGCAGGGCGGGCAGCAGCGTGACGGAGGCCGCGACGGTGAGGACGACCGTCAACGACGCGGCGACGGCCACCCCGTCGAGGAAGCCCAGGCGCAGTATCAGCATGCCCAGCAGGGCGATGCACACGGTCGCACCCGCGAACACGACCGCGCGTCCGGTGGTGGCCACGGCGTTCGCGGCGGCCTCGGTGACGCTCAGACCGCGTTTCAGACCGCGCCGGTGCCTGGTCACGATGAACAGCGCGTAGTCGATGCCGACGCCGAGCCCGATCAGCAGGCCGAGCATGGGCGCGAAGTCGGCGACGGTCATGGCGTGCCCGAGCAGCCCGATGCCGGCGTACGCCGTGCCGACGCCGACCAGCGCGGTGGCGATCGGGAGCAGCGAGGCGGCGAGCGAACCGAAGGCGAGGAACAGCACCACGGCCGCGACCGCCACGCCGACCACCTCGGCCGTGTGCCCGCGCGCGGACTCGGTGAGCCCGATGGCGCTGCCGCCCAGCTCCACCCGCAGCCCGTCCCGTTCGGCGGCCCTGGCGGTGCGCACGACCGCCTCGGCCTCGGACCTGCCGATGTGCTCGGCCTGCTGGGCGAAGGTGACGGTGGCGTAGGCCGTGTGCCCGTCGGCGCTGATCCGGTGGGCCCCCTGACGGCCGTACGGGCCGGACACGGAGGCCACTCCCGGCAGGCCGGCGATCCGGTCGAGGGTGCGCGTCATGGTCCGCCGCACGGCGTGCGCGCGGACGGTGCCGTCGGTGGTGTGCCAGACGACGGTGTCGCTGTCGCCGCTCAGGCCCGGGAAGCCCTCCTCGAGCAGCTGCGTCGCGCGTCCCGACTCGGTGCCGGGGACCTCGTAGTCGTTCGAGTACGCCGAACCGGCCGCGGCGGCAGCCGCACCGGCCCCGCCGAAGGCGAGCAGCCACAGCAGGACGGTGATCAGGCGGTGGCGGACACACCAACGTGCGAGGGCTGCCACGGACGTGCTCCCAGGGACGATTTGTGGATCTTTGGCCGGGAACCATCGTCCATAAACTGAACAGCCCGCAAAGAACGAATGAGCAACGCGGGACACTCTTGCAGGCGAAAGTGATCGTTTGCCGCGTTCGTGGGTTTATTCGCAGGAGTGGGAGGGAAGTCACAGAACAATCAGGTGAACTCTGTCGTCCCTGCGGGTACTTTGGTGCGCTTCGCGACGCCGCCGCGCTCGACGTCTCAGTCGAACTGGTCGCCGAGCGCCATGACCATCGTCCCCAGGATCAGCAGCCACAGCGCCCGGCGGGTGCGGCCCCTGGCACCGAGGACCGCGGCGAAGGCGCAGACGGCGGCGCCGAGGGCGTACGCGGCCGGTACGAGGGCCGGGGCGGAGCCGCTGAGCCGCAACACCGCGGCGGCCAGCCCGGCCAGACACAGCAGCACACCGGTGCCGGAGGCGATCCAGCGGGCCCGGCGGGCGTCCGAGACGTCGTCCGCCGGCTCCTCCACGTCGGATATGACGGGTTCGGCGTCGGTAGCGGTGTCGGAATCGGTGCGTCCACTCATGGCGGGCGAGCGTAGCGCGTCCGGCCCGGGAAACCTGATGCGGGTCGGTGCCCCCGGCTGCTACCCATGGTCGCTTGTGACCGAGACAGCGAACACACCGGACGAACTCACCGGCCGCCTCACCCATCCCCGCCGTCCCCGCAGCAGCCGTTACGACGCCCGCTGGGCCATCGAGAACCAGATGGGTCCGCACGCGCTGTGGCTGCTGGAGTGGCTCGCACCCACGCTCGGGCTGGACCAACTGCGGCCCGGCGCCCGGGTGCTCGACCTCGGCTGCGGCCGCGCGATGACCTCCGTCTTCCTGGCCAGGGAGTACGGCGTCCAGGTCACCGCCGCCGACCTGTGGGTGAAGCCCGACGAGAACGCCGTACGCATCGCCGAGGCGGGCGTGGCCGACCGCGTGCTGCCCGTGCACGCCGAGGCACACGCCCTGCCGTTCGGCGAGGGCGGCTTCGACGCGATCGTGTCCGTCGACGCCTACCAGTACTTCGGCACCGACGATCTGTACCTGCCCACGCTGACCCGGCTGCTGAAGCCGGGCGGGCGGATCGGGGTCGTCGTGCCGGCACTTCGGGAGGAGCCGACGGGCACCGAGCCGCCGGAGCACCTGAAGCCCTGGTGGGAGCCCGACTTCTGGTGCTTCCACTCCCCCGGCTGGTGGCGGCGCCACTGGACCCGCAGCGGGGCCGTCGAGGTCGAGGCGGCCGACTGGCAGCCGCACGGCTGGCGGGACTGGCTGCTGTGGTGCGAGGTGGTCGCCGAGGAGAGCACGGACGACTTCCACGTCCGGATGGCCGGCCGGTGCGCGGAGATGCTCCGCGCGGACCAGGGGCGCGCCCTCGGATTCGTACGGGTCGTCGGGCGCCGCCCGTAGGCACATGCCTGGGGGGACACACCGGAACCGGTGTGTCCCCCCAGGGAGTGAACGAACGTCAGCCCTCGCTGACGCCCAGCCTCTCCAGGATCAGTTCCTTGACGCGGGCCGCGTCGGCCTGACCCCGGGTCGCCTTCATGACCGCGCCGACCAGGGCGCCGGCCGCGGCCACCTTGCCACCGCGGATCTTGTCCGCGATGCCCGGGTTGCCGGCGATGGCCTCGTCGACGGCCGTGCCGAGGGCCGAGTCGTCGGAGACGACCTTCAGGCCGCGCTTGTCGACGACCTCGTCCGGGGTGCCCTCGCCCGCGAGGACGCCCTCGATGACCTGGCGGGCCAGCTTGTCGTTCAGGTCGCCGGAGCTGACCAGCTCGGTGACCCGGGCGACCTGCGCCGGCGTGATGGCCAGCTCGTCCAGCGACTTGCCCGACTCGTTGGCGCTGCGCGCCAGCTCGCCCATCCACCACTTGCGGGCGGAGGCCGCGTCGGCACCGGCGTCGATCGTGGCGACGATCGGGTCCAGCGCGCCGGCGTTCAGGATCGCCTGCATGTCGGTGGCCGAGATGCCCCACTCCGCCAGCAGGCGGGTGCGGCGGGCCAGCGGCATCTCCGGCAGCGCGGCGCGGATCTCCTCGACCCACTCGCGCGAGGGCGCCACCGGGACGAGGTCGGGCTCCGGGAAGTACCGGTAGTCCTCGGCCTCCTCCTTCACGCGGCCCGAGGTCGTCGACCCGGTGTCCTCGTGGAAGTGGCGGGTCTCCTGGACGATCGTGCCGCCGGAGGAGAGCACGGCCGCGTGGCGCATGACCTCGAACCGGGCCGCACGCTCCACGGAGCGCAGCGAGTTGACGTTCTTCGTCTCGGAGCGCGTGCCGAACTTCTCGCTGCCCGTGGGCATCAGCGACAGGTTGACGTCGCAGCGCATCTGGCCCATCTCCATGCGGGCCTCGGAGACGCCGAGGGCACGGATGACCTCGCGCAGCTCACGGACGTACGCCTTCGCCACCTCGGGGGCACGGTCGCCGGCACCGACGATCGGCTTGGTGACGATCTCGATGAGCGGGATACCCGCGCGGTTGTAGTCGAGGAGGGAGTGCTGCGCACCGTGGATACGGCCCGTGGCACCGCCGACGTGCGTCGACTTGCCGGTGTCCTCCTCCATGTGGGCGCGCTCGATCTCCACGCGGAAGGACTCGCCGTCCTCCAGCTGCACGTCGAGGTAGCCGTTGAAGGCGATGGGCTCGTCGTACTGGGAGGTCTGGAAGTTCTTCGGCATGTCCGGATAGAAGTAGTTCTTCCGGGCGAAGCGGCACCACTCGGCGATCTCGCAGTGGAGCGCGAGACCGATCTTGATCGCAGACTCGACGCCGGTCGCGTTGACGACCGGGAGCGCGCCGGGCAGGCCGAGGCAGGTCGGGCAGGTCTGCGAGTTGGGCTCGGCGCCCAGCTCGGTCGAACACCCGCAGAACATCTTGGTCTTGGTGCCGAGTTCGACATGGACCTCGAGGCCCATGACGGGGTCGTACGACGCCAGCGCGTCCTCGTACGACACCAGGTCGGTCGTGGTGGTCACGGTGAAAACTTCCCTCTCAGCCCAGCAGGACGTCGTCGTCGCCCAGCCGCTTCAGCTCGCGGTAGAGGATGGCGAGGCCGGTGACGATCGCGACGGCGGACACGGTGGCGTCGATCAGCCGCAGCGTGTCGTGCTCGGCGCGCGCCTTCTTGATCTGCTTGGCCACACCGAACGCGCCGAACGCGGTCCCGGCCATCGACAGGTACGTGCCGGACTTCGACTTCTTGAAGCCCTTGGCCTTGTTCAGTGCACTCACAGCGACGGAGCCTCCTCGAGCAGCGGGTGCCCCCACTTTTCCACGAAGGCGGCCTCGACGGCGGCGCCGACCTTGTAAAGACGGTCGTCCTTCAGCGCCGGGGCGATGATCTGCAGACCGACCGGGAGGTTGTCCTCCGGGGCGAGACCGCAGGGCAGCGACATGGCCGCGTTGCCCGCCAGGTTGGTCGGGATGGTGCACAGGTCCGCGAGGTACATCGCCATCGGGTCGTCGGCGCGCTCGCCGATCGCGAAGGCGGTGGTCGGGGTCGTCGGGGAGACGATCACGTCGACCTGCTCGAAGGCCTTCTCGAAGTCGCGCGTGATGAGCGTGCGGACCTTCTGCGCGGAGCCGTAGTAGGCGTCGTAGTAGCCGCTCGACAGCGCGTACGTGCCGAGCATGATGCGGCGCTTGACCTCGGGGCCGAAGCCCGCCTCACGGGTGAGGGAGGTGACCTCCTCGGCCGAGTGGCTGCCGTCGTCGCCAGTCCGCAGGCCGTAGCGCAGGCCGTCGAAGCGGGCGAGGTTGGAGGAGCACTCGGACGGGGCGATCAGGTAGTACGCCGACAGCGCGAGGTCGAAGGACGGGCAGTCCAGCTCGACGATCTCGGCGCCCAGTTCCTTGAGCAGCACGACCGACTCGTCGAAGCGCTGGATGACGCCGGCCTGGTAGCCCTCGCCGCGGAACTGCTTGACCACGCCGACCCGCATGCCCTCGACGCTGCCGTTGCGGGCGGCCTCGACCACCGGCGGGACGGGGGCGTCGATGGAGGTGGAGTCGAGCGGGTCGTGCCCGGCGATGACCTCGTGCAGCAGGGCCGCGTCCAGGACCGTACGGGCACAGGGGCCGCCCTGGTCCAGTGAGGACGAGAAGGCCACCATGCCGAAGCGGGAGACCGCGCCGTACGTCGGCTTCACGCCGACCGTGCCGGTGACGGCGGCCGGCTGGCGGATGGAGCCGCCGGTGTCGGTGCCGATGGCCAGCGGGGCCTGGAAGGAGGCGAGAGCGGCGCTGGAGCCGCCGCCGGAGCCGCCGGGGATCTTGGTGAGGTCCCAGGGGTTTCCGGTCGGGCCGTAGGCGCTGTTCTCGGTGGAGGAGCCCATGGCGAACTCGTCCATGTTGGTCTTGCCGAGGATGACGACGTCGGCGGCCTTCAGCCGCTTGGTGAGCGTCGCGTCGTACGGCGGGATCCAGCCCTCGAGGATCTTCGAGCCGACGGTCGTCGGCACGCCCTCGGTGGTGAAAATGTCCTTGAGTGCGAGCGGGACGCCGGCCAGCGGGCCGAGCTTCTCGCCGCGGGCCCGCTTCTCGTCGACGGCGCGGGCCTGCGCGAGCGCGCCCTCACGGTCGACGTGCAGGAAGGCGTGGACCTTCTCGTCCACCGCCTCGATGCGGGCCAGGTGGGCCTCGGTGACCTCGACGGCCGTCAGCTCGCCGGAGGCGATCTTCTCGGCGGTCCGGGCCGCGGTGAGCTTGATGATGCTGTCCGTCATGGTCAGTCCTCCCCCAGGATCTGCGGCACCTTGAAACGCTGCTGCTCCTGGGCCGGGGCGCCGGAGAGCGCCTGCTCGGGGGTGAGCGAGGGACGGACCTCGTCCTGCCGCATGACGTTCGTCAGCGGGAGCGGGTGCGAGGTCGGCGGTACGTCTTGGTCGGCGACCTCGCTGACGCGGGCGACCGCGCCGATGATGTCGTCGAGCTGGCCTGCGAAGTGGTCGAGTTCTTCGGGCTTCAGCTCCAGACGCGCCAGCCGGGCGAGGTGGGCGACCTCCTCGCGCGTGATGCCAGGCATGCAGCGATCCTCTGGGGTGAGTGTGTGTGGTTAGGGCCCAATCCTATGGGGCGGGCCCCGGTGCCCGTGAAACGGTTTGCCGGGGCCCCTCCGAGAGCACTCCGTCAGCGCCGCCTCGCGTCCCAGATCTCACTCTTCAGGAAGTGGTTGTCGTACAGCTCCTGCACGTCCAGGAGGCTCTCCGGGGGGACCTCGCCGAGGCCGATGCGCTGCAGGTGGCGGAAGTACTCGAAGCGCTCGACGCCCGGTGTGATGACGATGAGCAGGTCGGCGTCGGCGCCGGGCACGGCGGCGAAGGCGTGCGGCTTGCCGGGCGGGACGATGACGAGGTCGCCCGGGCCGGCGGTGACGACGTCCTCGCCGGAGAGGATGTCGGCGGCGCCGTCCAGCAGGAAGAACATCTCGGCGGAGTTGTCGTGCCAGTGCGGCTTGGCACCGTCGGCGCCCGCCGTGAGGGTGACGCGCTGGGTGGACAGCGCGCCGCCGGTCCGGCTGCTGTCGGCCAGCAGGCGCACGGTGGTGGGCGCTCGGCCGACGACCTCGGCCTCGGCCTCTCGGACGATCACGGACTCGTCGAACTTCGGAACGAACAGCGACATCTGGAAACCCCCTGGTGACGGTGGTGCCGTGGTCAGACGAGGAAGAGCAGCGCGGCGCTGATCAGTACAACGACCGCGGTGGCGAAGTGGATCCCGAAGGCGATGGCCTTCGTACCGCCGCTGCGCAGGACTATCAGCGTGTCACTGAGCGGGACAAGGGCCACGCAGACCATGAACCAGGCCTCGGCCTGCGCCCCGGCGAAGGCCAGCAGCGCCAGACCGACGAGCCCGAAGGTGCCGTCCCGCATGCCCTTGACCGTGAGGTAGGGGCCGGCGTCGCCGTCCGGCCGGGCGGGGGCGCCGTAGCCGGCCGCGGCGGAGGCGGGCTGGAACAGGAATCGGTATCCGAGGAACACGCAGAACAGGTCGAGCACGACGGCCAGGGTGTATGCGGTGACGGTCACGTGTCTTCTCCTTGCTAGCAGCGCTAGGGACAAGAGCGAAGCTACCAGAGCGTCGACAGAAGCGCTAGCGGCGCTAGAATCACGGTCATGACGATCCAGACGCGCCGGGAGCGCGAACGAGCGGAACGCGAGCGGCTGATCGTGACGGCCGCACGGGAACTGGCGGAGGCGGAGGGCTGGGACGCGGTGACCACGCGCCGGCTGGCCGCCGAGATCGAGTACAGCCAGCCGGTCCTCTACAGCCACTTCAAGGGCAAGAGCGCGATCACGGCGGCGGTCGTGGTGCAGGGCTGCGCGGACCTGGCGGCCGAGCTGACCTCGGCGCGCGCCGAGGCACAGGGCGTGCGGGAGTCACTGGCGGCGGTGGCGGAGACTTACATGTCCTTCGCGCGGCGCCGGCCGGCCCTCTACGACGCGATGTTCACCCACCTCGTGGAGCTGCCGTTCGCCACGGAGGAGGCACCGGAGCCGCTGCGGGCGGCGTTCGGCGAGCTGTTCGCCGCCGTGCAGCCGATCGCGGCCGAGGGCGACGACCCCGGCCTGCTGACGGAGACGTTCTGGGCGGGGCTGCACGGGCTGGCGACGCTGATGCGCAGTGGCCGGCTGCCTGAGCACGCGCACGAAAGGCGGTTGGCGTTGCTGATCGGCCACTTCGCGGGCGGCCGAGCACCGGCGGCCGCCGACGGCGGTCGGCGCCGCGGGAAGCGGCACCGCGCGACCGGGCTGTGACGGACAGACCGGTGGGAGAGGTTATTCGGCGGCCGGAAGCGCGGCACGCGGCCGCTGCCACCCGCGGGACCCACGCGCCCGCAGCCAGGCCGTCGTCTCGTCCGGAGGCATCGCCGCGGCGACCAGCCACCCCTGCACCGCGTCACACCCGAGATCCCGCAGCCGCTCCCAGGTCTCGTCGTCCTCCACCCCCTCGGCGACGACCAGCAGCCCCAGCGAGTGCGCCAGGTCGACCGTGCAGCGCACGATCTCCGCGTCCTCCGTGTCCACGGCCAGCCGGGCCACGAAGGACCGGTCGATCTTCAGCTCGCTCACCGGCAGCCGCCGCAGATGCACCAGCGAGGAGTACCCGGTGCCGAAGTCGTCCAGGGACATCTTCACGCCGTGCCCCGTGAGCCCGGCCAGAGTGTCGGCGGCCCGCTGCGGGTCCTCCAGCAGCACGTGCTCGGTTATCTCCAGCTGGAGAGCTCCCGCGGGCACTCCGTGCCGGGCCAGCCGGGCGGCGACGGAGCCCGCGAAGCCGGGCGTGTGGACGTCGCGCGGGGAGACGTTCACCGCCACCGGCACCCGCAGCCCCTGGGCCCGCCAGCGGGCGACCTGCGCGAGCGCGGTCTCCAGCACGTACTCCGTCAGATGGGGCATCAGCCCCGAGGACTCCGCTATCGCTATGAACTCGTCCGGCGGCACCTTCCCGCGTTCGGGATGCACCCACCGCACCAGGGCCTCGAGGCCGGCGACCTGTCCGTCGAAGCGGACCTTCGGCTGGTAGTGCAGCTGCACCTCCTGCGCGTCCAGCGCCCGGCGCAGATCGCCCAGCAGGCCCAGCCGGTCCGGGGTGTTGGAGTCGCGCTTGGACTCGTAGACCTCGACGCCCGTACGGTCCCGCTTCGCCTGGTACATTGCCACGTCCGCCCGCCGCAGCAGCCCCTCGGCGTCCAGCGCGTGGTCCGGGAATACGGCTACGCCCGCGCTGGCCTCCAGGACGAGGGTGAGCCCGTCGAGGTCGAGCGGGGAGCTGAGGGCGGCGACGAGGCCGCGGGCGACCCGCGTGGCCGACGTGGTGGAGTCGGCGACGGGCAGTAAGACGGCGAACTCGTCACCGCCGAGCCGGGCCGCCTCCGCGCCGCGCGGGAGGGCGATCCGTAGCCGGTCGGCTATCTGCAGCAGCAGCCGGTCACCGGCGAGATGACCCAGGGTGTCGTTCACCGACCGGAAACGATCGAGGTCGATCAGCATGAGGGCAGTGCGGGCGCCGATGCGCTCGGCGTCGTCGAGGGCGGTCCAGATCCGCTCCAGCAGCCACTGCCGGTTGGGCAGTCCGGTCAGCGGGTCGCGGAGCTGCTCCTCGGCCCGGGCCCGGGCCATCCACAGCGTGGAGTCGAGGGCTATCAGCGGGATGGCGAACAGCGGCAGCAGGATCGGCTGGGCGTCGGCGACCACGCACACCAGCGGGGCGATGCCGAGCAGCGCGACGGCGACCAGGCCCTGCCTGACCAGGGCGGTACGCGCGACGGTGGGCAGTCCGCCGCCGCGCGGTGCGTGCAGGTACCACAGCAGGCCACGGCTGACCAGGAGATAGGCGGCGGCGACGAGCACCACCTCGGGCACGGTGGTGATGCTCCAGCTGTCCGGGCTCCAGGGATCCTCGACCGTCGGTACGCGCCCGAACGAGCCGAGCACCAGGGCGCCGGCGCTGATCCCGAGGATGTCCACGGCGCCGTGCAGCACGCCCTGCCGCCAGCGGTTCCGCCTGGCTATGCCGACCAGGACGACGACGGTGAGGCTGACCATCCCGGCGGGCACCCAGCCGTACAGCAGCAGGACGGCGAGGGTGAGGGCCGCGCCGGAGCCCGTGCCGCCCCACCAGCGGGCGCGGCCGAGCATCACGAGGTGGCCGACGATGGTGCCGGTGAGCACGGCCAGCGACCAGCCGAGCGTGCCGCCCGGGAAGAGGGCGTGGTTGCCGCTGAAGGCATGGTAGAAGCCCGCGCCCAGGGCGAATCCGGCGGCCGCCACGAGGCCCGCGGGCAACGCGGGCCAGGACAGATGCCGTTCGGGGTCGGTGCCGGGCAGCACGGGGGCGGCCTCGATGGCGAGCGGGACCGGTGTGTGTGCCTCGGACGCGGTGCCCGGTCCGGCCGGACGCGCCCGGGTGCCCGTGCGCTCGGCGCCCCACCCGGTCCACCGGATCCCCCGCCAGGCGACCGCACGGCGGCGCAGGCGCAGCCGTGAGTCCGGGGCGGCGCTCTCGGTCGGTTCCATTCCCGTCCCTCTCACAGCCGGCGGTGCCCACGCCACGCGGCCCGATGCCCGACAACCGTCAGCGGCTCCGCGTCGAAGAAACCTTCCTCGTGCCCTTCACGGGCAGGGGGATGCCCCAGCCGCAGCTGGGCACGGCAGGTGCACACCTCAACAGTAGGCCGCGGAAGGCTTCCTCGGGCAGCGGTCGTCGACGGTTGCCCGAATGCGCCCGGGCCACCCGTATGCAACTGATATGCGCCGAACGGGTGGCCTTCAACCGCTACTCTCCGGTCGGAAGCGCGACTTCCGTCGCCGCCTCGGGGCCCTGCTCCAACAGGACGCCGAAACCGTCCTCGTTCAGAACCGGAACCTTGAGCTGCATGGCCTTGTCGTACTTCGATCCCGGGTTGTCGCCCACCACGACGAACGAGGTCTTCTTCGAAACCGAACCGGTCACCTTCGCACCACGGCTCTGCAGCGCCTCCTTGGCGCCGTCCCGGGTGAAGTTCTCCAGCGTGCCGGTCACGACGACGGTGAGACCCTCCAGCGGGCGCGGCCCCTCGTCCTCGCCGGACGTTTCGTCCTCGAGCGGGACTCCGGCCGCCTTCCACTTGCGGACGATCTCGCGGTGCCAGTCCTCGGCGAACCACTCCTTGAGGGCGGCGGCGATGATCGGACCGACGCCGTCGGTGGCGGCCAGCTCCTCCTCGGTGGCCTGTTCGATGCGGTCGACGGAACGGAACTCGCGCGCGAGGGCCTGCGCCGCCACCGGACCGACGTGCCGGATGGACAGGCCGTTCAGGAAGCGGGCGAGCGGGCGGGCCTTGGCCGCCTCGATGTTCTCCAGCAGCGCGAGGGTGTTCTTCTTCGGCTCGCCCTTCTGGTTGGCGAAGACCGTGACGACCTTCTCCTCGCCCGTCTTGGGGTCACGCTTGGGCAGGCCGCTGTCCGGATCGAGGACGTAGGCCTTGATGGGCAGCAGCTTCTCCACCGTCAGGTCGAACAGGTCGCCCTCGTCCACCAGCGGCGGGTCGGCCGGCTCCAGCGGGCGGGTCAGCGCGGCGGCGGCCACCGCGCCGAAGTTCTCGATGTCCAGGCACTCACGGCCCGCGAGGTAGGAGACGCGCTCGCGCAACTGGGCCGGGCACGTACGCGCGTTGGGGCAGCGGAGGTCGATGTCGCCCTCCTTCATGGGCCGCAGCGGAGTCCCGCACTCGGGGCACTCGCTCGGCATCACGAACTCCCGCTCGGCGCCGTCCCGCAGGTCGACCACCGGGCCGAGGATCTCCGGGATGACGTCTCCGGCCTTGCGGATCACCACGGTGTCGCCGATGAGCACACCCTTGGCCTTGACGACCTCCTGGTTGTGCAGGGTGGCGAACTCGACCTCGCTGCCCGCGACCGTGACCGGCTCGACCTGGGCGTACGGCGTGACGCGGCCGGTGCGGCCGACGCCCACCTTGATGTCGATGAGCTTGGTGTTGACCTCTTCCGGCGCGTACTTGTAGGCGATCGCCCAGCGCGGGGCCCGGGCGGTGGAGCCGAGGCGGCCCTGGAGCCGGATCTCGTCCAGCTTGATGACCGCGCCGTCGATCTCGTGCTCCACGGAGTGGCGGTTCTCGCCGTCGTAGTGGGCGATGAACTCCCGTACGCCGTCCAGGTCGTCGACCACCCGGTTGTGCGTGGAGGTGGGCAGGCCCCAGGTCTTGAGCAGGTCGTAGGCCTGGGAGAGACGGGTCATGCCCGTGAAGCCCTCCAGGGCGCCGATGCCGTGGACGACCATGTGCAGCGGGCGGGTGGCGGTGACCCGCGGGTCCTTCTGGCGCAGCGAACCGGCGGCGGCGTTGCGGGGATTGGCGAACGGCTTGTCGCCGGCGGCGACCAGCCTGGCGTTCAGCTCCTCGAACTTCTCCATCGGGAAGTAGACCTCGCCGCGGATCTCCACGAGGTCGGGGACGTCGTCGCCCCGGAGGCGGTCCGGGATCTCCGCGATCGTGCGGACGTTGGGGGTGATGTCCTCGCCGGTGCGGCCGTCGCCGCGGGTGGCGGCGCGCGTGAGACGGCCGCGCTCGTAGGTGAGGTTGACGGCGAGGCCGTCCACCTTCAGCTCGCACAGGAAGTGGTACTCCTGGTCGCCCAGCTCCCTGGCGATGCGGTCGGCCCAGGCGGCCAGTTCCTCGTCGTTGAAGGTGTTGTCCAGGGAGAGCATCCGCTGGCGGTGCTCGACCGCCGTGAACTCCGTCTCGTACGACCCCGCGACCTTCTGGGTCGGCGAGTCCGGCGTGCGCAGCTCCGGGTACTGCTCCTCCAGCGCCTCGAGCGTCTTGAGGAGCTGGTCGAATTCCGCGTCGCTGACGACGGGAGCGTCCTTCACGTAGTACCGGAAGCGGTGCTCCTCGACCTGCTCCGCGAGCAGGGCGTGCTTCTCGCGGGCGTCTGCGGGCACCGTCGTCGTCTCCGCTTGCTTGTCGCCGGCCACCGTGTGGTCCTCCCGTTACTCTGGGTTGTCCGCGAGTGATCTCGCCGCCCGAACGCAGTGGGCGAGCACCTGGCGCGCCCAGGCGGGGGAAGCGCCCGCGAGACCGCACGCCGGGGTGACCGTGACCGCCTCCGCGAGCAACCCCGGATGCAGCCCCAGCCTGCGCCACAACGTCCTGACACCCATGACGCTACCGGCAGGGTCTGACAATGGGCCGTCCGTGCCCGGGACGACACCGGCGAACAATCGCGTACCGCCTTCCACGGCCTCGCCGATGGCGTCGTCGTCACGTTCGGTGAGGAGCGAGAAGTCGAAGGAGAGCGCGTCGGCTCCGGCCCGGCGCAGCAGGGCGAACGGGACGTCGGGCGCGCAGGAGTGGACGACGACGGGTCCGCCCTCGTGCACCCCGATGACGTCCCGCAGGGTGGCCTCCACGACCTGCCGGTCCACGGCCCGGTGCGTGCGGTAGCCGCTGGCGGTGCGGACCTGTCCGCGCAGCACTGCGGTGAGGGACGGCTCGTCGAGCTGGAGGACCAGCCGGGCACCGGGGACACGGCGCCGCATCTCGCCGAGGTGCAGCCGCAGGCCCTCCGCCAGCGAGCCGGCGAGGTCGCGGCAGGCGCCGGGGTCGGACAGGGCGGACTCGCCGTTCCTCAGCTCCAGGGCGGCGGCCAGCGTCCACGGTCCGACCGCCTGGACCTTGAGGTCGCCCTCGTAGCCCTGGGTGAACTCCTCCAGGGCGTCGAGGTCCTCCCCCAGCCAGGACCGGGCCCGCTTGGTGTCGCGGCCCGGCCGGTCGCCGATCCGCCAGCCGCTGGGCTCCACGCGCGCGTACAGCTCGACCAGCATGCCCGCGGTCCGTCCGATCATGTCGGCGCCGGGGCCTCGGGCGGGCAGCTCGGCCAGGAACGGAAAGTCCTCGAAGCTGCCGGTGACGGTCTTGGCGGCCTCCCGCGCGTCCCCTCCGGGCATGGACCCGATGCCGGTGGCTCCGGCGAACCTGAACTCCCTGTTTTCGCTCACCCAGGCAGGGTACGTAACGCCGGCCGGTGCCCTCACAACCAGTAGGCGCCGTACCGGCGCAGGAGGGCGCACAGGCCCTCCGGATCGGCCACCACGAGGTTGTTGCGGAAGCGGCCGCGCTCCCAGGAGAGGTCGGTGCCGCCGTGCACGCTGCCGGCGCCGGTGAACTCGCAGTCGGCGTCCAGCAGCGCCACCGTCAGGCTGCCCGGGCACCGGCAGATGCCACCGGTGAACTCGCCGACGGTGGTCAGCGCGCGCAGCTGTGCGAGGCCGGACGGGGCGAACAGCTCGCCGAGGACCTCCCGGTCGGCGAGCCTGCCGCGCCCCTGGCCGCCCGCGAGGATCAGCGCGGCCTCGGTCCGGGACCAGGTCTCCTCCAGCCAGGCCAGGACCTCGTCGGCGCTCGCCCCGCGCCTGCCGTCCGGTACCGCCGCCCCGCTCCCGCCGTCCCCTGTCACCGCCCCGGTCGCACCGTCAGGTCGTTGACCTCCGCGTCCCTCGGCAGGTCCAGGGCCATCAGGATCGTCGTCGCGACCGACTCCGGGTCGATCCACCGGGCGGGGTCGTAGTCCTCGCCCTCCTGCTGGTGGACCTTGGCCTGCATGGGGCTGGCCGTGCGGCCGGGGTAGACGGAGGTGACGCGGACGCCGTTGCCGTGCTCCTCGTGGCGCAGGGAGTCGGCCAGGGCCTTCAGGCCGTGCTTGGAGGCGGCGTACGCGGACCAGCCGGCGTGGGCGTTGAGGCCGGCACCGGAGTTGACGAAGATCACATGGCCGCGTGCGGCGCGGAGCTGGGGCAGGAAGTGCCGGGTCAGCTCGGCCGGGGCGAGCAGGTTGACGTTGAGCTGGTGGCGCCAGGTCTTGGGGGTCAGCTCGCCGACCTCGCCGAGGTCCACGACCCCGGCGATGTGCAGCAGCGAGTCGACCCGGTCCGGGAGCGACTGGTGGGAGAACGCCCAGGAGAGCTTGTCGGGGTCGGCCAGGTCGCCCACCAGGGTGCGCGCCCCGGGGTACTCGGCGGCCAGCTCCTTCGCGCGGCCGGCGTCGCGCGCGTGCAGGACGATTTCGTCCCCGCGCGCGTGCAGACGGCGGGCGACGGCCGCGCCGATGCCGGAACCGGCCCCGGTGATCACATGTGTAGCCATGCCCGCCATGCTCGCATCATCAGGAGCGCGGACCCGCGGCGGCAGCCGCTGACGACGCAGCTTCCAGGTAGGCCAGTGCGGCGGCCGGCTCCTCGGCGAAGAAAACCAGATCGGACAGCGGGCGGGGCAGGAAACCCTCGTCCTCCATGCGGCGGAACTGCAGCTGGAGGCCGTCGTAGAAGCCGTCCGTGTTCAGCAGCACCACCGGCTTCTCGGTGCGGCCGTGCTTCTTCAGCTCCAGGATCTCGGTGGCCTCGTCGAGCGTTCCGGTGCCGCCCACCATGATCACCACGGCGTCGGCCTTGTCCAGGAGCAACTTCTTGCGTTCGGCGAGGTCGGCGGCGATGACCATCTCGTCCGCGCCGGGCCGCGCCTTCGCCGCGAGGAACTCCACGGACACACCCAGGAGCCTGCCGCCCGCGTCCTGCACCCCGTCGGCGAAAACCTTCATCAGACCGACGTCGGAGCCGCCCCAGACCAGGGTGTGCCCGCCCTTGCCGATCAGCTCCGCGAAGTCGCGCGCGGGGCCCGTGTAGCGCTCGTCGAGGTCGGCGGCGGAGAGGAAGACGCAGATGTTCATGTCCCCCACCGTACGCGGGAAGAAGTACGGGCCCGCGCGCGCTGTTCGGACATGACCACAGGACACACGATCACCATCGAACGGGGCGGGCAGCACGTGCGCGTGGTGCACGGCGACAAGGTGCTCGCGGAGACCGACCGTCCCCTCGTACTGCGCGAGACGGGCTCGCCGGTGCGGTACTACATCCCCGCCGAGGACGTCCGTCTCGACCTGCTCACGCCCTCCGACACCCACACCGTCTGCCCCTTCAAGGGCACCGCGTCCTACTGGTCGCTGCCGGACGCGCCCGACCTGGTGTGGGCGTACCCGGACCCGAAGCCCGGCGTGGCGGAGATCAGGGACCACTACTGCTTCTACGAGGCCGACGTGTCGTGACCGCTGAGATCCGTGCCGTACGGCAGTCTGCACCGGCATGGACAAGATGACGACTTCCCGCGACGGCACCTCCCTCGCGTACGGAGTGATCGGCCAGGGGCCGACGGTGATCCTGGTGAGCGGCGCGATGTCCACAGGCGGCACCGTGACGCCCCTGGCACACCGTCTGGCGGACCGCTGCACGGCCGTCGTCTACGACCGCAGGGGTCGCGGCGAGAGCGGTGACACGGCGCCGTACGCGGTGCAGCGCGAGGTCGAGGACCTGGCCGCGCTGATCGAGGCGGTGGGCGGCGCGCAGGCGCTGTTCGGGGTCTCCTCGGGTGGTGCGCTGGTGCTGGAGGCGGCGGCGAGCGGCCTGCCGGTGCGTCAGGCCGCCGTGTACGAGGTGCCGTTCGCGGACTTCCTGGACGGCGGTGCCGAGCGGGAGGCCGCGTACAAGGAGAACCTGAACCAGGCGCTCGCCGAGGGCCGGCGCGGGGACGCGGTGGAGCTGTTCCTGCGGCTGACGGGCCTGGGCGAGGAGATGATCCGGGGGGCGCGTCAGTCGCCCATGTGGGCCGGCATGGAGGCCGTCGCACCGAGCCTGGCGTACGACGACGCGGTCATGGGCGACGGCCTGCTGCCGCGCGAGCGGCTGTCCGGGATCTCCGTGCCGGTCCTCGTGGCCGCGGGCGGGGCGAGCCCCGCGTGGATGCTCGACGCGAACCGCGCGCTCGCGCAGGCGCTGCCCCAGAGCACGTACCAGGTGCTGGAGGGGCAGACCCACATGGTGGAACCGGGGGTCCTCGGCCCGGTGCTGGCCGAGTTCCTCACCCGGTGAGCGGGCCGGTCAGACCGCCGCTGCCGCGGCCCGTACGGTCGACGCGATCGTCGCCGAGCCGACGACGCGCGTGCCGTCGTACAGGACGACCGCCTGGCCGGGGGCGACGCCCCGGACCGGCTCGGCGAAGCTGACGCGCAGCTCGCCGTCGACCAGTTCCGCGGTGACCTCGGTCTCGCCGCCGTGGGCACGGAGCTGGGCGGTGTAGGTGCCGGGGCCGGACGGGGCGCTGCCGCACCAGCGCGGCTTGATCGCCGTCAGCGCGGTGACGTCCAGAGCGCCGGCCGGGCCCACGGTCACGGTGTTGTTCACCGGGGAGATGTCGAGGACGTAGCGCGGCTTGCCGTCGGCGGCCGGGTTGCCGATGCGCAGCCCCTTGCGCTGGCCGATCGTGAAGCCGTACGCGCCCTCGTGCGTGCCGATCCTGGCGCCGGACTCGTCGACGATGTCGCCCTCGGCCTTGCCGAGCCGCTGGGCCAGGAAGCCCTGGGTGTCGCCGTCGGCGATGAAGCAGATGTCGTGCGAGTCGGGCTTCTTGGCGACCGCCAGGCCCCGGCGCTCGGCCTCCGCGCGGATCTCCTCCTTGGTGGTGACCGTGTCGCCGAGCGGGAACAGGGCGTGGGCGAGCTGCTTCTCGTCCAGGACGCCGAGGACGTACGACTGATCCTTGGCCATGTCGGAGGCGCGGTGCAGCTCGCGGGAGCCGTCCTCCTTGACGATGACCTGCGCGTAGTGGCCGGTGCAGACGGCGTCGAAGCCGAGGGCCAGCGCCTTGTCCAGCAGCGCGGCGAACTTGATCTTCTCGTTGCAGCGCAGGCAGGGGTTCGGGGTGCGGCCGGCCTCGTACTCGGCGATGAAGTCCTCGACGACGTCCTCGCGGAAGCGGTCGGCGAGGTCCCAGACGTAGAACGGGATGCCGATGACGTCGGCGGCGCGGCGGGCGTCGCGCGAGTCCTCGATGGTGCAGCAGCCCCGCGCGCCGGTGCGGAAGGACTGGGGGTTCGCGGAGAGCGCGAGATGGACGCCGGTGACGTCGTGGCCGGCTTCCGCGGCCCGCGCGGCGGCGACGGCGGAGTCGACCCCACCGGACATGGCGGCGAGGACGCGGAGGGGGCGGGGGCGCTGCGGGGTGTCAGTCATAGCCCTTCCAGAGTACGGGGCGCGGGAACCGCGGCCGCCGGATATCCGTTGACGATCACATGGGGGCGACGCCTGAGGAGACGACCGGGGTGCCGGCGAAGGACGGGGACCGGCGGCTGGGGCGGCGTGCCCTGCTCATCGGCGGGGCCGCGGCCGCCGTGGGCACGGCCGTGCTGGCCCGGGACGAGCTGTCCCGGCTGTGGTGGCGGCTGCCCGGGGTGGAGAAGCGGCGGGTGGCCGGGGCCGTCGACTTCCGGGGCGCGCACTGGGTGCCGGCCTCGGCGGCGAACTACCGGCGGGCGGACCGGCCGGACGACTACCGCATCGACCGGGTGGTCATCCATGTCACCCAGGGCGGGTACTCATCTGCGGTACAGGTCTTCCAGGACCCCGCGCACGGTGCGGCGGCGCACTACATCGTGCGCAAGGACGGCCGGATCACCCAGCTGATCCGGGAGCTGGACGTGGCCTTCCACGCGGGCAACCGGGAGTACAACGAGCGCAGCGTCGGCATCGAGCACGAGGGCTTCGTAGAGGACTCCTCCTCCTTCACGGACGCGATGTACGCGGCCTCGGCGCGGCTGACGGCGGCGATATGCGGGCGCTACGGCATACCCGTCGACCGGGGGCACGTCATCGGGCACGTGGAGGTGCCGGGGACGGACCACACGGACCCCGGGCGCCACTGGGACTGGGACCGCTACCTGGGGTTGGTTCGGCGGGCGCGGGCCTGAGGCGTCACGCCGGGCCCGCACCGGCTGCGCCGCCGCTACGTCAGCCCCGCCGCCCGGGCCCGCTCCACGGCCGGTCCGATCGCCTTGGCGAGGGCGTCGACGTCGGCGTCCGTGGAGGTGTGGCCGAGGGAGAAGCGCAGGGTGCCGCGGGCCAGGTCCGGGTCGGTGCCGGTGGCCAGCAGGACGTGGCTGGGCTGGGCGACGCCCGCGGTGCAGGCGGAGCCGGTGGAGCACTCGATGCCCTGGGCGTCCAGCAGGAGCAGCAGGGAGTCGCCCTCGCAGCCCGGGAAGGTGAAGTGGGCGTTGGCCGGGAGGCGGCCCCCAGGTGCCGGGTCGCCGCCGAGGATGGCGTCCGGCACCGCGGCGCGGACGGCGTCGATCAGCCGGTCCCGCAGGGCGCCGATCTCGCGGGCGAATCGCTCCTGTTGCCCGGCGGCGACGCGGGCGGCCACCGCGAACGAGGCGACGGCGGGGACGTCGAGGGTGCCGGAGCGGACGTGGCGTTCCTGGCCGCCGCCGTGCAGGACGGGTACGGGGGTGTACTCGCGGCCGAGAAGCAGCGCCCCGATGCCGTACGGGCCGCCGATCTTGTGGGCCGACACCGTCATCGCGGCGAGGCCGGAGGTGCCGAAGTCGACCGGGAGCTGACCGAAGGCCTGGACCGCGTCGGCGTGCAGGGGGATGCCGAACTCGCCCGCGACGTCGGCGAGTTCACGGATCGGCAGGACGGTGCCGATCTCATTGTTGGCCCACATCACGGTGGCCAGGGCGACGTCCTCGGGATTGCGGGCGATGGCCTCGCGCAGGACCTCGGGGTGGACGCGGCCGTAGGAGTCGACGGGGAGGTACTCGACGGTGGCGCCCTCGTGTTCGCCGAGCCAGTGCACGGCGTCGAGTACGGCGTGGTGCTCGACGGGGCTGGCCAGGACGCGGGTGCGGGCCGGGTCGGCGTCGCGGCGGGACCAGTACAGGCCCTTCACCGCGAGGTTGTCGGCCTCGGTGCCGCCCGAGGTGAGGACCACCTCGCTGGGGCGGGCGCCCAGTGCTTCGGCAAGGGTTTCGCGGGACTCCTCGACCGTGCGGCGGGCCCGGCGGCCGGAGGCGTGCAGGGAGGACGCGTTGCCGGTGATGCTCAGCTGGGCGGTCAGGGCCTCTGCCGCCTCCGGGAGCATCGGGGTCGTGGCGGCGTGGTCGAGGTAAGCCATGGTGAGCCCGATTCTACGAGCCCTTGCGGCGGGTCTTGCCCGCGGAGTGCCGTGCGGCGCCTTGCGGGGGCGAGTGCGGCTTGCCTCGGCTGCGGGTTCGGCTCATGCCGGCTGCGGGTTCGGCTCATGCCGGCTGCGGGCGCGGCTTGCCCGGGCTGCGGGTGCTGCCTACGTCGGCTGCTGCGGGCGCGGCTCGTGCGGGCTGCACCTGGCGTGGGTGGTGGCGTGCCGGGCGCTGTCGGCCGTGCCCACCCGTTCCGCCCTGCCGAACGTCTGCCCACGGCGGTCGGCGACATGGCGGCCGGCGGTGCGGCGGACGGCGATGCGTCGCCTCGCGGCGGCCGGCGGTACGGCGGCCCAGGGCAGTCGGCGGTACGGCGGTTGCGTCGCCACGACGGTCGGCGATGCGTCGCCACAGAGTCGGCGGTACGTCACCCCGCAGCGGCCGGAAGTCCGGCGATTGGTGTTGCGTCGCCCCAGGGCAGTCGGCGGTACAGCGGACGGCGATGCGGCGATGCGGCGATGCGGCGTCACGAGGTCGGCGATACAGCGGCTCGCGGTGATTCGCCACGGCGGTCGACGGCGCGACAACCCGCAGCGCTGCCGTGCGGCAGTGCCCCGTCGTCCTCGGGGCCCTGGCTTCTTCAGGCGTTGCCGGTCGGGCTCAGAGGCTCCAGGACACCGTGTGGGACATCTCCATGGCGATCGCCAGGACTGCCAGGTCCGCGATGCCCAGGGTCAGGCCCAGGTAGGCGCGGCCGCGTCGGGTCGTGCCGCGCCAGAGGGCGACCGCGGCCAGGGCGATGGCGATCGGGCCGAGGAAGAGGTTGAGGACGAGCAGGCCGAGAAGGCCGAGGATGAAGGACGCCACGGCCATCCCGTCGGCGTCCCGCGCCTGCGGGCGGGTGTCGGTGCGGCCGGTGGCCGGTGCGGTGAGTTGCATGGTGCTCAGCTCCTGGAAATCGTTCCGGAAGGTCAGTTGACCGAGGTGCCGCGGCGGCGGCTGTGGCGCTCGCGGATCGCGAAGACGGCGAGCCAGGCGGCGATGAAAGCGGCCGCGGTGACGGTGACGGTCAGCGGTACGTGAGCGACGGTGCCCAGTACGACGCCGAGCAGCATGAGTGCGACGACGAGGAACAACATGGGATCAGATCCCCCCTCCGAGATGCCTTGGGTCTGGCCTCTGTGAAATTTCGGTGAACAGTTGTAGTAACACTTGTTCACTGACTTTGAGTCTAGCGCCTCCGACGGCTTTAAAATTCCAGAGAACAGTTGTTAACTGGATGACATGAGTCACACCCTCGGCATCCGGCAGGCCCAGAAGCAGAAGACCCGGCAGGCTTTCCTGGACGCGGCGCTCGCGCTGCTGGAGGAGCAGAGCCTGAGCAGCCTCGGTCTGCGCGAGGTCACCCGCGCCGTCGGTGTCGCCCCGACCGCCTTCTACCGGCACTTCCGCTCCACCGCCGACCTCGGCGTCGCCCTGGTCGACGAGGCCCTGGGCAGCCTGCACCCGATGGTGCGGACGACGGTGTCCACGGCGGGCGACAGCGAGGAGCGCATCACACGCGCGATCGAGTTGATCGCGCACCACGTGGACGCCCATCCCGCCCACGTCCGTTTCATCGCCCGCGAGCGGCACGGCGGGGTGCAGCCCGTGCGCGAGGCCATCCAGTCCCAACTGGCCCGGTTCGCGGAAGAGGTGAAGGCCGAGCTGGCCAAGGACCCGCAGGCCGAAGGCTGGAGCGACGACGACGTGCTGATGCTCGCGCATCTCTACGTCGACCAGATGCTCATCACCGCGTCGCTCTTCCTGGAGACCCTGGAGGGATCCACGGGCGAGCGGGAGCGCGTCGCCCAGCTCGCCATCCGGCAGATGCGGCTCATCAGCATCGGCCGCCGGCACTGGCTGGACTGACCGGCCACCGGCCGCGGCACACGCGCAGGGGGCGGTGCGCTCGTCCCGCCGAGCACACCCCCCCCTGCCGCCGGTCGGCCTTACTGCCGCACGACCCCGCCGATCAGCCCTGCTGAGCCTGTCCCCCGGCCTGTGCCCCGCCCTGCCCTCCGGCCTGACCACCGCCGGGACCGCCGCAGCCGCCGCCCCGGCCGCCCCCGGGAGCGCCCTGGCCACCGCCGGGGGCGCCGCTCGGCATGCCCGAGGGCGCACCGCTCGGCGGGGCCGACGGCGACCCGGTCGGCCTGGCCGTGGAGGCACCCGAAGGTGCGCCGGACGGTGCCCCGCTCGGCCGGCGGCCCGTGCCGCCGGTCGGCATGCCGGACGGCGCCTGGCAGGACTGCGCGCCGGAGTCGCCGCTGGTCGACGAGGAGTCGCCCGAGCCGCACGCGGTGAGCAGCAGCGGGGACAGCGCCAGCAGGGCTGCGGCGGGGACGAGGCGTGCACGCTTCATGGGAGTCAGCTCCGCGGAAGATGAGGAAATCCTGAGGCGGGCACTCAACCAACGGCGGTTAGGGCGTTCTTGGGCCCGCCCTGTCCGCCACCTGTCAATCGGGTAAAGCGCACCTCAAGTACCGCCACTCACCTGGGATTTCACTCCTCGCCCCGGTCTGCCCCCTGGTACAAGGCCGTGACAGAGCGGACCGCCCGCAGCAGCTCCGCGCGCGCCTCGGGCGGGTCGAGTATCTCCACCTGGTCGGAGAACGCGAGCAGTTGGCGCACGGCGCGCAGCACCGGGTACGACAGCAGCGCAGTGACCCAGTCGCTCTCCCCGTCGTCGTCGGGGAGTCCGGTCAGCTGCCCGGCGGCCATGCGCTGGAACATGTCGAGCCGCTCGCGCCGGACCCGTACCGTGACGTCGATCCCGTCCTCCGGGCGCTGCTCCACCTGGCGGCGCAGCGCCTCCCAGACATCGGCGAGTTCGACACCGGGCCGGCGCCGCACCGGATCGTCCAGCAGGCGTGCCGAGCGCACCCGGTCGGCGCGGAACAGCCGGGGCGCGCCGCGCCGGTCGGCGACCAGGTACCAGACCCCGGCCTTGGCGACCAGGCCGTACGGGTCCACGGTGTACGTCCGCGGCTCCCGCTCCCCGCTGTGCCGGTAGCGCAGCCTGAGCCGCCGGTCGCAGAACACCGCGTCCTGGAGCACCTCCAGGTCGACGGCCTGCTGCGGGCCGCTGCGCCAGCGGGTGGCGTCGACCAGGATGCGCCGGCTGGTGACCTCGGCGGCGGGCCGGTGCGGGGCGGGCAGAGCGGCCATCACCTTGCGCAGGGCCGAGCCGAGCGCCGCGTCGAGGCCGAGTGCGGCGTGGGCGCCCTGGGCGGCGAGGATGAACAGGGCGCGGGACTCGTCCGCGGTGAGGCCGGTGACGTCCGTGCGGAAACCGGCGAGGAGTTCGATGCCGCCGTGCCGGCCGCGCTCGGCGTACACGGGGACGCCGGAGGCCGACAGGGCCTCGACGTCCCGGTAGATGGTGCGGACCGACACCTCCAGCCGGTCGGCGAGTTCGGGCGCGGGGACGCGGCCCCGGGTCTGCAGGAGCAGCAGGATCGACAGCAGCCGGTCGGACTTCACGCCGACAGGATCCCGCCGGGCGGGCGGCCGGAGCAATTCACGGCGGCGGTGCCGGATCGTCCGGGGAGCCCTTTCGTCGGCACCGGCCGAGGCTTCGGGCGGCCGGCGGCCGGCGGCCGGCCGGCGGCAGCCGCGGGACCCGACAAAATCCCGACACGGATAAAACCTGACGGAAGCTGTCAGGTTATCGAGGGAACCTCACTGCACCGACCTACGGAGAGGCATCCCATGAACACCATCGACCCGCGCCCCGTCTACACCCGCGCCACCGAGCAGGCGGCCGCGCTCATCAAGACGGTGCGCCCCGAACAGCTCGACGGCCCCACGCCCTGTACCGAGTTCGACGTACGGACCCTGCTGAGCCACATCGTCGGCGGCACCCGGCGGATCGCCGTGGTCGGCGAGGGCGGCGACGGGCTCGCGATGCACCCGTTCGCCGAGGGCGTCGCGGACGACGGCTGGGCGGCCGCCTACGACGAGGTGCGCGTGCGTGTCCTGAAGGCCTGGGAGGCGGACGAGCGGATGACGAGCCCGGTGCGTGTGCCCTGGGGCGAGGTCCCCGGCCACGCGGCGCTCTCCGGCTACGTCATGGAGATCGTGACCCACACCTGGGACCTCTCCGAGGCCCTCGGCCACCCCGGGGAACTCGACCCGGAGCTGGCCGAGTTCGCGTTGGCCACCGCCCGCCAGGTACTGCCCGACTCCCGTCCCCGCGACGAGAACACCCCCTTCGACGCCCGCCACCAGGCAGCCGAGGGAGCGGGCCGCTACGAGCAGCTGGCGGCCTGGATGGGCCGCCGGCCCCTCGACCGGGCCTGACCGGCCCGCCCCGGTCAGGTGAGGCGGGCCCGGGCGAGCTGGCGGGACTGGGCGACCAGGCGGTCCTCGCTGTCCCAGACCTCCGCGTCCTCCTCCAGGAAGCCGCCGGCCAGGTTGCGCGTGGTGATCGACACACGCAGCGGGCCGGGGGCCGGGCGGTGGCGGACGTGGACGGTGAGTTCGACGGTGGGCACCCAGCCCTTGATGCCGATCTCGAAGGCGGTGGGCGGAAGGGCGTCCACCGCGAGGAGCAGCGAGAGCGGGTCGGCGTCACGGCCGTCGGCGAGGCCGAACCAGGCTCGCATCTCACCCTTGCCGGAGGGCGCGCCCAGTGCCCAGCCGAGGGTGGCGGGGTCCAGCTTGAGCATCAGCCGGTCGGCGATGGCCGAGCTGCCCGGGACCGGAGCCGGGGAGTCGTCCGGGCCGAAGCACTGCTCCATGGGCGGCATCGCGGGCGGGGTCGCCGTCGTACGGACGTCGTCCGGGAGGGTGGTGAGGTCGCCGTAGGAGGCGAGGACGCGGATGCGCTCGACCTCGTTGCCGTGGTCGTCGTACTGGAAGAGCGAGGCCTGGCCGGTGGAGAGGGTGCGGCCGGTGCGGACGGCCTCGGTGCGGATGACCGCCGGGCCCGGCTGGGACGCGGTCAGGTAGTGCGCCGAGATGGTGAAGGGGTCCGGGTGCGGGAGGGCGTCCGCGAGGGCCCGGCCGAGCACGGCCAGCAGATAGCCGCCGTTGACGGCGTTGATGATGGTCCAGCCGGCGGAGAGGTCGATGTCGTAGACCCCGGGCTCGCGCCGGGTGACCGCGGTGTCGCGGTCGAACTCGCTGTCGCCGATCACGGCCCGCGACGATGGGGGTCCCCCGACTCGAGCGAAGCCGAGAGTGGGGGAGGGTGCGGAAGCTGCTTCTGGCATGACTGAACCGTACAACAGGAAATTACTAAGCGGTAGCTTTGTATATTGCGGGCGGATGACGGGATCCCGCCGGGCGGCTGGCAGGATGGGGCGAGGCCCCCCTGCCGGGTGAGGTTCCGGCAATTTCTAGGTAAGTGCCCCGACACGTCCACAACCCCGGGCCCCCGATTCCCCTCTATGGGGACATGAGCCTCACCGGGACTCCGTTCCTCTACACGACCATCGTGCTCTCCGTGGTCGCCGTCATATTGCCGCTCGTCCTGTGGTCGAGGATGCGGGGGCCGAGGGCCCTGCGCGCCGCCGCCCGGGTGCTGATGCTGCTGTTCGCCCAGGGCACGGCCGTCACGCTGGTGTTCGTACTGGTCAACAACCAGAACAACCTGTACGACAACTGGGCCGACCTGCTCGGCACCGGCAATCACGTCCAGCAGGCCGCCGACCTCGGCCGGGACGGTACCGGCGGCATAGCGCTGAAACGGTTGCCCAAGGTCAGGCAGAACTTCACCCAGGCCGACGGCCCGGGCATGCGCGCGGCCGGCGGGGTGCGCGTCACCCAGCTCAAGGGCCGGGTCTCCGGCGTGAACGCCGAGGTCTACGTCTGGCTGCCGCCCCAGTACAACGAGCCGGCCTACCGCAACAAGAAGTTCCCGGTAGTGGAGCTGCTGCCGGGCTACCCCGGCTCGGCGAAGGCCTGGTTCGGGTCGATGAAGACGCACGAGCAGCTGCTGCCGCTGATGAGGAGCGGCCAGGTGGCGCCCTTCATCCTGGTCGCCCCGCGCACCAACCTGCTGGCCGGTGTGGACACGGGCTGCGCCAACATCCCCGGCCAGGTCAACGCCGACACCTGGCTCAGCATCGACGTGCCGAAGATGGTCACGGACAACTTCAGGGCCCAGCCGGCCCCGCAGGGCTGGGCGGTGGGCGGGTACTCGGCGGGCGCGCACTGCGCGGTCAAGCTGGCCGTGGCCCACCCCGACCGGTACCGGGCCGCGGTGAGCATGTCGGGCTACAACGACCCGATAGGCGAGCGCAACTCCCTCGCCGCCCAGAACCCCACACTGCGCGCCGAGAACAATCCCTACCTGCTTCTCAAGAAGGCGGCCGCACCGCCCCGGATCGCGCTGTACTTCTCCGGCGAGTCCGGCGACGGCTACCAGGCGGGCGTGGCGCTGGAGTCCGCCGCCAAGGCGCCGACGACCGTGCACGTGGTGTTCCTGCCGCGCAGCGCGGGCGGGCACACCATGGCGCTGTGGCGGCCGCAGGTCACCACGGTGTTCCGCTGGCTGACCCTGGAGATGGGCCAGAACCGCGCCAGGGGCGCGGACCGGTCCCTCACCGGGACCGGCCGGTCCGCCGGGTCTACTCCTCCGACACCGTCGAGCGACGGTTCCACGCGCGCGGCGCTCGCCAGTGGTACCTCATCGCCAGCAGGCGCAGCACGAAAGCGGTGACCACCGCGAGCCCGCTGGTGAACGAGGTCAGGACGTCGTAGTGGATGCACAGCACCACCATGGTGGAGCCGACGATCGCCGGGACCGCGTACAGGTCGCGGTCCCAGCGCAGCAGCGAGGGAACCTCGTTGGCGAGCACGTCCCTGAGCACGCCACCGCCGACCGCGGTGGCGAGGCCCAGGGTGGCGGACGCGGTCAGGTTGAGGCCGTAGGAGTACGCCTTCGACGTACCGGAGACCGAGAACAGGCCGAGGCCGGCCGCGTCGAAGACGAGCACCGCCGACTGGATGCGCTCCACGTGCGGATGCAGGAAGAAGACCACGAGCGCGGCGAAGAGCGGGGTGAAGAAGTACCCGAGGTCCGTGAAGGCGGCCGGGGGCACGGCCCCGATGATCACGTCGCGGAACAGCCCTCCGCCCAGCGCGGTGACCTCGGCGAGCACGGCGATGCCGAACACGTCGAAGTTCTTCCGGACGGCCAGCAGGGCGCCGGAGATCGCGAACACGAAGATGCCGATGACATCGAGCGTGTGCTGGACGGAGGGACTGAAGAGTTGCTGCAGCTGCACCCTGACATTCTTACCTGTCAGAGGGTGTGAACCTTACAAAGCCAGGCCTAGAGGGTCGGCTTACCTGTCGTGAACAGCCAGGTGCCGAAGAGATCGTCCAGCTGCTGCCCACTGATCCGCTCGGCGAGGCGGACGAAGTCGGCCGTGTCCGCGTTGCCGTACCGGTGGAGCCGGGTCCAGGCGGGCAGCAGCCGGAAGAACGCCTTGTCGCCGATCCGCTCACGCAGCGCCTGCAGGGTCATCGCGCCGCGCTGGTAGACGGCGGAGGCGAACATCGTGTCGCGCTGCGGGTCGGCCACCTTGATCTGCCAGAAGGCAGCGTCGGCGGGACGGGCGTTGTACGCGGCGAGGAAGGAGTCGTGGGCCGAGCGGGTGCCCTGGTGCTCCGCCCACAGCCACTGGGCGTAGGTGGCGAAGCCCTCGTTGAGCCAGATGTCCTTCCACCGGTCCACGCTCACCGAGTCGCCGAACCACTGGTGGGCCAGCTCGTGCACGATGGTCGTCTCGTTGCGCACGGCCGAGTAGGCGGGCTTGCTCTGCACCTCCAGCGAGAACCCCGCCTCGGGCATGTCGTCGACGATCGCGCCGGTCTCCTCGAAGGGGTACGGCCCGAAGACCTGCGACCAGTAGTCGGTGGCGGCGGCCGTGACGGCGTACACGTCGACGTTGTTGCTGTTCTTCAGGACGGGGTCGATGGCGACGTAGATCGGGGTGCCGCCCGGGGTGCGGCCGGTCTGCACGTCGAACTTCCCGATGGTGGCGGTGGCGAGGTAGGTGGCCATGGGCCGGCTCTCGCGCCAGTGCGTGTACGTCGAGTCGCCCCGGTCGTACGTCGACACGAGCCGCCCGTTGGAGACGCCGGTCAGGCCCTTGGGCGACTTGATCCGGATGTCGTAGGTGGCCTTGTCGGCGGGGTGGTCGCTGGACGGGAACCAGGTGGAGGCGGCGTTGGGCTCACAGGCGACGAAGACGCCGTCGGCGGTCTTCATCCAGCCGTACTTCGAGCCGAAGACGATGGGGCCGCCGAGCGGCTCGGGTATGCCGCCGTACGTGACGGACACGGTGAACTCGCGTCCCTCGGCGAGGGCTCTGCGCGGGGTGACGGTGACCTCGTCGCCGTCGCGCGTGAACTGCGCGCGTCTGCCGTCGACCTCGACCTTCGTGATCTCCAGCTGCTGCAGGTCGAGGTCGAAGGAGGAGAGGTTCTGGGTGGCGCGCGCGGTGAGGGTCGTACGGCCGTCCAGACGGCCGGTGCCCGGGTCGTAGGCGATGTCCAGGTCGTAGTGGCGGGCGTCGAAGCCGCCGTTGCCGAGCTGTGGGAAGTAGGGGTCGCCGATGCCGGGTGCGCCCGCGGTGGGGGCGGGAGCGGCGGCGATGACCAGGAAGGAGGCCGCCGCGGTGGCGAGGGTCCCTAAGCGTGCCGAACGGGAGAGTGCCATGGTCGTCCCTTTCGAGCGTGTGCCTGTCGGTGGACGGACACGGACGACTCTGCACTCTCCCGTTCATGCATGTACATGACTTTGCCCAGTTGTCATGTGCTACTTGTCGGTTGACTCCTGGGACTTGGGAGCCGCGGCCTCGGACTCGGCAGCGGACTCCGACTCCTCCGACTCCTCCGACTCCGACTCCTCCGACGCGGACTCCTCAGCGGCCTCGGACTGCTCGGCCTCGGCCGGCGCCTCCTCGGTCTCTTCGGTCTCGGCCGCCGCGACCTCGGCGGCAACCGCCGCCGACGTCTCCGCCGACTCCTCCAGGACCGCGTCACCGACCAGCTCGGAGGCCTCCTTCGCCGCCGTGAGCAGCACCGTGTCCTGCGGGGCCTGGTCGGCGAAGTTCTCCGGGTGGTGGCAGGCGACCCGCTGACCGGGCTTCAGCTCCAGCAGCTGCGGCTCGGTCGTCTTGCAGATCTGCGTCGCCTTCCAGCACCGGGTGTGGAAACGGCAGCCGGAGGGCGGCGCGATCGGCGACGGGACGTCACCGCGCAGCAGGATGCGCTCGCTCTTGGTGCCCCGCCGCTTCGGGTCGGGAATCGGCACGGCCGACATCAGCGCCTTGGTGTACGGGTGCATCGGCGCCTCGTACAGCGAGGCGCGGTCCGCCAGCTCGACGATCTTGCCGAGGTACATCACCGCGATCCGGTCCGAGACGTGCCGGACGACGGACAGGTCGTGCGCGATGATCACGTACGTCAGGCCCAGCTCCTCCTGGAGGTCGTCCATGAGGTTGACGACCTGGGCCTGGATCGACACGTCCAGCGCGGACACCGGCTCGTCGGCGACGACCAGCTTCGGCTTCAGCGCGAGCGCGCGGGCGATGCCGATGCGCTGGCGCTGACCGCCGGAGAACTCGTGCGGATAGCGGTTGTAGTGCTCGGGGTTGAGGCCGACCAGCTCCAGGAGCCGCTGGACCTCCTTCTTCACCCCGCCCTCGGGCTCGACGCCCTGGAGCCGGAAGGGCGCCGAGACGATCGAACCGATGGTGTGCCGGGGGTTCAGGGAGCCGTACGGGTCCTGGAAGATCATCTGGACGTCGCGGCGCATCGGGCGCATCTTCCCGGTGCTCAGCCGCGTGATGTCCCGGCCCTCGAACTCGATCGTGCCGCTGGTCGGGTCCTGGAGCCGGGTGATGACCCGGCCCATGGTCGACTTGCCGCAGCCCGACTCGCCGACGACGCCCAGGGTCTCGCCCTTGCGCACCTCGAAGTCGATGCCGTCGACGGCCTTCACGGCGCCGACCTGGCGCTGCAGGAGGCCCTTCTTGATCGGGAAGTGCTTCGTCAGGCCCTGGACCCTGAGCAGCACCTCACGCTCGGCGGAACCGCCCTCGGGAGCCGACGCCTGCTGCGGGATCGCGGCCTTTCCGGCGGCGTCCTCGACGTTGTCTGTCTTGTTCGTCTCACTCACAGCTTCGGCGCAATCTCTTCGGTCCAGATCCGCGTGCGGTCCTCGGCCGAGAGGTGACAGGCGGACCAGTGACCGCCCTCCACCAGCTGCAGCTCGGGGCGCACCGTGCGGGTGACGTTCCCCTTGGGGAGGTCCGCGTACGGGCAGCGCGGGTGGAAGGCACAACCCGAGGGGACGTTGATGAGGCTCGGCGGCTGGCCCTTGACCGGGGTGAGCCGTTCGGCCGTCTCACGGTCGATGCGCGGCATCGAGCCGAGCAGGCCCCAGGTGTACGGGTGCTGCGGCTGGTCGAAGATCTCCCCGACCGGTCCGCGCTCCACGCACCGGCCGCCGTACATCACCAGGACGTCGTCGGCGATCTCGGCGACCACGCCGAGGTCGTGCGTGATCATGATGACCGCGGAGCCGAACTCCTTCTGCAGGTCCCGGATCAGGTCGAGGATCTGCGCCTGGACGGTGACGTCGAGGGCGGTGGTCGGCTCGTCCGCGATGAGCAGTTCGGGGTTGTTGACCAGCGCCATCGCGATCATGGCGCGCTGGCGCATACCGCCGGAGAACTCGTGCGGGTAGCCGTCGATGCGCTTGGCGGGCTCAGGGATGCCGACCCGGTCGAGCATCTCGATGGCGCGCGTGCGGGCCACCTTCTTGCTGACCTTGTTGTGGACCCGGTAGGCCTCGACGATCTGCGTCCCGACCTTGTAGTACGGGTGCATCGCGGACAGCGGGTCCTGGAAGATCATCGCCATCTTGCGGCCGCGCAGCCGGCGCACCTCGTCCGGGTCGGCGCCGATCAGCTCCTGGCCGTCCAGCCACACCTCGCCGGAGACCTTGGCGTTCGCCGCGCGGTGCAGCCCCATGAGACCGAGGGACGTCACGGACTTGCCGGAGCCCGACTCACCCACGATGCCCAGGGTCTGGCCCCGCCGCACGTCGAAGCTGACGCCGTCCACCGACTTGACCAGGCCGTCGTCGGTGTTGAAGTGGATGCGCAGATCGCGAACGGAGAGGAACGCGTCGTCGGCATCGGAAGGGGCGGCGACGTCCGTGGCCGGTTCGCCCAGTGCCGCCTTTTCGAGCTTGCTCACGAGTACCTCACGCGGGGGTCGATGGCTGCGTACACCAGGTCGACGACCAGATTGGAGAAGACGATGAAGAAGGCGGCGACCAGGGTCACGGCCATCACGATGGGCAGGTCGTTGTCCTTGATGGCCTGGATCGAGTACGCGCCGATGCCCTGCAGGGAGAAGACCGTCTCGGTGAGCACCGCGGTGCCGATGAGGGTGCCGAAGTCGATGCCGAAGATGGTGACGATCGGGGTGAGGCTCGCGCGCAGGCCGTGCTTGGTGACGACCGTGCTCTCCCGCAGACCCTTGGCCCGGGCCGTCCGGATGTAGTCCTCGCTCATCGTCTCGAGCATGCCCGCCCGGGTGAGCCGGGCGTAGGTGGCGGAGAAGAGGAACGCGAGGCTGACCCAGGGCAGGAACAAGTGCCAGGCCCACTCACCCGGGTTCTGGGTGAAGGGCACGTAGTCGGTGCTGTCCCAGATGGGCCACTGGTAGATGAACAGGACGTTGATGACCTGTCCGGTGAAGAAGATCGGGAGCGAGACGCCGGCGAGCGCGATGAACATCGAGATGCGGTCGACGGGCTTGCCCTTGCGCAGTGCGGAGATGACACCGGTGGTGACACCGAAGATCAGCCAGATCACGGCCGCGCCGACGGCCAGCGAGAAGGAGACCGGGATGCGCTGCGTGAGCTGCGGCCACACCTCGACGTGACTCTTGAAGGAGTACCCGAAGCAGGGGGCGCTGCAGTGCGTGGCGTCGGGACCGAACTTGTAGTCCGCGCCTACGAACAGGCCCTTGATGTAGTCCCAGTACTGCATGTAGATGGGCTGGTCGAAGCCCAGGTTCCTCTTGATCGCGGCGATGGACTCGGGGTTGGCGTCCTTGCCGACGTACTGGGTGGCCAGCTGGGTGGCCGTCTGGCCGCCCAGGCGGGGGACCAGGAAGAAGATTGCGAAGGTGACTGCGCTGACCACCAGCAGCAGCACCAAAGCGCCGAAGACGCGTCGGATGATGTACGCAGCCACAGCTGTCCGGCTCCGGGGGGCCGGGACGGAGTGTGTCCGTCCCGGCCGCCCGGTGCCTTCACCTGCCTTTCAGGGGTATCCGGCCTGCTGTTACTTGGAGGAGCCCAGCAGCGTGTAGTCGTACATGCCGAGGTACGCCTGCGTGACCGTGACGTTGGTCGCGGACGTAGGCCTGATCAGCAGGTTCTTGCGGTAGATCAGCGGGACGACCGAGGCGTTGTCCAGGACCATCTTGTCGATGTCGCCCCAGGCCTTGGTGCGGGCCGCGGAGTCGGTGTTGGAGATGGCGTCGGACAGAGCCTTGTTGATCTTCGGGTCGTTCAGCTCCATCAGGTTGTTGCCGCCCGAGGGCTTGATGGCCGAACCGTCGATGATCTGGTCCAGGAAGCCGTAGCCGGTCGGCCAGTCGGCGCCCCACGCCATCATCATCATGCCGAGCTTGTGCGAGTGGACGTAGCTCGGGACACCGGCGAAGTTGGAGAAGTACTTGCCGGAGGGGAACTGCTTGATGTCGACCTTGATGCCGACGCTCTTGAGCGAGTTCTGGATGGCCGTGGCGGCCGCGACCTCGGCGGGGCGGTCGGCGCGGGCCGTCAGCACGGTGGAGAAGCCGCTCGGCTTGCCGCACTGCTTCAGCTCGTCCTTGGCCTTGGCCGCGTCACCCTTGTGGCCCGGCGTGGCGTAGGAGTCGAACTTGGTGTAGCCGTTGACCGACGGCGGCAGCAGCGTGGTGGCCACGTCGCCCTTGGGCGAACCGCCCATGGCGTCGATGACCGACTGCTTGTCGAGGGCCCACTGGACGGCCTTGCGGCAGTGGACGTTGTCGAACGGGGCGACGTGCTGGTTCAGGGCCATGTAGCCCGTGGCACCCGCGTACGAGTTGTCCGTCTGCTTGGCGTACTTGCCGCTCAGGACCTTCGGCTGGGTCTGCGGCTGCACACCGGCGCCGGTGATGTCCGCCGTGATCTTGTCGGCGAGCAGGTCGTTGTCGACCGTGACCGGGTTGACCTTGAACTTGACGTTGATCTTGTCCGGCAGCGCCTTGCGGATCGGGTCCGTCTTCGGGTCCCAGTTCGGGTTGCGGACGAGGGAGGCGCTGGCGCCCTCCTCGTACGAGGCGAACTTGTAGGGGCCGGAGGACACGATGTGCTGGACGTACTTCGCGCCGTCGTCCTTCGCCTGCGGCACGGGGGCCGTCTGGGAGAAGGTCGCCAGGTAGTCGAAGTCGGCGAAGGGCTTGGCCAGGTGGAAGACGATCGTCTGGTCGTCCGGGGTCCCGATCGAGTCGATCCCCTTCTTGTCCTTGTAGGGGCCCTTGTACTTGTCGCCGCCCTTCAGGTACGCCTTGAAGTACGTGGGGCCGTTGGACAGGGCCTCGGGCGCGAAGTTGGAGCGCTCGACCGCGTACTTGACGTCCTTGGACGTGATCGGCGTGCCGTCGTCGAACTTCAGGCCCGAACGCAGGTGGTACGTCCACGTCTTGGCGTCGGCGCTGGACTTGCCGAGGGAGTCGGCGAGGTCGGGGACGACGGTCAGGCCGTCCTTGCCGGCAGCCGGCTTGAAGGTGACGAGCGTACGGGCGTACAGACGCGAGAAGTTCTGCACGAAGCCGTAGTACGTGTTGCCCGGGTCCAGGGAGTCCGGAACGTCGGAGTCCTCAAGGTTGACCGTCCCCCCCTTCTTGCTCGACGCGTTGACGATGGAGTTCAGCGCCGCGTCCTTCGAGCCGGCGCCACCACCGCTGTTGTCGTTGCTGTCTTTACCGCCGCCGCACGCGGCAGCGCCGAGCGAGACCGCCAGGACCGTCGCCACGGCGGCGGTAACCCTTCTCGTCTTCACGTGAGGAATGCCCCCTCGATCGTTGGATCACTTGCTGCGAGGGTCGAGCGCGTCACGCAGCCCGTCACCCAGCAGATTGAATGCCAGGACGGTGATGAAGATCGCCAGTCCGGGCACGAACATGAACTGCGGATCTGCTGTGTAGAGATCCACGGCGTTGCTGAGCATTCCGCCCCAGGAAGCCTGCGGCGGAGCGATACCGACTCCGAGGAAGCTCAGCGCGGCCTCGAAGAGGATGTTCGTCGGGATGATCAGCGTCGAGTAGACGAGGATCGGCGCGACGAGGTTGGGGAGCAGCTCGCGGAACAGGATGTACGGGCCGCGGGCGCCCAGGCTGGTGGCGGCCTCCACGAACTCGCGCCGCGCGAGGCTCATCGTCTGGGCGCGCACGATACGTCCGATGTACGGCCAGCTGAAGAAGCCGATCACGAAGATCAGCACGCCGATGCGCAGCGACAGACCGTTGAACCCGAAGAAACCGTCCTGCACAGAGGCCGAGATGGCGATGGCGAACAGCAGCAGCGGGAACGCCAGGAAGGTGTCCATCAGCCGGCTGATCACGCTGTCGACCCAGCCGCCGTAGTAGCCGGCGACGACGCCGAGCACGGTACCGATGATCACGGACAGCAGCGTGGCGCCGCCGGCGACCAGCAGCGAGACCCAGGAGCCCTCGATGATGCGGGCGAGCATGTCACGGCCGTACTGCGGCTCGACGCCCAGCGGGTGGGCCCAGCTCATGCCGCCCCAGCTGCCCTTGGGGGCCAGCAGGGCCGGGTCGATGAGGTCCTGGTGGAACTGGTTGGGGTCCAGCCCGAAAGCCCACTCGATCGGCTTCGCGAGCACCGCCATCAGCACGAGCAGGATGACGATGACACCGCCCGCCACGGCCAGTTTGTCCCGCTTGAAGCGGGTCCAGGCGATCTGTGTGAGCGAACGCCCTTCGATCTGAGCCTTCTTGACCCCGGCGAGCACAGCCTCGGGCGGGGTCTCGGCCTCGGCTCCGGTGGTCTCGATCGGTGCGGTCACTGTGAACCCGACCCCTCTAGCCGGTTGTTGCCCGGCCCGCGTCTGCCGCGAAGGTTTGCGGCTTTATCGACTTGCACTCGACCACGAGGTGAGCACCTCGTGTCTTGAGTGGGGAGTCTTCAGCGTGGCCGCGATCACCCGCCAGAGTCCAAGGCGAAAGTATGCATAACCGTGATACGGCCATGGGGGTTCCGTTATCCGAACCTACGGAACCGACCCGCGAACGCTCTCACCACACCCGATGACCGGTCGGACGTCGCCCTCGACCCGTCGCGCACACGCTCGGGCCGGGACGCCCGACGCAGGTGACGGGCATCCCGAAGGACAGGGAACGCCCCGGTGGGGCGGGGTGGCGGCGCTCAGTAGGCGCCGTGCACGGGCGGATATCCGTAGCCGGCAGCCGGGGCCTGCTGCTGGGGCTGCGGGGCGGCCGCGTGGGCCTCACGGTCGTAGAACGGGCGGGCGCTGGCCCGCATCCACATCACGACCGGGTCGTAGTCGTCGGTCATGGCGACCGTGGACACCGGCAGCCCGTCCGGGACCGCGCCGACCGACTGCTGCATCATCGCGCGCACCGAGTCCACCGCGGCCGGCGAGGTGTCGTACACGTCCAGGCCGATGGCGAGGTAGGGCGCCCCGAGCGCGGGCTGCACCCAGGCGCGGCGCAGGGAGCGCAGGGCCGGGGTGCGGTGGGCGTTCTGCGCGAGCAGGGCGTAGAACTGCGAGATCTCGATGCCGGGTTCGGACAGCCGCAGGGGGCCGGCCGGCTGACGGTCCAGGCCGGTGGCGATGCGGCGCAGGTCCAGCCAGGGGATGCCGACGCCGCCGCCCTGGGCGTGCGGGTTGAGCCAGAGCCCGAAGTGGTCGGGATAGAGGGTGCGGGCCACGTCCAGTCCGTCGACCACCTCGTAGGAGCGGTTCCAGCCGCTCGCCGAGAGCTCCTGGGCGGAGGTCACACAGGGGGCGTAGCTGAAGCCCTCGACCTCCATGTTTCCGTACTGGGCGTCGGGCGAGCCGGCCTGGCCGTGCCACAGGAGCATCCAGATCTGGCCGGAGGAGGGGGTGGCGAGGGCGCGCAGCAGTGCCTCGTAGGCGTCGTAGCGCCCGGGGGTGACCTGGCGCAGCATGTGCTCGACGCTGCCGCTTGGGCTCGCGCTCACCTGTCTTGCCCTTCTTGTGGAGTGCCCCGCATGTGGAGACAGCTTAAGCGCCCAGTAGCTCGGGGCCTTGTGTCCGTTCGCGGGTGCGGGTACGTGGTGGGTTCTCGCGCAGTTCCCCGCGCCCTTCAGGTGGTTTCAGTGCCCGGACTGGTAGAAGGGGCGCACGTTCGCCCGGAGCCAGTCGGCCACCGGGTCCTGGGCCACGTCGAGGAGGACCAGGTTGACGGGCCACTTGACCGGGACTTTGCCGAGAGCCTTGCCGAGGGCGTCCAGGGGGAGGGCTCGCAGATCGCCTTCCCACTGGGAGAGTTCCACGCCCACGAACATGACGGGGTCGCCCGTCTCGATGGCGGCGAGGCAGCGGCGGGCGGTGACGACCACGCCGGTCGCGGTGAACTCCGCGGAGGCGGCGGCCAGGAAGTCGACCGGGTCGTCCTGCCAGTCGGGCTCGAAGAGGCGGACCCGGCCGCCGGAACCGGGGCCGTCCAGCGGGGTGCGGCCCGCGCGGCACAGCTCGGCCACCGCCTCGGGCGGCAGCGGGACGCCGACCACGCCGTCGGGGTTGACGGCGATGCCGACCTGCGGGGGCAGGCCGCGGGCGAACTCCACCGCCGGGGCGACGGTGTACGACATGTGGGGGCCGGCCGCCTGGCGGAGCTGCTCCTCGGAGCTGAAGACCGGGACGTACACCTGGCCCTCGATCTCCATCGTGGGCAGGTCCAGGGGGCCGCTCTGCGGGCCGCCGCCGTTCGGCAGGGGGATCCAGAGGAAGCTCCGGCCCAGCACCTCGATGATCCGGCCGCCCGCGGAGGGTATGCCGAGGGAGGCCGAGAGCACCTCCTCCAGCTCGTTGCCGGGCCAACCGCCGTGCGGGTGGGGGTGCGTCTGTGCCGGGAAGTCCGCGGGAATGTCCGCCGGGAAGTCCATCTGCCTACCGCCTGCTGGGAACCATGCTGTGGAGCAAAAGGCTAGCGGGTGCCTGTGACGGCGACCGGTCCGATCAGCCGGTGAAGGCTATGCGGTGCAGGACGTCCGCCGCGTCCCGGTCCAGCAGCACCGCGGAGCCGCAGTCGGCGGGCAGCTCGCCGCGCTCCACCGCGCGCAGCAGCCGGGCGGTCGTACGGCGGTGGCGGCCGAAGGCGTACCGGGACACGCCGCGGCCGCGCTCGCGCTGGCCCCGACGGGCGGTGCCGGGGGTGACGTCGAGAAGGAGCAGGTGCAGGGTGCCGCCGCGGCGGCGGGCCTCGCGGGCCAGCCAGGAGCGCACCCAGGACTGGGTGCCGCAGTCGTGCACGACGACTCCCTCGCCGGTGCGCAGGGCCCGGCGCAGTCCGGCGTAGTGGGCGAGGCGGACCAGCGGGCGGTAGAGCGCGTAGGGAAGGAAGCGGGGCATGCGGTCGTCCCAGCGGTCACGGGCGTCCTGGGAGTCGATGCGGTGACCGGGGACCGCGCGGTGCATCAGCGTGGACTTGCCGCTGCCGGGCAGGCCGGTGATCACCACCAGGTCGCCGGGCCCGAAGAGCAGGGCGTGCGGGCTGCGGCCCCCGCGCTCGCGCAGGTCGCGGACGACCGGGGCCGGGCGGTCGGCGCAGCGCTCGCGGGCCGGGGCGGAGGGCTGCCCGGGCACCGCGATGCCGGTGGTGGTGGCGTAGGCCGAGGTCCTGTTCACCGTGATCGTCCTCCCCTGTGTGCTTGGCAATCCCATGCCCATCACATGTAAAGAGAAGGTAATGCGCCGCGTCCAGTGGTTCGGTGCGCGTACTGCCACAGGTCGGTTACAGATGCGGGCCCTGACGGGTGGGGGCAAGGCGTGCAATGATGTGCCCGCCAACTGCATACCGGCCGCTTGAATCCGCGCGGGAGAGTTCCCAGCAGCCTTCGCTGGGACGCCGAAGGAGCAAGTCCCTCCCTTGAATCTCTCAGGCCCCGTTACCGCGCGGGCGAGGCACATCTGAAAAGCGGGCCGCTGTGTCAGTGGCTCCACCCAAGGTGCAAGCCGTGGTCGTCCCTGTGGCGGTCTCGGCGAACCTCTCAGGTTCCGATGACAGATGGGGAGGAACGACCTCGCCAGTCATGCCTTGGGAGACGACCGACCGATGAGCAGTACCGAACTCCGTCACACCGCGCTGGATGCCCTCCACCGCTCGCTCGGTGCGACGATGACCGACTTCGCGGGCTGGGACATGCCCCTGCGCTACGGCTCCGAGCGCGACGAGCACGTGGCCGTGCGCACCAGGGCCGGCCTCTTCGACCTGTCCCACATGGGCGAGATCACCGTGACCGGCGCCGAGGCGGCGGCCCTGCTGAACTTCGCCCTGGTCGGCAACATCGCCTCGGTCGGTGTCGGCCGCGCCCGCTACACCATGATCTGCCAGGCCGACGGCGGCATCCTGGACGACCTGATCGTCTACCGCCTCGCCGAGACCGAGTACATGGTCGTCGCCAACGCCTCCAACGCCCAGGTGGTGCTGGACGCGCTGACCGAGCGCGCCGAGGGCTTCGACGCCGAGGTGCGCGACGACCGTGACGCGTACGCGCTGATCGCCGTCCAGGGCCCCGAGTCCCCCGGCATCCTGAAGTCCCTCACGGACGCCGACCTGGACGGCCTGAAGTACTACGCGGGCCTGCCCGGCACGGTGGCCGGCGTCCCCGCACTGATCGCCCGCACCGGCTACACCGGCGAGGACGGCTTCGAGCTGTTCGTGAAGCCCGAGCACGCCGTGGAGCTGTGGCAGGCGCTGACCAAGGCCGGCGAGGGCGTCGGCCTGGTGGCCTGCGGCCTGTCCTGCCGGGACACGCTGCGCCTGGAGGCGGGCATGCCGCTGTACGGGCACGAGCTGACCACGTCCCTGACCCCGTTCGACGCCGGGCTCGGCCGGGTGGTCAAGTTCGAGAAGGAGGGCGACTTCGTGGGCCGCGAGGCGCTCACCGAGGCCGCCGCCAAGGCCGAGCAGAACCCGCCGCGGGTGCTCGTCGGTCTGATCGCCGAGGGCCGCCGCGTGCCGCGCGCCGGGTACTCCGTCGTCGTGGGCGGCGAGGTGATCGGCGAGGTGACCTCCGGCGCCCCCTCTCCCACCCTGGGCAAGCCCATCGCCATCGCGTACGTCGACGCGGCGCACGCTGCGCCGGGCACCGAGGGCGTCGGTGTGGACATCCGCGGGAGCCACGAGCCGTACGAGGTCGTGGCGCTGCCGTTCTACAAGCGCCAGAAGTAGACACTGAGCGCGGTCCGTCCCAAGGACGTGACGCTGCGCACATTCACCTGCTCCTCAGCAGTCCCAGCAGTCCCCCATTCATCAGCACTCCCGCGCGTACAGGAGAATTCAGGCCATGAGCAACCCCCAGCAGCTGCGCTACAGCAAGGAGCACGAGTGGCTGTCGGCCGCCGAGGACGGCGTGTCGACGGTCGGCATCACGGAGCACGCGGCCAACGCGCTCGGCGATGTCGTCTTCGTCCAGCTCCCGGAGGTCGGTGACACGGTGTCCGCGGGCGAGTCCTGCGGTGAGCTGGAGTCGACCAAGTCGGTCAGCGACCTGTACGCCCCCGTGACCGGTGAGATCACCGAGGTCAACCAGGACGTCGTCGACGACCCGTCGCTGGTCAACTCGGCCCCCTTCGAGGGCGGCTGGCTGTTCAAGGTACGCATCACGGACGAGCCGGCCGAGCTGCTCTCCGCCGACGAGTACACCGCCTTCACCGCCGGCTGAGGAGTCGTAGCCGTATGACTGTCCTGAACACGCCCCTGCACGAGCTGGACCCGGAGATCGCCGCCGCGGTCGACGCCGAGCTGAACCGCCAGCAGTCGACCCTGGAGATGATCGCCTCCGAGAACTTCGCACCGCTCGCGGTGATGGAGGCCCAGGGCTCGGTCCTCACCAACAAGTACGCCGAGGGCTACCCGGGCCGCCGCTACTACGGCGGCTGCGAGCACGTCGACGTCGCCGAGCAGATCGCCATCGACCGGATCAAGGAGCTGTTCGGCGCCGAGTACGCCAACGTGCAGCCCCACTCCGGCGCCTCCGCGAACCAGGCGGCCCTGTTCGCGCTGGCCCAGCCCGGGGACACCATCCTCGGCCTGGACCTGGCGCACGGCGGCCACCTGACCCACGGGATGCGGCTGAACTTCTCCGGCAAGCAGTTCAACGTGGTCGCGTACCACGTGGACGTCGAGACCGGTCTGGTCGACATGGCCGAGGTCGAGCGCCTGGCCAAGGAGCACCGCCCCAAGGTGATCATCGCGGGCTGGTCGGCATACCCGCGCCAGCTGGACTTCGCCGAGTTCCGCCGGATCGCCGACGAGGTCGAGGCCTACCTGTGGGTCGACATGGCGCACTTCGCGGGCCTGGTCGCCGCCGGTCTCCACCCGAACCCGGTCGAGTACGCGGACGTGGTCACCTCCACGACCCACAAGACGCTCGGCGGCCCGCGCGGCGGCATCATCCTCGCGAAGCAGGCCTTCGCGAAGAAGCTGAACTCGTCCGTCTTCCCGGGCTTCCAGGGCGGCCCCCTGGAGCACGTGATCGCGGCCAAGGCGGTCTCCTTCAAGGTCGCCGCCTCGGAGGACTTCAAGGAGCGCCAGCGCCGTACGGTGGAGGGCGCCCGGATCCTCGCCGAACGGCTGACCGCGGCCGACGCCCGCGAGGCCGGTGTGAACGTCCTGTCCGGCGGCACCGACGTGCACCTGATCCTGGTGGACCTGCGCGAGTCCGAGCTGGACGGCCAGCAGGCCGAGGACCGCCTCCACGAGGTCGGCATCACGGTCAACCGCAACGCCGTCCCGAACGACCCGCGCCCCCCGATGGTCACGTCGGGTCTGCGGATCGGCACGCCCGCCCTGGCGACCCGCGGCTTCACGGCCGAGGACTTCGCCGAGGTCGCGGACGTGATCGCCGAGGCACTGAAGGCGCCTTCCCCCTTCGGTGAGGCCGAGGCGGAGGCCCTGAAGGCCCGGGTCAAGGCCCTGGCCGACAAGCACCCGCTGTACCCCGGTCTGAACAAGTAAGTCCGAAGTACCCCGGCACCGCGCACACTGGACACAGAAGACGCGCGCGGTGCCGGGCGGTGCCCACCCCGCACCACACCCTGAGCACCACCCCCCGTATTGAGGAGTTCCCCGTGGCCATCTCGGTCTTCGACCTGTTCTCGATCGGCATCGGCCCGTCCAGCTCCCACACGGTCGGCCCGATGCGTGCGGCGCGCATGTTCGCCCGGCGACTGCGCAACGAGGACGTGCTGGAATCCGTCACGTCGATACGCTCCGAGCTGTACGGCTCACTCGGCGCGACCGGCCACGGCCACGGCACGCCCAAGGCGGTGCTGCTCGGCCTGGAGGGCGCCTCGCCGCGCACGGTGGACGTGGAGAACGCGGACCAGCGGGTGGAGGACATCAAGGCGACCAAGCGGCTGAGCCTGCTCGGCGAGCACGAGATCGCGTTCGACTTCGGCGCCGACCTGAAGCTGCACCGCCGCAAGGCGCTCCCGTACCACGCCAACGGCATGACGCTGTGGGCGTACGACGCCGCGGGCACGGAACTGCTCTCCAAGACGTACTACTCGGTCGGCGGCGGCTTCGTCGTGGACGAGGACGCGGTCGGCGCGGACCGCATCGTGCTGGACGACACCGTCCTGAAGTACCCCTTCCGCACCGGCGACGAGCTGCTCCGCCTCACGAAGGAGACGGGTCTGTCGATCTCCTCGCTGATGCTGGAGAACGAGCGGGCCTGGCGCACGGAGGAGGAGATCCGGACCGGCCTGCTGGAGATCTGGCGCGTGATGCGCGAGTGCGTGCAGCGCGGCATGTCCCGCGAGGGCATCCTGCCCGGCGGTCTGAAGGTCCGCCGCCGCGCGTCCGTCACGGCCCGCCAGCTGCGCGCCGAGGGCGACCCGCTGGCGCACGCCATGGAGTGGCTCACGCTCTACGCGATGGCCGTGAACGAGGAGAACGCGGCGGGCGGCCGCGTGGTCACGGCCCCCACGAACGGCGCGGCCGGCATCATCCCGGCGGTCCTGCACTACTACATCAACTTCGTGCCCGGCGCCGACGAGGACGGCGTGGTCCGCTTCCTCCTGGCCGCCGGTGCGATCGGCATGCTCTTCAAGGAGAACGCGTCCATCTCCGGCGCCGAGGTCGGCTGCCAGGGCGAGGTCGGCTCCGCCTGCTCGATGGCTGCCGGCGCCCTCGCCGAGGTCCTCGGCGGCAGCCCGGAGCAGGTCGAGAACGCGGCCGAGATCGGCATGGAGCACAACCTCGGCCTCACCTGCGACCCCGTCGGCGGTCTGGTCCAGATCCCCTGCATCGAGCGCAACGGCATGGCCGCGGTGAAGGCGGTCACGGCCGCGAAGATGGCGATGCGCGGCGACGGCTCCCACAAGGTGTCCCTGGACAAGGTCATCAAGACCATGAAGGACACCGGCGCGGACATGAGCGTGAAGTACAAGGAGACGGCCCGGGGCGGACTGGCCGTCAACATCATCGAGTGCTGACCCCTCCCCCGCCGGCCGGCTCTCCCGCGTGACGTCCGGTTCCGGTTTCCACTGCCCGTGTTCAACTGCGCTTGAAAAACGCCCACTTCGCGAGGCCGATGTTCCTCCAGGGGCTACCGTTCAGTAACCGATCTCTCCTACGCTGCCGCCAACTCAGCGACAGCGAAGGGGAGTTCACACATGCGCGCGGTTCGTGTGGTGAGACGGGCAGGGGTGTTCCTGGGTGCCGCCGCCCTGCTGATGGCGGTGCCGGCGAGTGCCCATGGGGCGGAGCCGAAGTTCTCCGGGACGACGGCCATCGGGACGCACAACGCGTACGACAAGGCCAAGTACACCTACTTCGCACAGGCGTTGGACTCGGGCGCCTCGCTGCTCGAACTGGACGTGTACGTGGACAGCATCAGCCATCGCTGGCGCGTCAGTCACAGCAATCCGTTCGGCGACAACAACAACTGCGAGGCCGCGAAGACGCCGGGCGAGCTGTACAGCAAGAGCCGGAACCAGGATCTGGGCAGCTGCCTGGACAACATCGCGGCCTGGAACCAGCTGCACCCCGACCACCCGCCGATCGTGTTCAAGGTCGAGATGAAGGTCGGCTTCAACGGCAAGGGGGGCCTCGGCCCGGACGAGTTCGACACCCTGGTGTCGCAGAAGCTCGGCAGCAGCGTGTACAAGCCGTCCGACCTGCTGGGCGGGACGTACTCCTCCCTGGACGCGGCGGCCAAGGCCGACGCCTGGCCCTCCCGCGACTCCCTCCGGGGCAAGTTCCTCTTCGAGCTGATCCCGGGCACGGTGGAGCAGTCCAACCCGTTCGACCACTACTGGACGGACGAGGAGTACGGCGACCACCTCCGCGACCTGTACGCGGCGGGCAGGATCGGCGAGGCACAGGCCTTCCCGGCCGTGCTCGGCGCCGCGAACGGCGACCCGCGCACCAGCCGTTACGACGCCTCGATCAGGCCCTGGTTCGTGTTCTTCGACGGTGACGCGGCGACGTACGTGAACAACGGCTACGACACCTCGCTCTACTCCGCGAACCACTACATCCTGATCACCACGGGCGCCGACGGCGTATCCCCCGCGATCTCCTCGACCGATCCCACGGACGCCGAGGTCGCCGCCCGGCTCGCCCTGCTGGCCAAGGACCACGCGAGCATCATCACCTCGGACTGGTCGGCCAAGTCGGCGTCGGTCCTGGGATCGGTGACGCCCCGGAGCTGACTTTTCGGCTGCAACGGCGGATCTCCCGTGCCAAGGTGGGGCATAAACACGTCAACTCCTGTCCCCCCACCGGCACTCAAGGGAGTCCCCTCATGCTGCACGGCATCGACGTCAGCGCGTACCAGTCGTCGTCGTACGACACGGACGGCCTCTCCTTCGTCTTCATCAAGGCGACGGAGGGGCGTTCGTACGTGAACCCGAGACTCGCCGCCCAGGCCAAGCACGGCCGCGACGCCGGACTCGTCGTCGGCTACTACCACTTCCTGTGGCCGGGTCATATCGCCGCCCAGGCCGAGTACTTCGTCAGGCACGCCCCCGAGCGGGCGGGCGACCTGCTCGCCGTCGACTGGGAGACGACCAGCGACGGCTCGCACGCCAGCAACGCGGAGAAGGACCTGTTCATCCGCACGGTGAAGGAACTCCGCCCCCACAACAAGGTGTTGCTCTACGCCAACCGGGAGTACTGGCTGAACGTGGACGTCACCTCGTACGCCGGCGACGGCCTCTGGATCGCCGACTACGTGAGCGCGGGCCACCCCCGCATCCAGGCCAAGTGGCGCTTCCACCAGTACAGCAGCGAGCCGCACGACAAGAACGTGGCCGCCTTCGCCGACCGCAGCGCTCTGCGGGAGTGGGCCGCCGGCGACTGAGCCCTGCGTCGCCGGCGAGGACGAGGCCCGTGCGGCCGGGCGACCCGGACGTCAGCCGCGGAAGTCCGCCGGGCGCTCCGGGGACGCCTCCGCCAGGGCGTCGCGCACGGCCTCCAGGCCCGCCTGCAGGCCGTACACCGGGGTGCCCGGCTGCTGGCGCCAGGAATTGTCGAGGCCGCCCGCATCGACCGTGTCGAAGCCGAGTTCGTCGATGAGGTCGCGGACGACCTGCTTGGCGGCCCGGTCGTCGCCGGCCACCGGGAGGGCCATGCGCTCGGGGTCGCCGGCCGGGCGGGGACGGTCGAGGATGTCCTGGGCGTAGGTGCCGTTGAACGCCTTGATCACGGGGTGTCCGAGGTGCCGTTCGGTCCAGCGGCTCTCGGTCAGGCCCTCGTCCTCGATGCCGGCGATCCGGCCGTCGCGCTGCTGCGGGTAGTAGTTGTTGGTGTCGATCACGGCGACGCCCTCGGCCGCCCCGGCCAGCAGGCCGGCGGGGAGGTCCGGGACCCGGTTGAGGGGAACGGTGACCACGACGACCTGGGCGCCCTTGGCGGCCTCCGCCGCCGGGACCGGGGTCGCGCCGGTCTCCTCGGCCAGTTCCTTCAGGGTCTCGGGGCCACGGGAGTTGGCCACGGACACGTCGTGGCCGAGGGCGGTGAGCCGCCGGGTCAGGTTGCCGCCGATGTTCCCCGCGCCGATGATGCCGATCTTCATGACAGAGCCTTCCGGGTCGATGCATGTGCATACGTCAGTCGTCGGCGACAACCTCGGGGGGAACGGGAGTATTCCGGTGACTGGGCCAGGCGGGCGCCCCCTCGCGGTACGTCCTCAGACCCGTACGACGATCTTGCCCGTGTGCCGGTTGGACTCCATCAGACGGTGGGCGTCCCGGATCCGGTCGAGACCGTCGAAGACCTCGCCGAGGACCGGGCGGAGGGTGCCGTCGGCTAGGCCGGAGGCGAGGTAGTGGGCGGCGCGCCGACGGCCTTCGACGCTGCCGGTGAGGGCGATGTTGGCGTAGCCGTGCACGGTGAGCGGCCACTGCCGGGGCAGCAGGATGGGCCGCTCGTCGAGCCAGCCGCAGGAGACCAGGGTCCCGTCCCGGACGATCGCGCCGCCCAGCTCCGCGAAGCCGTCGCCGCCGATCGCATCGAGGACGATGCCCCCGTTATGTTTTTCGCGGTCCTGCAATGGGGCCGCTGGCCTCCGGGCCCGGTATGACTGTGTCCCCTCTGTCGAATGGATGACCTGGGGGGTGGTGTCGCCGGGCCTGGGAGGTGCCGTCGGAGACGCTGATGAGAGACCCGGCCACCGCCCAGTCCGGCGCAATGCCGGGCAGAGACGTGGGCGGCAGGTCTGCATAACGTGGATGCGCGAGCACGGTGCCATTGCCGAGGCCGGTACGGTCAACCACCTGGAAAGGGTGCGATGTTAGACACCGAAGGCGTGGGCGTCTTCCTCGGGATGGACGTCGGCAAGACCGCCCACCACGGCCACGGACTCACCCCGGCCGGGAAGAAGGTCTTCGACAAGCCGATGCCCAACAGCGAGCCGAAGCTGCGGGCCGTCTTCGACAAGCTCAAAGCCAAGTTCGGCACCGTCCTGGTCATCGTGGACCAGCCCGCATCCATAGGCGCCCTGCCTCTGACCGTCGCCCGCGACGCCGGCTGCCAGGTCGCCTACCTGCCCGGACTCGCGATGCGACGGATCGCCGACCTCTATCCGGGAGAGGCGAAGACCGACGCCAAGGACGCAGCGGTCATCGCGGACGCCGCCCGCACCATGCCCCACACCCTGCGGTCTCTGGAGCTGACCGACGAGATCACCGCCGAGCTGACCGTGCTGACCGGCTTCGACCAGGACCTCGCCGCGGAAGCCACCCGCACCTCCAACCGGATACGCGGTCTGCTGACCCAGTTCCACCCGTCGCTGGAGCGAGTCCTGGGCCCACGGCTGGACCACCCCGCCGTCACCTGGCTCCTCGAGCGATACGGATCCCCCAACGCTCTGCGGAAAGCCGGACGCCGCAGACTCGTCGAAGTGATCCGCCCCAAGGCCCCGCGGATGGCACAGAGGCTGATCGACGACGTCTTCACAGCCCTCGACGAACAGACCGTCGTGGTCCCGGGAACCGGCACCCTCGACGTGGTCATCCCGTCGCTGGCCCGCTCGCTCGCCGCGGTCCACGACCAGCGCCGGGCCCTGGAGGCCCAGATCAGCACCCTTCTGGAGGCCCACCCTCTTCACCCGGTCCTGACCTCGATGCCCGGAGTCGGAGTCAGGACCGCCGCCGTCCTGCTGGTCACCGTCGGCGACGGGACTGGCTTCCCCAGCGCCGCCCACCTCGCCTCCTACGCCGGCCTCGCCCCCACAACAAGGTCGTCCGGGACCTCGATCCACGGCGAACACGCACCTAGAGGAGGAAACCGGCAGCTCAAACGCGCCATGTTCCTCTCCGCCTTCGCCTGCATGAACGCCGACCCCGCCTCACGCACCTACTACGACCGGCAAAGAGCCCGCGGCAAAACGCACACCCAAGCCCTCCTCCGGCTTGCCCGCCAACGCATCAGCGTCCTGTTCGCCATGCTCCGCGACGGCACGTTCTACGAGTCAAGAACCCCCGCCGTCACCCTCGCCGCATGACCACCCAAAACCGCTTCAAACCCAACACCACGTCCTTGACGAAGGACATAGAGACACCCCCCCCGCCCGCCGGTCAGTCGCCTGGCCTCCTCGACCACGTCCTCGTCGGCGCTGACGATCACGTGCTCCGCGCCGAGGCCGAGCAGCCGCTGCCGCTTGGCCTCGGTGCGGGTGGTGACGATCGGGACGGCTCCCGCCCGTCGGACGACCTGGATCGCCGCGGAGCCGACCCCGCTGGACACCCTGCTGCTGTACATCCTGCGGGCCTGGTGGGAGAGCGAGCGCGCGGCCGGGCGGGCACGGGGCTGGTCGGCGGCGCTGGCCGACCCGGCGGTCGCGGCGGCGCTGCGCGCGCTCCACGGTGACCCGGCGCAGGCTTGGACGGTGGCGCAGCTCGCCGCTGCCGGCGGCCTGTCCCGTGCGGCCTTCGCCCGTCGCTTCACCGCGCTGGTGGGCGAGCCGCCTCTGACGTATCTGACCTGGTGGCGCATGACGGTCGCCGGACGGCTGCTGCGCCACGACGACCTGTCCCTGCGCCAGGTGGCCGCCCGCACCGGCTACACCTCGGAGTTCGCCTTCGCCAAGGCGTTCAAGCGGGAGTACGGGGTGGCGCCGGGCCGGTACCGGCGCGGGGAGGCGCAGGCATGACGAAGGGGGTGCCCCTCCCCACGGGACGGGCACCCCCTTCGGGCGGGTCACTTGTTCAGGTAGGCCCAGAACTCGTCGAACGACAGGACCTTGTCGCCGTTCAGGTCGCGGGTCTTGATGATGGCCTCGGCGACCGTGTCGGTGACGTTCCAGTCGCCCCCCTGCGCCAGCGCGTGCTTGAACTCGGCAGCGGTGATGACACCGTCGCCGTCCGCGTCGATCCGCTGGAACTGCTTGCGTGCTTCCTCGATGTCGGCCACCGATCCGCCCCTTTTGTTCGTGGTTCTCATGCCGTGTCGGCGTACTGTCGCTGGTCAGATTAACGGCCGCCGCGAGCATGGAGTGCAGCGACCACCCACAGCCCGCCGTCGGTGGAAAGTCCGGTGCCGTTGTCGATCACGTGTGCGAGTCTGGGCCTTCCGGTCGGTGGAGACTCGAGGAGCACGGTTTTGGAGACTTTGCGGGACATTCTCGACGCGGCGGCGCAGGGCGCCTTCCCGCCGGCGGACGGCGGCACGACGGTCGTTCCCCAGCCCTCGCCACGGGACGCCGGTGTCCTGGCCTTCACCGCCCACTCGGTCGTGTTCACCGACGAGGATCCGGCCTGGGTGCGGGAGACGCTGCGCGCGGTCACCGAGGAGTGCGACGCGCTGGCCGCCACGATGAACCCGCGCTTCCTGACCGCGCTGACGGACCGCACCGGGCGCCGTACGGACACGGTCGACGTGATGCTCGTCGGATCCCCGCTGCCGGGCCGTCCGGCGCTCGCGCTGCGGGAGATCGCCGACCCGTCCCACCCGCGGGTGGTCAGCTCGCGCCGGCGGCGCGACGACGTCCGGGTGTGGACCGCGGAGGGTGGGGTGCTGGTGCTGGGGCGCGGGGTGGCGGGCCGGCTGGAGGTGGCGGTCGAGGTGGACGACGCGGTACGGCACCGGGGGCTGGGCCGGGCGCTCGTGACGGCGGCGCGGCAGCTGGCCGACGAGCCGGTGTGGGCCCAGGTGTCGGCGGGGAACGCCCGCAGCATGCGGGCGTTCCAGGCGGCCGGGTACCGTCCGGTGGGCTCGGAGGTGCTGCTTCAGCGGAAGATGCCGGTGTGCCCGAGTGAGTAGCGGCCCGGCTGCGGGTAGACGGCGAGGCCGTGCGGTCCGCTGCCGACCTTGATGCGGGCCAGTTCGGAGCCGGTGCGGGTGTCGATGGCGTACACCTCGGAGTTGTAGCGGCCGGAGAGCCACAGCACCTTGCCGTCGGAGGAGACCCCGCCCATGTCGGGGCTGCCGCCGCCGGGCAGATGCCACTTCTTGGTCAGCCGGTTCTCGGTGAAGTCGAAGATGGAGATGGTGCCCTCGCCGCGGTTGGAGATGAACATCTCCCGGGAGTCCCGGCTGATGTACAGCCCGTGGGCGCCCTTGCCGGTGGCGAGGAAATCCGGCTTGCCGAAGGTGTCCCCGTTCACGATCCACATGCCGTTGGCCACCATGTCGGCGATGTAGAAGAGCTTGCCGTCCGGGGAGACCTTGACGTCCTGCGGCATCGCGCCGTGCAACGGCAGCTTCTGGTGGGCGACGACCTCCATCCGCGCGGTGTCGACCTTGAGGAGTTCGCCGCTGAACTCGCAGGAGACGATGAAGTACCGGCCGTCCAGGGAGAAGTCGGCGTGGTTGACGCCGTAGCAGCCGACCGGGAGTGCCTTCGCGACCTTCATGGTGTGCGCGTCGCGGAAGACGAGCTGACGGTCCATGGAGGCCATGACGATCGCGTACTTGCCGTCGGGCGTGAAGTACAGGTTGTACGGGTCGTGCACGGCGACCGGCCGGCCGGCCTTCCCGGTCCTCGGGTCGATGGGGGTGAGGCTGTTGCCGAGGTCGTTGTTGACCCAGAGGGTCTTCAGGTCCCAGGACGGCACGACGTGCTGGGGCTGCCGGCCGACCGGGATGGTCTTGAGGATCCGGTAGGTCTGCGGGTCGATGACCGTGACGGTGTCGGAGTTGGTGTTGGGGACGTACACCCGGGACGGGAAGTCCTTGACGACCGGGGAGAGTCGGTTCGGCCGGTCGGCCGCGTAGACGTCGGTCGGGTCCAGCACCGGGGGCATCCCGGGCAACCCGTCCACCTGCTGCCTCTTCACCTGCGGCTGGGCGGGGGCCTTGCTGCCGAGGGCCTCGCTCTCCCTGGTCTGGGCGTCACCGCTGCACGCGGACAGCAGTGCCAGGGCGGTGAGGGCGGCTCCGGCGGCCAGGAGGCGGGCGGCTTTCGTGGTTCGCATCAGCTCAGCAGCTCCGTGGTGGTGACCGCGCGCAGGTGGCGGCGGTCGAGTTCGTGGAGTACGGCGGGGAGGGCGGCGACCGTGTCCGGGTATCCGAAGTGCAGGCTCACCACCGATCCGCCCCGCACTTCGGCGAGGACCTTGCGGGTGACGGCGTCGGCTCCGGGGCGGGTGTAGTCGAGCGAGTCGACGTCGTACGACAGCACGTGCGGGTAGCCCGCGGCGCGGGCCAGCCGGGTGACCAGCGGGGAGGCCGTCGGGGAGCGGGAGGGCCGGAACCAGGTGCCGATCGACCCGGTGAGCCGCTTCAGCCGGTCCGCGCAGTCGGTGATCTCCTTGCGGGCCTCCGCCTCGGCCATGGCGTTGACGGAGATGTGCCGCTGGGTGTGGTTGCCGAGGTCGTGGCCGCCGTCGAGGATGCGGCGGGCCAGGCCCGGGTACTGGTCCAGCCAGCTGCCGACGGCGAGCACGGTCAGCCGGGCGCCGTGCTGTTCGGCCGTGCTGAGCAGGGACTCGGCGAAGTCGGGGTCGCCCTGCCCGTGAAAGGTGAGGGCGACCTGGGGGCGGGTGCGCGGGCCGTGGGTGATCTGGGCGGGCAGGCCGGTGTAGGCGCGGGGGGCGGGGGCGGCGTGCGGGGTGGCCGCGGGACGGCCGGACGCGTCGGCCGGTGGGGCGGACCCGGGATGCGCGGCGGTCGTCGCGCCGGGCCGGGCCTCCTGGCCCGCGCCGCAGCCGGCGGCGAACGCGCCCCCGGTGACGAGCCCGGCACCCGCGCGCAGCACCCCGCGTCGGTTGGTCGTGGTCACCCGCACCATTTAAGGGGCGTTGGGTAAGAAAACGGCCGATTGCGCCGATCGAGGGGCGATTTCGGGTCGCAGTCCTACGCAAGGCCGAAGGCCACCAGGTGCCCGTCCCTGGTCCCTACGTAGACGCGGCCGCCGTCGGTGGCGGGCAGGGACCACTTGGACGCCGTTTCGATCGGGAAGGAGCGGCGCAGGTGCAGGGTGCCGTTGACGGGCACGGGGTCGTAGACCCGCAGTGCGCTGGCGGAACCTGATTTGTTGACGGTCCAGACCAGGGCGGAGCCGGGCGTCGTCCCGTTGGAGGTGACCACCGGGGAGGACGAGCCGTAGCCGAAGTTCTCGGCGCTGGTGCCGGCGCTGGTCAGGACCGGGGTGCCGGCGCTGTTCACCGAGTACTTCAGCGCACGCAGCGGCGAGCGGCCGCTCCCGGTGTCGGTGGCCACCGTGTACACGTAGCCGCCGTCGCCGCCCCAGACACCGGGGTGACCCCAGATGCCCTCGAACGGTCCGGCCACGCTCACCGGGTTGTCCGTGCCGTTCGGCCCCTGGCCCATGCCGCCCAGATGGTCCCGGTCCAGCAGGAAGACGCGGCCGTCCTTTGCGACCTGGACCAGCAGCCGCGGGTGCGCGGTGGTGCCGAAGCTGTTCGGAAGAGCGGCCGGACCGCCCGAGCCGAGGTCGGTGTCGTTCGCGTCCAGGGTCTTGTTGTCGGTCGGGCTGAAGAAGTTCCTGGCCGAGAGGGTGCCGTCACTGTTCACGCCGAGCCGCACCACCGACTCGCCGAGGCCGGCCGGGGGCAGGTAGCCGGGTCCGGCGCTCGGCGAGGCGCCCGTTCCGGAGCCGTTGCCGGTGGCAAGGAAGATCCGGCCGTTGCCGTCCGAGACCAACCCGCCGCCGCTCTGCCAGATGCCGGCCTCCTTGCCGTCGGAACCGGCCTCGGCGGACCACAGGGTGAGCTTGCGGCTGGCGACGTTCACGCCGACCACCTGGCCGACGTACGGGCCGTGGTCGCAGTACGAGGCGAACCCGGCGTACACCGACCCGTTGAGCAGCAGCAGGCCGGGCCGCTGCGATGCCGTGAGCGGGTTGAACGGGTGGCCGGGGCTGTTGGTGGGCGTGCCCTTGACGGTCAGCGGCCAGCCTGCGCGCTCGGCGCCGGTGGAGGCGCTCAACGCGTGGATGTACCAGTGCGGGTGCAACGCGTCCGGGCCGTCGTTCACCTTGCTGGTGAGGTAGACCGTGTTGGACGACGCGTCGTACACCGGCGTGGCGGTGATCCCGGTGAGCCCGCTGTCGCAGTTGACGGCCAAGGTGGGCCAGGCCGGACCGAGCTGGCGGGTCCAGCTCGTCTTCCCGGTCGCGGCGTCGATCCCGTAGACGTAGTTGTTCTGTGTGGCGACGACCACGTTGGTGCCGGTGACCAGCGGCTGGGCCGCCACCACGCCGTTGACCGCGGTGGACCAACGCTGCCCGAAGGCGGACGACGACACCACGGACGGCGAGAGCTTCGGCTCGTGCGAGTCCCACCCGGTGCGCAGGTTGTTCACCGAGATGGTGGATTCGACGGCCTGCGACGGACCGGCGATCCCGAGCAGCAGGAGACCCGTCAGCGCGGCCGCCCTGGCCTTCGGCCGCAGCAGCCCTCGCCGTTCTCCTGCTCGTCGGTGCGTCGGTGAAGCGACTCGCGCCATGTGATCCGCCCTTGTATCCGCCTGCTTGGACGCCGGCATCCGGCCGAGGGCCATTGTGGTGACCGAAAGTCACATGACCGGCACCCCGAGGGGGCGTGGCGGAGGATTCATTCGCAGGGACCACACCGCCGGGTCTCCTCGACCCGGCTGCAGGGCCTGTCGCCCTAGCGGTCGGCGACCCGCATCTCGAACCAGGTGGTCTTGCCGCGCGGCAGGAGGTCGACGCCCCAGCGGTCGGACAGCTTGTCCACCAGGAACAGGCCGCGGCCGCTGACGTCCATTTCCTGAACCGGCATCAGACAGGGCAGCCCGCGGGAGGGATCGCGGACCTCTACGCGGATCCAGCCGCGGCGGCGGCGCATCCGGAGGCCGAAGACCCGGGCCCCGGTGTGCCGTACGGCGTTGCCGACGAGTTCGGAGACGAGCAGGACCGCGTCCTCGGTCATCTTGGGGGTCAGCCCCCACTGCCGCAGTACGACGACCTGGGCGAGCCGGCGCGCGGTGGCCGCGGACTCCGGGCGGGACGGCAGCGGCACCTCCGCCTCCGTCGGGTTGCCGAACAGTTCGAGCGCCTTGAGCGCCTGTTCGTCCTCGACCGCGGGCGACCAGCGCGCCGCGGCCGCACGGCTGTGTCCCCGCGGCTGTTCGATGCCCTCCAGCCCCGCCATGCCCCCATGATGGCCGTCCGGAGCCGTCTCCGTGGCCGTTCCGGAGGAATACGCCCCCCTCATGCCCCTGCCGCGCTCGGGCCTGTCGGCATATGCCGATGGCATTTCCGATCTTGGAGCAGCCCATCTGACCTGCGGCGACGGCTCACTTTCGGGCAATCGACGGACTCCCTCGACGAGGCAGGTTTAAGGTTGCCTTAAGGCTCCCATAAACTGCCCCATCGGGGGACCCGGATCAGACAAGGCGTCAACTGCAAGCCCTACCGGGGACGTTCACCGGTGAACTTCACAGGAACTTCGCCTTGCCCGGCCCCTCCTCGACGAAGCTGCGCATGCCCCGCTCGCGGTCCTCGGTGGCGAACAGACCCGCGAACCAGTTCCGCTCGACGGCGAGTCCGGTGTCGATGTCGGTCTCCAGACCGGTGTCGATCGACTCCTTCGCCGCACGCAGCGCGATGGCGGGCCCCTGGGCCAGCCTGGCGGCCCAGGCGTGCGCCTGCTCGTAGACCTCGGCGGCCGGGACGACCCGGTCCACCAGGCCGATCGCGAGAGCCTCGTCGGCCTTCACCATCCGTCCCGTGAAGATCAGGTCCTTGGCCTTGGAGGGACCGACGAGGCGGGGCAGCCGCTGGGTGCCGCCCGCGCCCGGGACGAGACCGAGCAGGATCTCGGGCTGGCCGAGCTTGGCGTTGTCGGCGGCGATGCGGTAGTCCGCGCACAGGGCCAGCTCGCAACCGCCGCCGAGCGCATACCCGGTGACGGCCGCGACGACGGGCTTGGGGATGCGGGCCACGGCGGTGAAGGAGTCCTGCAGGGCGCGGGCGCGCAGGACCATCGCGGTGTGGTCCATCGCCTGCATCTCCTTGATGTCCGCGCCCGCCGCGAACACCCGCTCGCCGCCGTAGATCACCACGGCGCGCACGTCCTCGCGGCGCGTGGCCTCCTCTGCGAGTTCCTTCAGCCGGTCCTGCGTGGCGACGTCCAGCGCGTTCATCGGGGGCCGGTCCAGCCGCAGCGTTCCGACACCTTCGGCGACTTCGAGATTCACGGTCATGCGCAGCAGGTTAACGGGGACTAACGAGTGCGGGCCCGGTGCCGTAGGTCACAGCGCCGGGCCCGTAGCTCAGAGGAGGCTCACTTCTTCCAGTCGGCCCAGGACATGTTCCAGCCGTTGAGGCCGTTGGCCGGGTCCACCGTGCGGTCGTGGGAGTTCTTCACGACCACCACGTCGCCGCTCATCGAGTGGTTGAAGAACCAGGCCGCCGGCACGTTCTTGTCGTAGCCGCCGCGCACGTCACGCAGGCCCACGCAGCCGTGGCTCGCGTTGTAGTTGCCGAAGGCGTCGCCGCCCCAGTAGTTGCCGTGGATGAAGGTGCCGGAGTCGGTCAGGCGGATGGCGTGCGGGACGTCCTTGATGTCGTACTCGCCGCCGTAGCCCACGGTCTCGCCGTTCATTCGCGTCACCGTGAGCTTCTCACGCATGACCATCTGGCCGTTCCAGGTGTCGTAGCCGGGCTTTCCGGTGGTGACCGGGATGGTCTTGATGACCTTGCCGTCCTGGGTGACCTTCATCGTGTGCTTCTTGGCGTCCACGATGGAGACCTGGTTGCGGCCGATGGTGAACTTCACCGTCTTGTGCTGCTCGCCGTAGACGCCGTCGCGGCCCTTGACGCCGTCGAGGTCGAGGTCGACGGTGACCTTCGTGCCGGCCTTCCAGTACTTCTCGGGGCGGAAGTCCAGGCGGTCGTTGCCGAACCAGTGGCCCTCGACGTCGACGGCCGGCTCGGTCTTGATCCTGATGGCCTTCTCGACGTCGTCGGGGTTGGTGATGCCCCGGGTGAAGTGGACCGAGAACGGCATGCCCACGCCGACGGTGGAACCGTCCTCGGGGGTGAAGGAACCGACGAAGGTGCTCTGCGGAGTGAGCGTCGTGAAGCTGGAGTCCTCGGCGGCCTCGCGGCCCGCGGAGTCCTTGGCGACCGCGTGCACCGTGTACTTGGTGCCGGCGGCCAGATGGGTCGACGGCGTCCACGAGGCGCCGCCGCCGGCTATGGCACCGTCGACCTTCGTGCCCTTGGCGTCCTTGACGGTGACCTCGGTCAGCTTGCCCTTGCTGACGTTCACCTTCAGGGCGCCGCTGGTGTCGACGCCCGTGGCACCGGACTTGGGCGAGATGCTGACGGCGGCCGTCGACTGCTTGCCCTGCTGCGTGCTGGAGTCCTTGCCCTTCCCGTCACCGGAACCGGACCGGGCCCCGGACCCCGAGTCACCGCCGCCGCACGCGGTGAGGGTCACGAGCAGGGCGCCGGCTATGAGCGCCAGCCCCTTACGGCCTCTCTCCCGGCCCCCCACCGACGCCCCCGAAACAGGCCGCACGTTCACTTGTTCTCCCCTCGCCGGGCCAGGTCAGGCCCGCTCCCCACCACACTTGGTGTGCGCATGTTAACCGCAGGGTTTTGAGCGAGGTGTCAGGTGAATGTCACCGTTCAGTCGCAAATTCAACCGGCCGCCCTCGCCCGCAACCCCGTCCCTCATCTGGTTACTTGACCGCGCTGCCCGCTTTCCACTCCTTCCAGCCCATGTTCCACCCTCCGAGTCCGTTGTCGGGAGAGACTGTTTTGTCCTTGCTGTTGACGACCTCGATGACGTCTCCGACCAGGCTGCGGTCGAAGAACCAGCCCGCCGGAGTGTCCGAACTGCCGCCCTTGACGTCCCTCAGCCCGACGCAGCCGTGGCTGACGTTGACCCGGCCGGGAGCGTCCGGGGACCAGTAGTTGCCGTGCAGGAAGGTGCCGGAGTCGGTGAGCTTCATGGCGTGCGGGACGTCGGGGATGTCGTACTCGCCGCCGAAGCCGACCGTCCGGCTGTTCATGCGGGTGACCTCGAGCATCTCCATCACCACCATCTTCCCGTTGTAGGTGGTGGTCTCGGGCGCGCCCGCGGTGATGGGCACGTTGGCGAGCAGCTGACCGTCGCGCCGGACCTCCATCATGTGCTCGGCCGCGTCCACCAGGGAGACCTGGCTGCGGCCGACGGTGAAGGTGAACGTCTTGTCCTGCAGGCCGAAGGCGCCGGGCGCCCCTTCGACGTCCCTGAGGCCGAGGTCGACGGTGACCTCGGTGCCGGGCTTCCAGTAGCGCTCGGGCCGGAAGTCCAGGCGGTTGTTCCCGAACCAGTGCGGTCGGATCTCCACGGGCGGGTTCGCGGTGACCCGTACGGCCCGTTCGACGGCGGCGCGCTGGGTGATCTCCCGGCTGAAGGAGAGGGAGACGATCATTCCGGTGCCGACGGTGGAGCGGTTCTCGGGGGTGACGTAGCCGATGAACCGCTCCGCGGGGACGAGGGTGGTGAAGGTGGAGTGCCGGGCCGAGCGCCGGCCCTCGGCGTCCAGCGCGACCGCGTCCACGGTGTACTTGGCGGCGAGCGCCAGCCGTTTGTCGTCCGGTGCCCAGCTGAGCCCGTCGGCGCTGATGTGCCCGGGGACCGGGGAGTCCTGCGCGTCCTGGGACTTGACGACCTTCACCTTCTCCAGGCGCCCGTCGGGCACCCGTACCCGTAGCCGCTCCCCGGGTTTGACGGCCGTTCCGCCGTCGTCGGGGGTGACCCGGATGACGTCCTCGGCAGCCGGATGCTTGCCGAGGACCCGGTCGAAGTCCAGTCCGCCGGGGCTGCCCGAGGAGCAGCCGGCCAGCAGACCCGCCCATGTCAGTACGGCGGCCAGCGCGGCCCCCGCGCGCCGTGCGCGCCCGTTTACGTGCCTCACGTGGGACTCAACGACCGGGCACGCTCCTGGGAAACGTGAGTGCGACGCCAGGGCTGGGCAGAACAGTGGGGAGGACGACGGGGAGCCTCCCCCCGGAGGGGGTACCCCAGCCCGCGTCGGAGCCGTCGGGGCGCAGCCGTACCGGGCGGCCGAGCGTGTCCTGGGCCGGAAGGGTCCGGGCACGCCCGGCCCTTCGGCGCGGCCGACTGCGCCCCGGGGGCGAGCCACTGAAAGAGGGGCCGACTGGTGACGAGCGCAGCCGAGCAGCGGGCACTGGCCGAGGGGCGGGCCGCCGAGAGCGGGCACCCGGCGGCCCTGGTGGACGGCGTCCGTCGCGCCCTGCCGGCCGCCCCGCCCGCGTGGCCGGGTGCGCCGACTCCGCTGGGGGCCCGGTTCCGGGTGGGTCCGGACGGGGTCGCGGGCACCAACTTCGCGCTGTGGGCGGGCGGGGCGGAGGCGGTGCGGCTGTGTCTGTTCGACGAGCGGGGCCGGGAGACGCAGATCCCGCTGACCGAACTGACGCACGAGATCTGGCACGGCTTCGTCCCGGGCGTGATGCCGGGGCAGCGCTACGGCTATCGCGTCGGCGGCCGCTGGGACCCGTGGACCGGCGCCCGCTGGAACCCGGCCAAGCTGCTGCTGGACCCGTACGCGCGGGCGGTGGACGGCGAGTTCGGGCTGCCGCCCGAGGTGTACGGGCACGTCCGGGACTGGCCGCAACAGCATGTCGCCGACACCGTGCGCGACGACCGGGACTCGGCGCCGTACGTCCCCAAGGGCGTCGTGGTCCACGATGACGACGACTGGGCCGACGACCGCCGCCCCAAGACACCGTGGGCGGACTCGGTGATCTACGAGCTGCACGTGCGCGGCTTCACCAAGCTGCATCCCGGCATTCCCGAGGAACTGCGCGGCACCTACGCGGGTCTGGCGCACCCGGCCGCGATCGAGCACCTGGTGAAGCTGGGGGTCACGGCCGTGGAGCTGCTCCCCGTGCACCAGTTCGCCCACGAGGACCACCTGCTGCGCCGCGGCCTGAAGAACTACTGGGGCTACAACTCCATCGGCTACTTCGCCCCGCACGCGGCCTACGCGGCCTCCGGTACGACGGGCCAGCAGGTCGGCGAGTTCAAGCGGATGGTCCGCGCGCTGCACGCGGCCGGCATCGAGGTCGTCCTCGACGTGGTCTACAACCACACCGCCGAGGCGGGCGAGCTGGGCCCCACGCTCTCCCTGAAGGGCATCGACAACCGCGGCTACTACCGCCTCCAGGACGATGCCCGCCGCTTCGCCGACTACACCGGCTGCGGCAACACCCTGCACGTGGTCCAGCCCCAGGTCCTGCGGCTGATCACGGACTCGCTGCGCTACTGGGTGACCGAGATGGGCGTGGACGGCTTCCGCTTCGACCTGGCGGCGGCCCTGGCCCGCTCGATGCACGACGTCGACATGCTGTCGCCCTTTCTGGCCGTCATCGCCCAGGACCCCGTGCTGCGCCGGGTCAAGCTCATCGCCGAGCCGTGGGACATCGGCTCGGGCGGCTACCAGGTGGGCGCGTTCCCGCCGCTGTGGACGGAGTGGAACGACCGCTACCGCAACGCCGTACGCGACTTCTGGCGCCATGCCCTGCCCGACGTACGGGAGATGGGCTACCGGCTGTCCGGCTCCAGCGACCTGTACGCCTGGGGCGGCCGCCGGCCGTACGCCTCGGTCAACTTCGTCACCGCGCACGACGGTTTCACCCTGCGCGACCTGGTGTCGTACGACACCAAGCACAACGAGGCGAACGGCGAGAACAACCGGGACGGCACCGACGACAACCGGTCCTGGAACGGCGGGACGGAGGGCGGGACGGACGACGAGCGGGTACGGGCCCTGCGGCGCAGGCAGCTCAGGAACCTCCTGACGACCCTGCTGCTGTCCACCGGCGTGCCCATGCTGGTCGCCGGCGACGAACTCGGCCGCACCCAGCACGGCAACAACAACGCCTACTGCCAGGACAACGAGATCAGCTGGCTGGACTGGACCCTGCTGGACGACCCGGCCTGGCGCCCCCTGTTCGACCTGACCTCCCGGCTGATCGCCCTGCGCCACCGGCACCCGGTGCTGCGCCGCCGTGCCTTCTTCTCCGGCCGCGCCCACTCGGCGGACGGCCTGCGCGACCTGGCCTGGTTCACCTCCCGGGGCGAGGAGATGACCGAGGGCGACTGGTACGCACCCGCCGCCACGCTTGGCATGTATCTGTCCGGACGGGACATCCCGGGCCGGGACGAACGGGGCGCGCCGGTCCTGGACGACAGCTTCCTCACCGTGCTGCACGCGGGCGAACGGCCGACGGGCTTCGTCCTGCCGGGCGCGCCCTGGGCGGAGCGGTACGAGGTCGTGGTCGACACCTCGCGCGAGGAGCAGTCCGAGGCGCCCGGCACGGTCCACCCGGCCGGTACGGAGATCACGGTGCCGGCGCGGGCGGTGCTGCTGCTGCGCGTCGACCGACACTGTGCGAGTCCTGTGCGTGACGCGGATCACGCCGGCCGAGTGCAGCGCGGGAGGGGGTCCAGGGCCTTTCCCCCTGTGGAGACAGTCGGCGAGAACGGGGACCACGGGAATGGAGCAGGCTCGGGCAGGTGAGTACGACGCGTTCGTGACGGCCCGCTGGTCGGTGTTGCTCCATCTCGCACGTCTGCTCACCGGAGGGGACCGGCATCGCGCCGAGGACCTGTTGCAGGAGTCCTTGGTCAAGCTGTGGTTCGTCTGGCCGAAGGTCGCCGACGAGGCGCCGGAGGCGTATGTGCGCAAGGTGCTGGCCCGGGCCGCGGCCCGCTCGGCGCGCCGGCGCTGGTGGGGCGAGCGGCCGGTCGAGGAGCTGCCCGAGGTCGCGGCGGCCGGCGACATGTCCGCGAGCGTCGCCGAGCGCTCCCGGCTGGAGGAGGCGCTCGCCCAGCTGACGCCGCAGCAGCGGGCTGCCGTCGTCCTGCGCTACTACCAGGACCTGCCCGACCGGCAGGTCGCTCAGACCCTGGGCTGCCCGGTGGGCACGGCCCGGTCCCACGCCGCGCGCGGGGTGGCCCGGCTGCGCCGGCTCCTGGCCGACGTCATCGAGCCGGTGGGGTGAGGAAAGAAGTCATGGATCACTTCGAACGGCAGCTGACGCAGCTGATGCACAGCACCCAGGAACACAGCCCCTTCGAGGCCAGGAACCAGGACCGGCTGTACGCCGGCGTGCGCACCCGGCGCCGGGTGCGGGCGGCACGCCGGGCCGCCGGTTCCGTGCTGGCGGCCGCGGGGCTCGGCCTCGGCCTGTTCCTGTGGCCGCACCCCCCGGCCACGGACCGGCCCAGCGCGCCCCACCCGCGGCCCGCCGTCAGCCCGTCGCCCGCCCCGAGCACGTCGCCCTCGCCGGACGACTCGCCGAGCCCGCCGCCCAGTTCGACGGCGACCACCCAGGGACCGAACCCCGGCGGAACCATGGAGACCTCGGTACCGCCCGCGACGTCCACGACCACCGACCCGGCCTCCGGCCCGCCCACCGGCACGACCACGGCGACCCCCCCGGAACGGGACTCGAACACCTCACCCCCGCCCACGGACACCGCAAGCCCGGACGACTCGTCGGACCCGCCCTCCCAGGTGGCCAGCCCGACCGGCTGACACGCCGCCCTCCTCCGTCACTTCACCGCCGCGCGCTCCCTCAGCGCGCTCCGCACTCAGGAACAAAAGGTACCTACGTGATAAATCTCCGCCCGCGTCGGGCCACACCGTCGAGGACTCCGCTGCCCCGGCGCGCCCCTCTGCCGACCGATCACGAGGAGCCCGTCCTGGACCTGGCCGTGCCGGTGTTCAACGAGGAGAAGGACCTGGAGCCGAACGTCCGGCGGCTGCACGCGCACCTGCGGGACACGTTCCCCTACCCGTTCCGGATCACCGTCGCCGACAACGCCAGCACCGACCGCACCCCGCACATCGCGGCCCGGCTCGTGGAGGAGCTGGCCGAGGTGGAGTGCATACGGCTGCCCGAGAAGGGGCGCGGGCGGGCGCTGCGCGCGGCCTGGTCGGGCTCCCGGGCGCCCGTGCTGGCGTACACCGACGTGGACCTCTCCACCGGGCTCGCGGCGCTGCTGCCGCTGGTCGCACCGCTCATCTCGGGCCACTCCGAGCTGGCCATCGGCACCCGCCTCGCCCCCGGTGCCCGGGTGGTGCGCGGTCCCAAACGGGAGGTCATCTCCCGCTGCTACAACGTTCTGCTGCGCTGCACGCTCTCCGTCGGCTTCTCCGACGCGCAGTGCGGGTTCAAGGCGGTGCGGCGCGATGTCGCCGAGCGGCTGCTGCCGCTGGTGCGGGACGGGGAGTGGTTCTTCGACACCGAACTGCTGGTGCTCGCCGAGCGGGCGGGCCTCAGGATCCACGAGGTGCCGGTGGACTGGGTGGACGACCCCGACAGCCGGGTCGACATCCTCGCCACCGCGCTGGCCGACCTGCGCGGGATCGCCCGGATGCGCCGCGCGCCGGCCCGCCGCCGTACGGGGTCGAGCGCCGCATGACCATGACCCTGGACCACATACCCGCGCCGGCCCCGGCCCGCCCGTCCGGTCTCCGCGAGCGCCTGCGGGCCGCCGTCCGCCACCACGGACCGGTCCTCGCCTTCTACGGCGCCCTGAAGCTGGCCGGCTTCTGTTCCTTCATGTACCTGCTGGACTCGGCCGGTGACTTCCGCACCAAGCACCCGCGCTTCGGCGGCGGAGCGCACACCTGGGACGTCCTGGCCACCTGGGACGGCTGGTGGTACCAGCAGATCGCGCTGCACGGCTACGACCCGAAGCTCGTCCACATCCCCGGCGCCACCGGCCTGATCACCCTGGAGGGCAACTCGGCGGCGTTCTTCCCGCTGTACCCGGCGCTGATGCGGCTGACCTCGGCGGTCACGGGCCTCGGCCCGTTCGGCTCCGGCCTCCTGGTCTCGGTCCTCGCCTCGTTCGTCGCGGCCCTCGGGATCTACGCGGTCGCCGACTGGTTCGGCGGCCGGCGGGCCGGGCTCGCGGCGGCCGGGCTGTGGGCGGTCTGGCCCGGCTCCGGCGTGGAGTGGGCGGTCTACTCCGACTCCCTCTACGTCGCCCTCGCCGCCTGGGCCTGCTACGCCGTCATGACCCGCCGCTGGCTCACCGCCGGCGTCCTCACCTTCGCGGCAGGTCTCAACCGGCCCACGGCCGCCGCGCTGATCGCCGCGCTCGCCGTCGCCGCGCTGTGCGCGCTGCGCGACCGCCGCGACGGCGTCCTGCGCCCGCTGCTGGCCATGGCCATGGCCCCGCTCGGCCTGCTCGGCTACCTCGGCTGGGTGGGCCACCGGATGGGCGACTACGGCGGTTACTTCAAGCTCCAGTCGGGCGCGTGGGCGCACAGCTTCGACTACGGCAAGCAGACCTTCGACGTCCTCACGTCCGTCCCCGTGGGCCACTTCACGTACCTGTCCGCCTGGCCCTTCGCCGACGTGATCGGGGTCGGGGTCGTCCTGCTGGCGTTCGCCCTGCTCCCCCTGCTGCTGCGGCTGCGCCCGCCGGCGGTGGTGGTCGTCCACACCGTGCTCACCCTCGTCCTGGTCCTCGGCAGCCAGCAGATCTTCGCCAACGTCTCCCGCTATCTGCTCCCCTGCTTCCCCCTGTTCGTCCCCCTCGCCGTCGCCATGCGCCGCCTAGGCGTGCGCACACAGTGCACCCTGTTCGGCATCGCCGCCCTGGCCTCCGGCTCGTACGCGGGGTACGCACTGTTCGAACTCGGGGTGCCGTAGGGGCCGGAGCGGCTACGCCAGACTGTCCCGCCACGCCCGATGCAGGTCCGCGAACCTTCCCGTGCCCGCGATGAGTTCGTCCGGGCGGCCGTCCTCGACGATGCGGCCGTGTTCCATGACCAGGACGCGGTCGGCGATCTCCACGGTGGAGAGGCGGTGGGCGATCACCACGGCGGTGCGGCCCCGCAGGACCGTCGACATCGCCCGCTGGACGGCCCGTTCGCCCGGGACGTCCAGGGAGCTGGTGGCCTCGTCCAGGATCAGGACCGCCGGGTCGGCGAGCAACGCGCGCGCGAAGGAGACCAGCTGGCGCTGGCCGGCCGAGATGCGCCCGCCGCGCTTGCGTACGTCGGTGTCGTACCCGTCGGGCAGTGCGCTGATGAACTCGTGCGCGCCGATCGCCTTCGCGGCCCGCTCGATCTCCTCGCGGGTGGCGTCGGGCCGGCCGATGGCTATGTTGTCCGCGACCGTGCCGGAGAACAGGAAGGCCTCCTGGGTCACCATGACCACCCCGCGCCGCAGCTCGGGCACGGCCAGCTCGCGCAGGTCGACCCCGTCCAGCAGCACCCGGCCGTCGGAGGGGTCGTAGAAGCGGGCGAGCAGCTTGGCCAGGGTCGACTTGCCCGCCCCGGTGGAGCCGACCACGGCGACGGTCTGCCCGGCCGGGAGGGTCAGATCGAAGCGGGGCAGCACCTCGCCGCCGGTGCGGTAGGCGAAGCGGACCCCGTCGAAGACGACCTCGCGGCCCGGGAACTCGCTCTTCGGCGAGGGGAGTTCACGGGGCGCCGAGGGCTCCGGCACGGTGGGCGTCTGCGCGAGCAGCCCGGCGATCTTCTCCAGGGAGGCGGCCGCCGACTGGTAGGAGTTCAGGAACATGCCGAGCCGGTCGATCGGGTCGTACAGCCGCCGCAGATACAGCACCGCCGCCGCCAGCACACCCAGCGCGAGCGAACCGGACGCCACCCGGTAGGCACCCCACAGGACGATCGCGGCGACCGCCGTGTTGGCCACCAGGCGGGATCCGACCACGTACCGGGCCATCTCCAGCAGGGCGTCCCCGTTCGTCCGCTCGTGCCGCCTGTTGAGGACGGCGAACTCGGCGTCGTTCGCGGCCTCCCGACGGAACGCGCGCACCGGGCGGATGCCGTTCATCGTCTCCACGAACTTCACGATCACCGCCGCGATCGCCGTGGAGCGCGCGCGGTACACCCGCCCCGCGCGCCGCTGGTAGACGCGGACGAGCCCGTACAGCGGCACGAAGGAGGCCACCGCGACCGCGCCGAGGCCGAGGTCCAGCCACAGCAGCATCGCCGAGATGTAGACGAAGGACAGCACGACGGTCACGAGCTCCTGGAGTCCCTCGTTGAGGAGTTCGCGCAGCGACTCGACGTCCGTGGTGGAGCGGGAGATCAGCCGTCCCGAGGTGTACCGCTCGTGGAAGTCGACGCTCAGCGCCTGCGCGTGCCGGAAGATCCGCCCGCGCAGGTCCAGCAGCACGTCCTGGCTCACCCGGGTGGAGGCCTCGATGAACGCGAACTGCAGCCCGCCGGAGAGCAGCGCGCACAGCAGATAGCCGACGGCGACCGCGATCAGCGGACCGTGGTCGTGGTCCCGGAACGCCGGTACGGCGGTGTCGAGGGCGTACGCCACCAGCAGCGGGCCCGCCTGCACCGCCGCCTGCTGCAGCAGCAGCAGGACGGTGGTGAAGGCGACCCGGGCCCTCATGGGCGCGAGCAGCGAGCGCAGGAGGGAGGCGGTTGCCCCGGGCGGAGTGGGCAGGACGTCCTGGTCGAAGGGATCGCCTGCGCCGCCGGTGCCCTCGGGGCGGGGGAGTTCGTCGTCGTTGTCCGTGGCGGGGGCGGCGGTCGTGGTGGTGGTCATCGGAGGTCCCCTCGTTCCCCTTCTCGGCCTTGCTCGCCTGGTCCGCCTGGTCCGCCTGGTTCGCCGGACATCAGGTGTGCGTACTCGGCGTTGGTGCGCAGCAGTTCCTGGTGCGTGCCGACGGCGGTGATCCGGCCGCCCGACAGCAGGGCGACCCGGTCGGCGAGCAGCACCGTGGACGGGCGGTGGGCCACGATCAGCGCCGTGGTGTCCGCCAGGACGTGCCGCAGCGCGGCCTCCACAGCGGCCTCCGTGTGCACGTCCAGGGCGGACAGCGGATCGTCCAGCACGAGGAACTCCGGCCGGCCGACGACCGCGCGGGCCAGCGCGAGACGCTGGCGCTGACCGCCGGACAGGCTCAGGCCCTGTTCGCCGACCCGGGTGCCGGTGCCCTGCGGAAGCGCGTGCGCGAACTCGGCCTGCGCCACGGCGAGGGCGCGGTCGAGGTCCGCCTCCGAGGCGTCGTCCCCGGCCCCCATGAGCACGTTCTCACCGACGCCGGCCGAGAACAGGGTGGGCTCCTCGAAGGCCACGGCGACCTTGGCGCGCAGCTCCTCGCGGGACATCGCGGTGATGTCGACCCCGTCCAGGGTGATGTGCCCGGAGGTCAGCTCGTGCAGGCGGGGGATGAGGGCGGTGAGCGTCGTCTTTCCGCTGCCGGTGGCTCCGACCAGGGCCATGGACTCGCCGGGGCGGACCTGGAGGTCGATGCGGTCGAGCAGGGGTGGGGAGTCCGGGGGCGCGTCCGGGTAGCGGAACCGGACGTTCTCGAAGCGCAGTCCGCGCGCAGCGGCACCTCGCGGCGCCGAGTCGCGCGAGCCGCCGCCGGCCGACGCGTCCTCCGGCTCCTCGTCCATCACCTCGAAGTACCGCTCGGTCGCCGTCGCCGCCTCCTGGCTCATCGCCAGCAGGAAGCCGATCGAGTCCACCGGCCACCGCAGCGCGAGTGCCGTGCTCAGGAAGGCGACCAGCGTGCCCGCGGACAGCTGCCCGTCGGCCACCCGGACCGTGCCCAGCACCAGCGCCGCCCCGATCGCCACCTCGGGAAGCGTCACGATGACGCCCCAGATGGTCGCCAGCAGCCGCGCCTTGCGCAGCTCCGTGCCGCGCAGCGTGCCCGCCAGCTCCCGGAACGCCCGTGCCTGGCTGCGGTGCCGGCCGAAGCCCTTGATGATGCGGATGCCGAGCACGCTCTCCTCGACCACCGTCGTCAGGTCCCCGACCTGGTCCTGGGCGCGCCGCGCCACCTCGGCGTAGCGCCGCTCGAAGACCACGCAGGTCCACATGACCGGGACGGCCGGCCCGAGGATGACCAGCCCGAGCACCCAGTCCTGCATCAGCATGATCACCACGCCGATGAGGATCGTCACCCCGTTGACCAGCAGGAAGGTCAGCGGGAAGGCGAGGAACATGCGCAGCAGCATCAGGTCGGTGGTGCCCCGGGAGAGCAACTGGCCGGACGCCCAGCGGTCGTGGAAGGACACGGGCAGCCGCTGCAGACGGCCGTACAGGCCCGCCCGCATCTCCGCCTCGACGTGCGACAGCGGCCGGGCCACCAGCCAGCGCCGTATGCCGAACAGGACGGCCTCGGCGACGCCGAGCAGCAGCAGGTACAGCGCACCGAGCCACACCCCGGCCGGGTCCCGGTCGGCGACCGGTCCGTCGACCAGCCACTTCAGTACGAGCGGGATCACCAGTCCGGTACAGGAGGCGACGACCGCGACGAACGCGGCCGTGAACAGCCGGGCCCGCACGGGGCGGACATACGGCCACAGCCGCAGAAGGGTGCGTACGGCGGAGCGGTCCTCGGTGGTTGCACGTGTAGTGGGCATCATCGCGAGCCTACGGATCCGCACTGACATCGCCCACCGAGTTTTGGCCCGACCCGTATCCGTCCCTGGTCCTACGACCTGGGGGTTCCCTCCGCTCAAGCGATGCCGGGAGCTTTGGCTGTTCGAGGAGTCGTACGAGGGAGTCGAGGAGCCGCGGGCAGGGGGTCGTAGTCCGCCGTCAACCGATCGGTTGATGCCGCTTCGAGCGCGACGGCCGATGTGCCGGACCCCGCCCGCACGGGACTCTCGACGCATGCCACCCGTCATCGAAGTCACCGATCTGCGCAAGTCCTACGGCGGCCGCGCCGTCGTGGACGGCGTCTCCTTCGCCGTCGAGGAGGGCGAGATCTTCGGCATCCTCGGCCCCAACGGCGCCGGCAAGACCACCACCGTCGAGTGCGTCGAGGGGCTGCGCGTCCCGGACGCCGGCCGCGTCCGGGTCACCGGCCTGGACCCCGTCGCCGACCACGAGCAGGTCGCGAAGGTCCTCGGCGCCCAGCTCCAGCAGAGCGAACTCCAGCCCAAACTCACCGTGCGGGAGGCGCTGGAGCTGTACGCGTCCTTCTACCCGCGCCCCGCCGACTGGCGGACGCTGGCCGAACGGCTGGGGCTGGCCCCGAAGTCGGACACCCGCTTCGCCAAGCTCTCCGGAGGACAGCAACAGCGCCTGTTCATCGCACTGGCCCTGATCGGCAACCCCCGTGTCGTCGTACTGGACGAGCTGACCACCGGCCTCGACCCGCGGGCCCGCCGCGACACCTGGCAGCTCATCGAGGACGTCCGCGCCAGCGGGGTCACCGTGCTGCTCGTCACCCACTTCATGGAGGAGGCGCAGCGGCTGTGCGACCGGATCGCGGTGATCGACAAGGGCCGCGTCGCGGCGCTGGACACACCGGCCGGGCTGATCCGCCGCTCGGCGGGCGCGACCGTCATCAGCTTCACCCCCTCCGCCCCGCTGGACGAGCGTGAGCTGGCCGCCCTGCCGGCGCTCGCCTCGTGTGAGCACCGCGACGGCCGGATCACCCTCTCCGGCACCGACGAGACCGTCAACGCCGTCATCACCCTGCTCGCCCGCCACCGCGTCACCGCTCACCAGCTGCGGGTTCTCGACGCCACCCTCGACGACGCGTTCCTGGACCTGACGAAGGAGGCCACGGCATGAACACCGCCGTCCTGCGCACCGAGTTCCGCCTGTTCCGCCGGGAACCCGGCGCCGTCTTCTGGATCTTCCTGTTCCCGACGCTGCTCCTGGTCATCCTCGGCTCGATCCCGTCGTTCCGGGAGGCCGACAAGTCCCTGGGCGGGCTGCGGCCGGTCGACGCCTACGTCCCCATCGCCGTCCTGATCGCCCTGATCATGTCCGGGGTTCAGTCGCTCCCCCAGGCCCTGACCGGTCACCGGGAGCGCGGCATCCTGCGCCGGATGCGGCTCACACCGGTACGGCCCTCAGCCCTGCTGTCGGCGCAGATGGTCGTGCAGGGCACGGTGGCGCTGGCCTCGGCGCTGCTCGCGCTCGTCGTCGGCCGACTGGCCTTCGGCGTACGGCTGCCCGAGCAGCCGGCCGGATATCTGCTGGCCCTGCTGCTCGCCGCCGGGGCGGCTCTCGCCCTCGGCTCCGTCGTTTCGGCACTGTCCCGCACCACGAAGATCGCGAGCGCGATCGGCTCGGCGGTGTTCTTCCCGATGATGTTCTGCGCGGGTCTGTGGCTGCCGGTGCAGGCGATGCCGCACACGCTGGCGCGGGTGGTGCAGCTGACCCCGTTCGGCGCGGCGGCCCGCGCCCTGGGCGAGGCGGCCGCCGGGCACTGGCCCGGGTGGGGGCACCTGGGCGTGCTCGCGGCCTGGACGGTGCTGCTGACGGCGGCGGCCGCGCGTTGGTTCCGCTGGGAGTGAGCGAGCCGTGCCGGACACTGGTGCCATGACGACCACCGCCCGACAGCAGCCCCGGGCCTCCTTCGACGCATGGGGACCCTGGGCGCTGCTGGCCGCCGGCGTCGTCGCGGGGACGATCTCCGCCCGCCTCACCGGCATGGACCGTTCCGAACTGGTCGTCACGGGAGTGCTCGTGGCCGCGAGCGTCGTGCTGCAGGCTGTGTGGGGGAAGGCGAGACGGAAGCGGCCGGGTCCCAACCGCGCCGACGCCGGCCTCTACCTGCTGCGCTGGGCCATCGGCTTCGTGCTGACCTGGATCAACCCGTTCTTCGCCTTCTACGCCGTGACCGGCTACTACACCGCCGTCCGTGAGCTGCCCCGCCGCCTGGTGATGCCCGGTCTCTTCCTGACCGCCGTCACCATGTCCGGCAGCGAGATCGGCGGTATGCCGCCGCACGGACTGGTCCTGTGGCTCGGCTTCTTCCTGGTCCTCGGCGTCAACGTCGGCATGGTCAGTGTGTTCACCCGGTACGCCTTGCAGGAGCAGGCCCGGTCCGACGTCCAGAGCGACACCATCGCCGAACTGGAGCGCACCAACGCGGCGTTGCAGCAGGCCCTCGACGAGAACGCCGCCCTGCACGCCCAACTCCTCGTCCAGGCACGGGAGGCCGGGGTCGCCGACGAACGCCGCCGGCTCGCCGCCGAGATCCACGACACCCTCGCCCAGGGGCTGACCGGCATCATCGCCCAGCTCCAGGTCGTGGCGAACGCACCCGATCTGGCCGTCGCCCGCACCCATCTCGAACGCGCCTCCGCACTCGCCCGGCACAGCCTCGGCGAGGCCCGCCGCTCGGTGCACAATCTGGCTCCGGTGGCGCTGGAGCACGACGGCCTGCCGGAGGCACTGAAGAAGACCGTCGCCGAGTGGAGCGAACGGGTCTCCATACGTGCCGAGTTCACTGTCACGGGCACCGCGGAACAACTGCACGAGGAGGTCGCGGCCACGCTGCTGCGCATCGCCCAGGAAGCCCTGTCCAACGCGTCCCGCCACGCACACGCCACCCGCGTCGGCGTCACCCTCTCCTTCCTGGGTGACGAGGTCATCCTGGACATCCGCGACGACGGCCGCGGCTTCGACCCGCTCGCCGCCCCCGAACGCACCCGCTCCGGCGGCTTCGGTCTCGACGGCATGCGCGCCCGCGCCGAACGCATCGCCGGCGCCCTGGCGGTGGAGTCCGAGCCCGGCCACGGCACGGCGCTGTCGGCTCGCGTACCGTTGGTCCGCCATGACCAGTGACACGGGTATCTCTCTGCTGATCGTCGACGACCATCCCGTCGTACGGGACGGCCTTCGCGGCATGTTCGAGTCCGCCCCCGGCTTCACCGTCCTCGGCGAGGCGGCCAACGGCGTCGAGGCCCTCGAACGGGCCGCCGCACTCGACCCGGACGTCGTCCTCATGGACCTGCGGATGCCGGGCGGCGGCGGAGTCGACGCGATCGCCGAACTGACCCGGCGCGGCACCCGCGCCAAGGTCCTCGTGCTGACGACGTACGACACCGACTCGGACACCCTCCCCGCGATCGAGGCGGGCGCCACCGGCTACCTCCTCAAGGACGCCCCGCGCGACGAGCTGTTCACCGCGGTCCGGGCGGCCGCGGAAGGCCGCACGGTCCTCTCCCCCGCCGTCGCCTCCCGCCTGGTCCACGCCGTCCGCTCCCCCGGCAACGAGCCCCTCTCCACCCGTGAACGCGAGGTCCTGACCCTGGTCGCCAGGGGCACCTCCAACCGCGAGATAGCCCGCGAACTGTTCATCAGCGAGGCGACGGTCAAGACCCATCTCACGCACCTGTACACCAAGTTGGGCGTGAAGGACCGGGCCGCGGCGGTGGCGGTGGCTTATGACCGGGGGATCCTGGGCTGAGGCGTTCGCCCGGGGCGCGGCCGCAGGTTCACCGGGCGTCGCGCAGCCGAAGCAGGTACGCCGCGGTCAGCGCGACGGCACGGTCCGCGTCGTGCGACAGTTCCACGAGCGCACCTGACGCCCTCGTCCCCGGGATGCCCGCCAGCGCCTGGGTCAGCCGGCCGCGTGCAGGCGCCCCGGTGGTGTCGTGGGCGAGGCGGTCGCAGATCCTGGTCGCGATCCGGTCCGCCGCCGCGGTGTCGCTCGCCAGCACGCTCAGCGCATCGGCCGCGTCGGTGTCGTTCCTTCCCTCCACGATCATGTCGATGAGGGTCGGGACCGCATCGGCCGCACCGTGTGTGCCGAGCGCCAGAGCCGCATATCCGCGGACCACGGCGTCGGGGTGCGCGAGGGCGTCCCGCAGCCGCTCGGCGGCTTCCCCACCGGGCATCTCCGCGAGGGCCTGGACGGCGCGTTCCCGCACCACGGCCACCGGTGAACGAAGGCCCTTCGCCAGCAGTTCCGGGCCGCCGTCGCCCGATCGGGCCAGCGCCCATCGAAGGGCCCCGGCGACGTTCGGCTCCGTCTCGCCGAGTGCCGCCTCGACCAGGGCCTCGACCGGCACCGGAACCTCGCCGCCCGAGGAGAGGGCGGCGCGCTGGCGCACGTCGGCGCTCTTCGACCCCAGTGCCTGCAGGAGCGCCACGACCTGGAGGACGTCCTCCCAGCCGGCGGGCTCCGCGGCATGGATCCGGCGCAGCCGCGTGAGCAGCTCGGTCTCGGCCGCGATGCGGTCACGCGTCTGACGGATGAGGTCGTCGACGAGTGCCGAGGGCACGAAGCCCGGATCGTCGAGCGCGCGTCCGATCTCACGCAGCGACAGTCCGAGCGACCGCAGGCTCTCGACATGGAAGATCCGCCGGATGTCCTCGCCGGAGTACTCGCGGTATCCGGAGCCGGTACGACCCGAGGGGCGCACCAGACCGAGCGACTCGTAGTGCCGGAGCATGCGGGCGCTGACCCCGGACCGTCGTGCCACCTCACCGATCAACACGTTCTATCGTCCCTCCTGGCCGGACCCGCCGAGGGCCACGACGCGCTTCGCCTCCTCGATCGCGAACTCGAATCCGGCGTCCGGGTCGCGCAGCAGCCGTTGTGTGGCGAGCGCGTGCGCGCGCGTGCACGGGTCGGCGGCCGTCGTCGCGGAGCGAAGCACCGGCACGATCACTTCACCCAGCGCGACCAGGGCCCGGCCGAGACTCAGTTTCGTCTCCCGGTCGCCGCGCCCGAGCTGCGTCGCCAGCACCGCGGCCAACGCGGACTCCTCGCCTTCCGGCACGAGCACGACCGCGGCGCGCCAGGCGCTTCGCGCCACCTCGTCGTCGGCGTCGGACAGGAGGGTCCTGGTGATCGCCGGCCACGCCTGCCGGTCCCCGATCTTGGACAGCGTGTGCAGCGCCTGGCTCCGTGCCTGCGCACGTTCCGAGCGGAGTTCGCGGAGCAGCCGGGGAAGCGTCATGGACACCGGGTGGCGGGTGAGCGCCCAGGTCAGCATGTCCCGGACCAGGAACTCGGGTTCGATCGCGCATCGCTCGACGAGCTTGTCGACGAAGCGCGGGTCGGGCGTCGTGCCGGCCGCCAGAGCGGCCCGCAGTCGTGCGGACGAACGGTTGTCCTCCAGCCCCTGGAGTGCTCGTACCGCATTCGTGTCCTGTCCCGTGACCGTCATCGAGACCACCTCCTCGGCAAGGAGTGAAGACCCTGTCACCGTGTCAAGGTCAAACAGCCGCGACCGGCTGCCCACCTGCCCACCTGCCCACCTGCCCACCTGCCCACCTGCCCAAATAGCATGACGTCTTATTCGTTGGAGCAACCATCCTTACGCTGAGTACGTTCGACGTCTCCGGTCAGGACCGCTGTTCCGGTGGGTGCCGAGCGAACGGGGGATGGATGATCGACGCGTACGCGGATCCGGGCACGCCCGACATTCGGGGCGGGTGGCACTACCTGTGGTGGCTGGTGCTGCGTCAGCCGTGGCGGTCGTTGGCCGGCGCATTGCTGGGCAGTGCGTGGATGGTGCTGATGGCGGCGCAGCCGTACATGATGGCGCGGGCCGTGGACGACGGGCTGGTGGCGGGGCGGTTGGGGGTGCTCGGCTGGTGGACCGCCGCGATGTTCGGGCTCGGGGCGCTGAACGCCTGGGTGAGCATCATGCGGCACCGCACGATGACGCGGGTGCGGATGGACGCCAACTTCCGCACGGTCAAGCTGGTCGTCGGGCACGCGGCCCGGCTGGGGGCGGTGCTGTCGCGCCGGGCCGGGGCCGGGGAGGTCGTCACCATCGGGGTCGGTGACGTGGCGACCCTCGCGCAGGCGCTGACGGTGGTCGGGCCCGGGGTGGGCTCGATCGTGGTGTATGTCGTCGTGGCGGGGCTGCTGTTGGCCATCTCGGCGCCGCTCGCCGCCGTGGTGCTTCTCGGGGTGCCGGTGATCGCGCTGCTCACCGGGCCGCTGACACTGCGGCTGCAGGGCGCGGAGAGCGAGTACCGGGAGCGGCAGGGCGTGCTGACGGCGCGCATCGGCGACCTCGCGGGCGGGCTGCGTGTCCTCAACGGGCTGGGCGGCAAGGGGCTGTTCTCGGACGCCTTCCGGAAGGACTCGCAGCGGCTGCGCGCACAGGGCTATCGGGTGGGCGCTGCGGCGAGTTGGGTGCAGGCGCTCGGGGTCGGGCTGCCGACGTTGTTCCTGGCCGTGGTGACCTGGCTCGCGGCCCGGCTGGCGGCCGAGAAGTCCATCAGCGTGGGCGAGTTGGTGGCGGTGTACGGCTATGTGGCGGTGCTGATCGGGCCGGTGGCGTTCTTCGTGCAGATGGCCTACGAGCTCAACCGGGGCGTGGTGGCCGCCCGCCGGGTCGTACGGCTGCTGCGGCTGGAACCCGAGCCGGACACGGGCACGCTGGCCGCACCGGACGGGCCGGCCGAGCTGTGCGATCCGGCGTCCGGGGTGCGGGTGGCGCCGGGCCGGCTGGTGGCGCTGGCCGCCGTCCGGCCCGCGGAGGCCGCCGCCGTGGTCGACCGCCTGGGCCGGTACGGGCCCACCGGGGCGACCTGGGGCGGGGTACGGCTCGACGCCGTACCGCTGGCCGACGTACGGGACCGGATCATGGTCGCCGACAACGAGGCGGACCTGTTCGCCGGACCGCTGAGGGAGGTCGTGGCCGCCGAGCACCCGGCCGAGGAGGCCGCGTTGCGCCGGGCGGTGTACGCGGCCGCCGCCGAGGATGTCGTACGAGGGCTGCCGGACGGGCTGGACTCGGCCGTGACCGGGCAGGGGCGCAGCCTCTCCGGTGGGCAGCGGCAGCGGATCCGGCTGGTGCGGGCGCTGCTCGCGGACCCCGAGGTGCTGCTGGCCGTCGAGCCGACCTCGGCGCTGGACGCGCACACGGAGGCCACGGTCGCCGAGCGGCTGCGGGCGGCTCGGGAAGGCCGGACGACGGTGGTGGTGAGCACGTCGCCGCTGGTGCTCGACCGGGTGGACACGGTGCTGTTCCTGGTCGACGGCAAGGTGACGGCGAGCGGCCCGCATCAGCGGCTGCTCGTGGCGGAGCCCGGGTACCGGGCGCTGGTGGCGCGAGACGCCGATGACGCTGCTGACACTGCCGAGGAGGCCGTACGGTGACGACGACGGACACGGGGCTGCTGCCGGTCGCCGACCGGGCCGGGGTGCGACGGGCCACCGGGCGGCTGCTGCAGGCCGACCGGCGGGCGTTCGCCGTCGCGCTGGTGCTGAACGCGCTGTCTGCCGGGGCGGGGCTCGCCGGACCGTGGCTGGTCGGGCGGATCATCGACGAGGTGCGGGCGGGACACGGGGTCGGGGCGGTGGACCGGCTGGCGCTGTGGATCCTGCTGTGCTCGCTGGCCCAGCTGCTGCTGGCGCGCTGGGCGCGGTACGTGGGACACCGGTTCGGGGAACGGACGCTGGCCCGGGTGCGCGAGGAGTACGTCGACCGGGTGCTGGCGCTGCCCGCCTCGGCGGTGGAGCGGGCAGGCACCGGTGACCTGACCGCGCGCGGTACGGCCGACGTGGCGACCGTCGGCACCACGCTGCGGGACGTCGGACCGGAGCTGCTGGTGTGCACCGTGCAGGCGCTGTTCGTGCTCGGTGCGGTGTTCGCGCTCGACCCGGTGCTGGGGCTGTTCGGCGTGCTGGGACTGACCCCGATCTGGCTGGCACTGCGCTGGTATCTGCGCCGGGCGCGGGACGGTTACCTCGCCGAGGGCGCGGCCACCTCGGAGATCGCCGAGATCGTGGCGGCGACCGCGACCGGGGCCCGGACGGTCGAGGCGTTCCGGCTCCGGCGGCGGCGGATCACGGCGAACCGGGACGCGCTGGAGAAGTCCCGCCGGACCCGCTTCTACACCCTCCGTCTGCGGTCGGTGTTCTTCCCCGCGGTCGAGGTGACGTACAGCGTGCCGGTGGTGGGCGTGCTGCTGCTCGGCGGATGGCTGCACCAGCGGGGTGCGGTGGGCGTCGGGGCGGTGGTGGCCGCGGCGCTGTACCTGCGGCAGTTCACGGAGCCGCTGGACCAGATCCTGATGCGGGTGGAGCAACTGCAGAGCAGCGGTGCCTCGTTCGCCCGGGTGGAGGGGCTGGCGCAGGCGCCCCGGGCCGAGGCGGAGGGCGGCTGTCCGGAGCCGGCGGACGACCTGATCGACGTGCGCGGGGTGCGGTACGCGTACGAGCGGGGCGGTGAGGTGCTGCGCGGGGTGGACCTGACGGTGCGTCCCGGTGAGCGCCTCGCCGTGGTGGGTCCGTCGGGCGCCGGCAAGACCACGCTCAGCAGGCTCCTCGCGGGCATCGACTCGCCCGGGGCGGGCACGGTGACGGTGGGCGGCGTACCGATCGCGTCCCTGGAACCGGAACGCCTGCGCCGCCAGGTCGTGCTGGTCACCCAGGAGCACCACGTGTTCCTCGGCACGGTCCGCGACAACCTCCTGATCGCCGAACCCGTTGCCACGGACGACGACTTGTGGGCGGCCCTGAAGGCAGTGGGCGCAGACGACTGGGTGCGCGACCTCCCGTCCTCCCTGGACACTCCCCTCGGCCCGAACGGCCACCCCACCGACGGCTCCCAGGCCCAGCAACTCGCCCTGGCCCGGGTCGTACTGGCCGATCCCCACACCCTCATCCTCGACGAGGCCACGGCCCTTCTCGACCCCGCCACGGCCCGGCACACCGAACGCGCCCTGGCCGCGGTCCTCGAGTCCCGCACGGTCATCGCCATCGCCCACCGCCTCCACACGGCCCACGACGCGGACCGCGTGGCGGTCATGGAGAACGGCCGTCTCACCGAGCTGGGCACCCACGAGGAACTGGTGACCGCGAACGGGGCGTACGCGGCCCTGTGGCGAACCTGGCACGGGGACACGGTCGCCGAGGACTAGTCCGTCCCTGCGGTCCAACCGGTGCAGCATCCCGACCAGTTGCCCGGTGGGACCGCCTTCGGACCAACAGTCCGCATATCGAACATGAACATCCGGTCAACGAACCATTTCCAGCCAAGTTTCTGACGCGGTCCTGACAGATGCCGTGATCCCCTGCCACTCTTCCCACGGCCGACTCACAGCAACCCCACAGTTCCCCATGCTCGCGTGAGCCGGCTCTGCACCTGCACGTGGTTCCGCGTAACGCCCTGTTCTGCCCGGACGTCCCAACCCACCGTCCGGTCTCCCCTGGCCGCGCGACCCGCGGTCACGCAGAAGGAGTCAGTGTGAGCAGCACCTCTCGCAGACGCACCTCCCACACAGCGCACCGCCGCACCGCCACCGTCGCCCTCGCGGGTGTCACCGCCCTGATCGCCGCGGCCGTCCAGTCCGGCGCCGCGACCGCCGCCCCGGCGAAGCCGCAGGCCGGCAAGGTCAACCCCGCCCATGTGGCCGTCAAGCTCACGCCCTCGCAGCGCGCCGAGCTGATCCGGCACGCGGACTCCGAGAAGGCCGCCACAGCGCGGTCCATAGGCCTCGGGGCCAAGGAGAAGCTGGTCGTCCACGACGTCGTCAAGGACGCCGACGGGACTGTGCACACCCGCTACGAGCGGACCTACGCGGGTCTGCCGGTGCTCGGCGGCGACCTCATCGTGGACACCGCCAAGTCGGGCGCGACCAAGTCCGTCATCAAGGCCGGCAGCGCCTCGCTGAAGGTCGCCGGCCTCACCCCGGCCGTGTCGAAGGCCGCGGTCGAGAAGCAGGCCGTGCAGCGGGCCAGGGCCCTCGGCGGCAGCAAGTCGGCCGCGGACAGCGTGCGCAAGGTGATCTGGGCGGGCAGCGGCAAGCCCGTTCTCGCGTACGAGACCGTCGTCGGCGGGCTCCAGGACGACGGCACCCCGAACCAGCTGCACGTCGTCGCCGACGCCGCCACCGGCAAGAAGCTCTTCGAGTACCAGGGCATCAGGACCGGCGTCGGCAACACCCAGTACAGCGGCCAGGTGACGCTGACCACGACCCAGTCGGGTTCGAACTACACGCTGACCGACGGGGCGCGCGGCGGCCACAAGACGTACAACCTCAACCACGGCACCTCGGGCACCGGCACGCTGTTCTCCCAGACCAACGACACCTGGGGCAACGGCACCACGTCCAACGCCGCCACCGCGGGCGCCGACGCCCACTACGGCGCCGCGGTCACCTGGGACTTCTACAAGAACACCTTCGGCCGCAGCGGCATCAAGAACAACGGTGTCGGCGCGTACTCCCGGACGCACTACGGCAACGCGTACGTGAACGCGTTCTGGGACGACAGCTGCTTCTGCATGACCTACGGCGACGGCTCCGGCAACGCCGACCCGCTGACCTCGCTGGACGTCGCGGGCCACGAGATGAGCCACGGCGTCACCTCCAACACCGCCGGCCTCAACTACAGCGGTGAGTCCGGGGGCCTCAACGAGGCCACCTCCGACATCATGGGCACCGGCGTGGAGTTCTACGCCAACAACAGCTCGGACGTCGGCGACTACCTCATCGGCGAGAAGATCGACATCAACGGCGACGGCACCCCGCTGCGCTACATGGACAAGCCCAGCAAGGACGGCGCGTCCAAGGACAGCTGGTACTCGGGGATCGGGTCCATCGACGTGCACTACTCGTCGGGCCCCGCGAACCACTTCTTCTACCTGCTGAGCGAGGGCAGCGGCACCAAGGTCATCAACGGTGTCACCTACAACTCGCCCACCGCGGACGGCCTTCCGGTCACCGGCATCGGCCGCGACAAGGCGCTGCAGATCTGGTATCGGGCGCTGACCACCAAGTGGACCTCCACCACCAACTACGCGGGCGCCCGCACCGGCACCCTCGCGGCGGCCGGCGAGCTGTACGGCACCACCAGCGCCGAGTACAAGGCGGTGCAGGACGCCTGGGCGGGCGTGGCGGTCGGTTCGCGCTCCGGTGGCGGCGGGGGCGGCGGCACCTCGTACGAGAACACCTCGCCGGTGTCGATCCCGGACAACGGGCCCGCGGTCACCTCGAACATCACCGTTTCCGGCAGGACCGGAAACGCGCCGAGCAACCTCTCGGTGAGCGTGGACATCACGCACACCTGGCGCGGCGACCTGGTGATCGACCTGGTCGGCCCGTCGGGCACCTCGTACCGCCTGAAGAACTTCTCGTCCTCCGACTCGGCGGACAACGTCAACGAGACCTACACGGTCAACGCCTCCTCCGAATCGGCCAATGGCACCTGGAAGTTGAAGGTCCAGGACCAGGCCGCGCAGGACGTCGGCACGATCAACAGCTGGAAGCTGACGTTCCCGTAAACCGCACCCCACCAGCACCGGAACAGGGCGTCGTCCGGGGGTTCAACCCCCTCGGGCGGCGCCCGTTTTACATTCCTGAAACGTTAACCAGACAGTCGAATTCCGGCCAACATCACTTAGGGGTCCTGACATGTACGCGTCCCTGATGTCACTCTCTCTCCACCCGCCGCAGCAGCACAGCAACTTCGCAACGCCACATACTCCGGCCAGTAACCCCACACTGCCCGGACTCCCCCACGAGAAGGAGCTTCTGTGAGCCCCCTCTACGCGCGTCACAAGCGCACCACTCTGGCCATCGCCACCGCTGTCGCGGCCGGAGCCCTGCTCTCCACCGGGCTGACCACCAGCGCCAGTGCCCAGACCCCGGCCGGGTCCGCCGCCGCCAAGCCCCTGGCCGCAGCCCCGGCCTCGCTGTCCGCCGCTGCCCGTACCACCCTGATCCAGAAGGCACAGGCCGGCGCGGCCGGCACCGCGCAGGAGATAGGCCTCGGCGCCAAGGAGAAGCTGGTCGTCAAGGACGTCGTCAAGGACACCGACGGCACCGTCCACACCCGCTACGAGCGCACCTACGCGGGCCTGCCGGTCCTCGGCGGCGACCTGGTCGTCCACACCGCCAAGTCGGGCAGATCCGAGGGCGTCACCAAGGCGAACAAGTCCGCCATCAAGGTGGCCTCGCTCAAGCCGCAGATCTCCGCCGCCAAGGCCGAGAAGCAGGCGCTGGGCGCCGCGAAGACCCTTGGCTCCGCCAAGACCGCCGCGGACGGCGCCCGCAAGGTGATCTGGGCCGGCTCCGGCAAGCCCGTCCTCGCCTACGAGACGGTCGTCGGCGGTCTGCAGGACGACGGCACCCCGAACAAGCTGCACGTCATCACCGACGCCGCCACCGGCAAGAAGCTCTTCGAGTACCAGGGCATCGAGAACGCCACCGGCACCGGCAAGACGCTGTACTCGGGCACCGTCAGCCTGAACACCAACCTGTCGGGCTCGACGTACCAGCTGTACGACACCACGCGTGGTGGCCACAAGACGTACAACCTGAAGCACGGCACCAGCTCGGGCACCGGCACCCTGTTCACCGACTCGGACAACGTCTGGGGCACGGGCAAGGCCTCCAGCTCCTCCACCGACCAGACCGCGGCCGCCGACGCCGCCTACGGCGCGCAGGAGACCTGGGACTTCTACAAGAACACCTTCGGGCGCAGCGGCATCAAGAACAACGGAGTCGGCGCCTACTCCCGCGTGCACTACGGCAGCTCGTACGTCAACGCCTTCTGGGACGACGACTGCTTCTGCATGACCTACGGCGACGGCGAGAGCAACCTCGACCCGCTGACCTCGCTGGACGTGGCCGGTCACGAGATGAGCCACGGCGTCACCGCCAACACCGCGGGCCTGGAGTACTCGGGCGAGTCGGGCGGCCTGAACGAGGCCACCTCGGACATCTTCGGCACCGGTGTGGAGTTCTACGCGAACAACGCCTCGGACCCCGGTGACTACCTCATCGGCGAGAAGATCGACATCAACGGCGACGGCACCCCGCTGCGCTACATGGACAAGCCCAGCAAGGACGGCGGCTCGGCGGACTCCTGGTCCTCCTCGGTCGGCAACCTGGACGTCCACTACTCGTCCGGCGTCGCGAACCACTTCTTCTACCTGCTGTCCGAGGGCAGCGGCGCGAAGACGATCAACGGCGTGAGCTACAACTCGCCGACGTCCAACGGCTCCACGGTCACCGGCATCGGCCGCGCCAAGGCGCTGCAGATCTGGTACAAGGCGCTGACGACGTACTTCACGTCCACGACCAACTACAAGGCGGCCCGCACCGGCACGCTGAGCGCGGCGGCGGCCCTGTACGGCTCCACCAGCACCGAGTACAAGGCGGTGGCCGCGGCCTGGTCGGCGGTCAACGTCAGCTAGTCGCACACACCACTTGAGACAGGGCGGTACCCGGGCGGAAGGCGTCCCGGGTACCGCCCTACCCTTGTGACCCATGTCCTCGGCGCCCTTCACCTACGAGCCGGTCGGCGCGACCCGCGACGACCTGACCGTCTGCCCGCCCGGCTTCCACCCGCTGTTCGAACGCATACGGATCGGCGAGGGCCCTGAGGTCTTCCGCCGGGCCGCGGAGGCTGTCCTGACCTGGGAGATGCACCGCTCGCTCGGCGTGGGCATCGACGCCACCGCCGACCGCGCGGCCCCCGACGTCGACGTCACGGTCACCCTGGCCGGCCTCATCAAGGCCCCCTGCCGCATCGTCTGGACCGTCGACGAGCCCCGCCGGGCCGGCTGGGCCTACGGCACCCTGGAAGGCCACCCCGAGTGCGGCGAGGAGGCCTTCGTGGTCGACCGCACCGGCGACGGCACCGTCTGGCTGACGGTGGCCGCCTTCAGCCGCGCCCAGAAGTGGTACGCCCGCGCGGGCGGGGCCGCGACGCGCGGGCTGCAGCACGCCTACGCCCGCAGGTGCGGCAAGGTGCTGAGGGAGCTGGCCACCCGGGGGCTGGAGGACTGACGCTCACCGCATCAGCAGCCCCGCCCCCTCCACCGCCTCCTCCGACGGCACGGACACCAGACCCAGTTCCGCGCCGGAGGCGAGCAGGCGGTGGGCCGGCAGGATGCGGATCGTGTAGCCGTAGGGGCCGGTGCGGTCCAGGGAGAGCGGGCCCTCGTAGACGCGACGGCCCTCCAGGTCCGGGGCGCCGGTCGCCTTCAGCTGCACCACCGTGGCGTCCGTGATGCGGTCCTGCGCGTCGACCCGGCCGGAGACCGCCTGCACCTCCACGTCGTCCGGTCCGAGGTCACCGAGCCCCACCCGCACCCGCAGCCCCACGGTCGAGCCCAGTTCCGCGGTGGCCGTCGTGGCCGTCGTCTCCACGTGGTCGACGCTCACCCGGGGCCAGGCGGCCCGCACCCTCGCCTTCCAGGCGGCCAGTTCACGCGCCGTGTCCTCGCTCAGCGCGCGGTGGGACTGGGCGGCCGGCGTGTACAGGCGGTCGACGTACTCGCGGACCATCCGGCCCGCCAGCACCTTCGGGCCCAGCAGGGTGAGGGTCTGGCGGACCATGTCGATCCAGCGGTCGGGCAGCCCGCCCCGGCCGCGCTCGTAGAAGCGCGGGGTGACCCGCTGTTCGAGCAGGTCGTACAGGGCCGCGGCCTCGATGTCGTCACGGCGGTCCGGGTCGGTGCCCACGCCGTCGGCGGTCGGCACGGCCCAGCCGAAGTCCGGCTGGAACCACTCGTCCCACCAGCCGTCCAGCACCGAGAGGTTGAGGCAGCCGTTGAGCGCGGCCTTCATCCCGGAGGTGCCACAGGCCTCCAGCGGGCGCAGCGGGTTGTTCAGCCAGACGTCGCAGCCGGGGTAGAGCTTCTGGGCCATCGCCATGCCGTAGTCGGGCAGGAAGACGATCCGGTGCCGCACGCGCGGGTCGTCGGCGAACCGCACCAGCTCCTGCACCAGCCGCTTGCCGCCGTCGTCCGCCGGGTGCGCCTTGCCCGCGACGACGATCTGGACCGGCCGCTCCGGGTGCAGCAGCAGCTCCATCAGCCGGTCCCGGTCGCGCAGCATCAGCGTGAGCCGCTTGTACGACGGCACGCGCCGCGCGAACCCGATCGTCAGCACCCCGGGGTCGAGCACACCGTCGATCCAGCCCAGCTCCGCGTCCCCGGCGCCGCGCTGGCGCCACGAGGCGCGCAGCCGCTCCCGCACCTCCACCACCAGCTGTTCGCGCAGGGTACGGCGCAGCTCCCAGACCTCCTGGTCCGCGATGTCCGCGACCGAGTCCCAGCGCTCGGAGCCGCCGACGCTCAGCGCGTCCTCGGCCCGCTGGGCGCCGATCTCCCGGGCGCCCAGCCGGAGCACTTCGGGGGCGACCCAGGTCGGGGCGTGCACCCCGTTGGTCACGGAGGTGATCGGCACCTCCTCGGGGTCGAATCCCGGCCACAGTCCCGCGAACATCTCCCGGCTGACCTGCCCGTGCAGCAGCGAGACCCCGTTCGCCCGCTGGGCCAGCCTGAGCCCCATCACGGCCATGTTGAACAGGTTCGGCTCGCCGCCCGGGTAGGTCTCCATGCCGAGCGCAAGGATCCGCTGGACGTCGATGCGCGGGAGCTCGCCGTCCACCCCGAAGTGCCGGGCGACCAGTTCCCGGTCGAACCGGTCGATCCCGGCCGGGACGGGGGTGTGCGTGGTGAACACCGTGCCGCCGCGCACGGCCTCCAGCGCCGAGTCGAAGTCGAGTCCCCGGTCGCCCAGTTCGGCGATCCGCTCCAGCCCCAGGAAGCCGGCGTGTCCCTCGTTGGTGTGGAACACCTCGGGTTCCGGGTGCCCGGTGAGCCGGCAGTACGTCCGCACGGCCCGGACACCCCCTATCCCCAGCAGCATCTCCTGCAGCAGCCGGTGCTCGCTGCCGCCGCCGTACAGCCGGTCGGTCACCCCGCGTTCGCCGGGGTCGTTCTCCTCCACGTCCGAGTCGAGCATCAGCAGCGGCACCCGGCCCACCTGGGCCAGCCAGATCCGGGCGTGCAGCGCCCGGCCGCCGGGCAGCGCGAGGGAGAGCCGGGCGGGGCTGCCGTCGGCCTCCTTCAGCAGGCTGACGGGCAGCTCATGGGGGTCGAGCACCGGGTAGTGCTCCTGCTGCCAGCCGTCCCGGGACAGGGTCTGGCGGAAGTACCCGTGCCGGTAGAGCAGGCCGACACCGATCAGCGGGACCCCGAGGTCGCTGGCCGCCTTGAGGTGGTCGCCGGCGAGGATGCCGAGGCCGCCGGAGTACTGGGGCAGCGCGGCCGTGATGCCGAACTCGGGCGAGAAGTAGGCGACGGCGGCGGGCAGTCCGTCGTCCTGCTGCTGGTACCAGCGGTCGCCGGTCACATAGTCGTTGAGGTCGTCGACGGCCGCGCGCAGCCGGCGCAGGAACCGCCGGTCCCCGGCCAGCTCGGTGAGCCGGGCCGGGCGCACCCCGCCCAGCAGCCGCACCGGGTCGCCCCCGGCGGCGGCCCAGCGTTCGGGGTCGACGGACTGGAACAGGTCGCGCGTTTCCACATGCCAGGACCAGCGCAGATTGCGCGCCAGGTCGCTCAGCGGCCGGAGGGGTTCGGGGAGAACGGGACGGACGGTGAACCGACGGATCGCCTTCACATTCCACCTCGGACGCGTTACGGGGTGAGACGCACGGCGCCGTACGTCTCGTCGTCAGGGTCGACGTTAGTGGTTACCGGGGCGTCGGTGGGGACGTGGCGGGCGCGGGTGTCGGGACGCGGCGGTGGCGTAATGGCCGCCCTGGCGGGAAACCGGGAAAGGGGCCGGTCTTGTGCGTAGACATACGCGTGAGTAGTTAACAAAGTGCCGGATTGCCCACCCGAATAGGGTGGGAAGGCTCCTCCGGTACGTCCCACAGCAGCACCACGTCTCACCTGCAGGACCCACCTCCCCACAGCCATCCGCCCACACCCACGTTGAAGCGGACAGGAGCGGTCATGCCCGCCACGCACCACTCGTCAGCACCCTCGACACCCAGCAAGGCGGCCGGAAGGAAAACTTCTGGCAAGAAAACCGGAAAGCCCGCCGAGGAACTTCGCGAGGAGGCCCCGGCCCCGCCCAGGCAGCAGCTTCCCGCCCCGCCGGAACCGACCGTTCTCGGCCGAATTCCCGTCCTCGACGTGCGCCCGGTGGTCCAGCACGGGCGCAGGCCCGCCAAGGCGGTGGCCGGTGAGTCGTTCGAGGTGTCGGCCACCGTGTTCCGCGAGGGCCACGACGCCGTCGCCGCGAACGTCGTCCTGCGGGATCCCGAGGGCCGCCCGGGCCCCTGGACCCCGATGCGTGAACTCGCCCCGGGCACCGACCGTCTGGGCGCCACCGTCACCCCGGACGAGCCCGGCCGCTGGACCTACACGGTCGAGGCCTGGTCGGACCCGGTCGGCACCTGGCGGCACCACGCACAGATCAAGATCCCGGCGGGCATCGACACCGGCCTGGTCCTGGACGAGGGCGCTCGGCTGTACGAGCGGGCGGCCGCCGGAGTGCCCGAGGGGCAGCGGGACGTGGTCCTGGCGGCCGCCGCAGCGCTGCAGGCGGAGGACCGCCCGGCCGCCTGGCGGCTCGCGGCGGCCCTGGCGCCCGAGGTGGAGGCGGTGCTGTCGCGGTATCCGTTGCGGGAGTTGGTGACCGCGTCGGACGCGATGCCGCTGCTGGTGGAGCGGGAGCGGGCCCTGTTCGGTTCGTGGTACGAGTTCTTCCCGCGTTCGGAGGGCACGGCGGAGCAGCCGCACGGCACCTTCCGTACCGCTGCCCGGCGGCTGAGGGCGATCGCGGAGATGGGCTTCGACGTCGTCTATCTCCCGCCGGTCCATCCGATCGGCACGACGTTCCGCAAGGGCCGCAACAACACCCTCACCGCCCGTCCCGACGATGTCGGGGTGCCCTGGGCGATCGGCTCCCCGGAGGGCGGGCACGACGCCGTCCACCCCGCTCTGGGCACACTGGAGGACTTCGACCACTTCGTGGGCCGGGCACGGGAGTTGGGCCTGGAGGTGGCCCTGGACTTCGCGCTGCAGTGTTCCCCGGACCATCCGTGGGT